>CAMASJ010000001.1 GCA_945860685.1 Akkermansia muciniphila
TCTGCCACGGGTTCCGGAGGCCGATGGCATGGAATTCGGTCCGCAGTGTGGCCGGATCCAGGCCGGACCACAGGACCCGTTCGCCGAGCGAGTGGTCCGACCGTCCGACGAACGGATTGTCATTCGGCACGGAGTACGCCTCCGGGTTGCTGCCGAAGCCCGGGTTCGGCGGGAGGTTGCCGGGACGACGGTCCACGTCGATGCGGAGGATGCCCCCGAAAAAGCCGCGGTCGATCCGCTGGGTGACGCGATCGTCCCACACGGAACCGTCCCCGACGGCGAGGTACAGGTAGCCGTCTGGCCCGAAGTTCAGTCCGCCACCGTTGTGGTTGAGACCAGGGTCCGCTTGGCTGAACAGGACGAGCTCGGAGTCCGGATCCGGCCTGCCGTCGCCGCCGGGTGGCACCGTGAATCGGGAAAGCCGGTTCTCGCTGGCCTCGATACCCGCGACGCGGGTCTTGTAGGAGTAGTAGACGAAGATCTGTCCGTTGGTCTGGAACCGCGGATGGAAGGCCATCCCGAGGAATCCGGACTCCACCCCAATGAAAGTGCGTGAGGAGATGTCCAGGAATGGCCGAACAACATGGTTCGAGGGACTGCCCAGATGGGTCACCTCCATGCAGAGCCCACCCATTCCCAGCAGGATCACCCGGTCGTCTTCTCCTGGAGGAACAGCCATCCCGATCGACCATGTGGGTCCGATCCCAGGGAACGCCTCGACGAACCGCCAACCATTCCGACCCGGGTCCAGCGGAAGATGGCCGCCGTCCCACGCCTGGCGAGCCCCGGCGGTAAGTTCCGCCGCAGCGACACCGCAGACCATCCTCAAGAGGAACGCGGCCCAAGCGAAGACACGGAAGGATCTTGAGATGGAGAACGACACGTGCGGTGCAAGACGCAAAACGGCGAGGATGGTTTCAGCGGGCTGGAAAACGACGGGACAAACCGGTGGTCGTCTCCAAGAGATCCATCCGAACGGGTCACCCGCCGAGGTATGCGTTCCGGACTTCGGAGTTCGACCTCAGCTCCTGCGCCCGACCGGAGAGGATCACGCGGCCGGTCTCCAACACGTAGCCGAAGTGACTTACCTCGAGTGCGAGGTTGGCGTTCTGCTCGACCAGCAGGATGGGGAGCTTCCGATCCCGGTTGAGCTCCACCAACCGGCCGAAGATCTCCTTCACCAGGAGCGGCGCGATTCCCAAAGACGGCTCGTCCAGCATCAAGAAGCGGGGACGGCTCATCAGCGCGCGGCCGATGGCCAGCATCTGCTGCTCGCCGCCGGAGAGCGTGCCGGCGGCCTGTTCCGCCCGCTCGCGCAGCCTCGGGAACATGTGGAAGACGAACTCCAGCTCGGAGGCGATCCACGCCTTGTCCCGCTGGAGATAGGCGCCCATGTGGAGGTTCTCGAGGACCGTGAGGTTGGCGAAGACCATCCGGCCCTCGGGACTGTGCGCCAAGCCCAGCCCAACCACCTCGTGCGGCGGCATCCCGGTGATGTCGCGTCCGTCGAAGCGGATCGTGCCCGAGCGGGGACGCACCATCCCGGAAATCGAGCGGAGCGTGGTCGTCTTCCCGGCGCCGTTGCCGCCGATCAGGGTGACGATGGAGCCGGCGTCCACACGGAGCGAGATGCCGTGGAGCGCGCGAATCGCGCCGTACGAGACGATGAGGTCGGTGATCTCGAGCATCTCAGGACTCCTTCACGGGTTCCTCGCCGAGGTAGGCCGCGATGACCTTCGGATCGCCGCGGATCCCGGACGGGGTGCCTTCGGCGATCTTGCGGCCGTATTCGAGGACGTGGATGCGTTCGCAGATGCCCATGACGACCTTCATGTCGTGTTCGACCAGGAGGATCGCGAGGCCGAAGCGGTCGCGGATGAAGCGGATGAGCTTCATCAGCTCGTCTTTCTCCGTCGGATTCATCCCCGCCGCAGGCTCGTCCAACAGCAGCAGCTTCGGCCGCGTGGCGAGGGCACGGATGATCTCGAGGCGACGTTGGTCGCCGTAGGAAAGACTCTTCGCCGGTTCGTCCTGGACCCGTTCGAGCCGGAAAATCGAGAGGAGCTCGCGGGTGCGTTCGCGCAACTGGACCTCCTCCGCCTGGAACTTGGGACCGCGGGTCAACGAATGGACCGAGTCGTGGTCGAGATGGAGGTGGAAGGCGACACGGACGTTGTCGAACACCGTCAGGCTGGGGAACAGGCGGATGTTCTGGAAGGTGCGAGCGATGCCGAGTTCGGTGATGCGGTAGGGCTTGAGCCCCGCGGTCGGCTGCCCGCCGAAGGAGATCGCGCCTTCGGTGGGCTGATACACGCCGGTGATCATGTTGAACACCGTGGTCTTGCCGGCACCGTTCGGTCCGATCAATCCGGCCAGTTCCCCTTCCCGGACGTCGGCGTCCACGGAGGACACCGCGGTCAGGCCGCCGAAGCGGATCGTCACACCGGAGAGTTCGAGGAGGGGATCGCTCACGGGCGCCCCTCCTTCTTCGACCACAGGGGCCAGACGAACAGTCCCTGGGGGCGGGTCAACATCAGCACGATCAGCAGGACCGAGTAGACGATCATCCGGAACGCCCCCGTCTGGCGGAGGCTTTCGGTCAGCACGGTCAGGAGGAGCGCGGCGACGACCACGCCGGAGTGGCGGCCCATGCCTCCGAGGATGACCATGACCACGATCTCGATGCTCTTGTCGAAGGAGAACCCGCCCGGGTTGAGGTAGCCCTTCAGGTGGGCGTAGAGGCCGCCGGCGACACCGGCGAAGAAGGCGCCGACGACGAAGGCCGTGATCTTGTATCCGGTGGTGTTCAGCCCCATCGCCTCCGCCGCCACCTCGTCGTCCGCCACCGCGAGGAAGCCCCGGCCGTAGGTCGAGTTGAGGAGCGCCCAGACGACATAGACGGTCACGGCGGCGGATCCGAAGACCCAGAAGAAGTTGGTGTGGCTCGGGATCCCGGTGAGCCCGCGGGAGGCCCCCACGGCGTCCACGTTCTGGAGAACCACCTTGATGATCTCGCCGAAGCCGAGGGTGACGATGGCGAGGTAGTCGCCCTTGAGCCGGAGGGAAGGCGCCCCGACGGCGACGCCCGCGAGCGCGGCGAGCAGTCCGCCGGCGACGAGGGAAAGCGGGAAGAAGACCCACTGGAGCAGGTTCGCGGAAAGGCCGAGGCGGGGAGCCAGGGTCGTGGTCAGCATCGCGGAAGCGTAGGCGCCGACGGCCATGAACCCGGCGTGGCCGAGGGAGAACTGGCCGGTGAATCCGTTGATGAGGTTGAGGCTGGAGGCGAGGACGACGCTGATGCCGGCCCCGAGCGCGACATCGAGGAAGTAGGGGTTCAACCGGCCGGAGACGGCCGAAAGCAGCGCGGAAGCGGCCAGGACGGCGAGCAGGATTCTCTGGGATCTCGGCGGGAACATGGGCGTCAGACCTTCTCCACCTTCAGTTTCCCGAGCAGCCCGGCCGGCCGGAAGAGGAGGATGGCGATGAGGATGGCGAACGCGATGGCGTCGCGGAAGGTGGAGAGGCGGGTGCCCGAGACGAAGGTCTCGACGAGGCCGATGAGCAGTCCGCCGAGGGCCGCGCCGGGGAGGTTGCCGATGCCGCCGAGGACCGCGGCGACGAAGGCCTTGAGCCCGGGGAGGGTTCCCATGAGCGGATCGATGCTGGGGTAGAGGGTGGCGTAAAGGACCCCCCCGGCGCCGGCGAGCGCGGAGCCCAGTGCGAAGGTGAACGAGATGATCCGGTCGTTGTTGATGCCCACCAGCGACGCCGCCGTGGCGTTGAAGGAAAGGGCGCGCATCGCGGTGCCGGTCCTAGTGCGGTGGACGATCCAGTGCAGGACCGCGAGGAGGACGACGGTGACGGCGAGGACGACGATCTGGTTGGTGGAGACGGTGAGGCCACCCAGGTGGATCTGGCGGGCGGGGAAGAGCTCGGGATAGGCGCGCGGATTGGGGCCAAAACCGATGGTGGGATTCTGCGAGACGTTCTGGATGAGCAGCGAGACGCCGATGGCGGTGATCAGGACGGTGAGGGTGGAACGGTTCCGCAGGGGCTTGTAGGCCAGCTTCTCGATCACCACCCCGAGGATGGCGCAGACGACCATGGCCAGGGCCAGCGCCGCAAGGCCGCCACCGAAGGATCGGGTCGGCAAGTGGAGTCGTTCGACCGTGGCCCAGCCGACGAAGGCGCCGAGCATGAACACGTCGCTGTGGGCGAAATTGATGAAGCGAAGGACCCCGTAGACCATGGTGTACCCCAGCGCGATCAGCGCGTAGATCGCACCCAGCGAGACGCCGTTGAGCACCTGTTGGAGGAATTCGGTCATGTCTTGGCGGGCCGGAACCGCGCCGGCCGGGAAAAGGAAACGCGTCCGGCAACCCAAAGTCGAGCGTCACGGCGGCGTGACACGCAGACGTCGAAACCAGGCTTCAGGACGAAGCGCGTCCAGGGTCGCCTGGATCGACCACGCGGAGGAACCGGAACGCCCCATCGCGGACGCCGATGATGACGGCCGGCTTCCGGGCATTGCGTCCGGAGTCCATGGAGATCCGGCCGGTGATTCCCTGGAATTCCCGGGTCGAGGCGAGGGCGGCACGGATCGCCGGAGGTTCCGCTGACCCAGCACGACGGAGGGCATCGGCGATGAGCTGGAGGGTGTCGAAGGCCAAGGCCGACACGCCGGTGGGAGGCTTTCCGAAGCGGCGGCGGAACCGGTCCAGGAATCCGGCGACGAGCGGATCGGTGTTCTCGGGGGAGAAGTGCACCGGAAAGTAGGATCCTTCCGCCGTCCGGCCCGCGACCTCGAGCAGTTCCGGCGCCTCCCAGCCGTCGCTGCCCAGCATCGGACCGTCGAACCCGAGGTCCCTGGCCTGCCTCAGGATCAGCCCGCCGGAGTGGTAGTAGGACGGGGCGAAGACCGCCTCGATCCCGGCGGACTTCAGGGCGGTCAACTGGGCACGGAAATCCTTGTCGCCTCCGCTGAACCTCTGTTCGGAGACGACTGTTCCGCCCTCGGCAGCGAACCGCTCGCGGAAGACCGACGCCAGTCCGAGGCTGTAGGGCGCCGAGGCGTCGACGAGCAGGCCCACCTTGGAAAGGTGCAGGGTTTCCCTTGCGAACCGCGCCATGACGGCTCCTTGGAACGGGTCGGTGAAGCAGACGCGGAAGATGCAGTCGCCGATCTCGGTGACCTTGGGATTGGTCGCGGCCGGGGAGACCATCGGAACACCGGCGGCCTGGCAGAGCGGTCCGGCCTCGAGGCAACGCCCCGAGTTGCCGTCGCCAATCACGGCGACGACCTGGTCGCGGGACAGCAGCTTCTTCACCGCGGTCGCGGATTCCCCAGCCATCGTCCGGTTGTCTTCCCGGACCATCTCCAACCGACGGCCGAGGACCCCACCCGCCGCGTTGACCTCCTCCAGCGCGAGGGTCGCCCCCATGTCGGTGTACTGGCCAAGGCCGGCCTCGCTGCCCGAGAGCGCCCCGAAGAGACCGAGGCGAATCGCCTGGGCACCGGTGTCGCCGTCCTTCTCGCGGCAACCGGCCAGCACGGCGGAGCAGGCGGCGAGAGTCAGGAAACTGCGGCGAGAGCGCGGTCCGGAAACGGAGCGGTTCATGGTGCCAGGCTGGGGGTCAGGGGGGACAGGGGAGCGGGAGCCGCTTCCTGGGCCGTCGCAATGGCGCGCCTCACAAGCATGTTGAGGTATTCGTCGCCGATGGAGAGATCCGGCGTGAGGAATCCCAGCCGGCCGAAGGCCGCCGCCATCTCCAAGGCCGCCTGCACCCGGCCGGCCCGGAGTTCCGCGTCCACCAGACGGGACATCATCCGGGTGAGGACCCCGGCGTCCTTCTTGAAGTTGATCGGTCCATAGCGCTTTTCGTCGGAGTTCATCGCCTCCTCGAAGAGCTTCCGCGCGCGGGCATCCTGCCCGCGATCCCAGCAAACCTCGGCCAGGCGGGCCCGGTGCATCCGCTGGTTGTCGGGATCGACTTCCGTGAGCACCCCGAGGATCTGTTCGAGCCGCTCGGAAGCGGGAACATGGAAGGCCGACCTCCGCACCCGGTGCCTCAGCAACAGCATGTCGGCGTAACTCCGCAGCAACGCCAGGTCCGTCAACCGCTCGTCGTTGCGGAACAGGGGATCGCCGGCCGTCCGCGCCGCGTCGCCGTCGGGGGCCGGATTGCGGATCGAGTAGGAGCTCAGGAGCCGAAGCGGCGCGGCATCCTCCGGGGCCAGCGTCTTCCAACGGTCCAGGATCGAACGCAGGTAGGGCAGCTCGGGGATGCCCATCTTGGAGAACTGCAACGCCAACGCCCGGCAGTCGTTGGTCGAAAGCGGGTTCCGCTGGAGGTGCTCCCCGAGAAGCGTGCGGGGACGCGGATTCTGCAACTCGTTGACCCGGTCCGGAAGCCCGGCGCTGCCCCGGACGAAGAACGCCTTCTGGGCTCGATACTCGAGGATGGGGAGGAAATCGCTGTGGATCCGCGTCTCGCCGCGGACGAGGTGGAAGGCGTCCCCGAGGCCGGTGACCTGAAGGGTGAGGATGTTGACCAGGCGGGTCACCTCGATCTGCTCCAGGTCGGCGGCGACCGCGGGTTCCGCGAGGCGTCGGGCCATCGCATCCAGGTCGACCTTGTACGGCTCCACCGACCCCACCAGAAGCAGGTCACCCACCGAGGTGTGCCAAAGGCTGAGGTAGGGAAACACCGACCCGAACGTGGCGACGACGGTCTCGAAGGTGGCGTCGTCGGTCTCGTAGGTCTGCACCCACTGGGCTGCGATGCCTCCAGGCGCAAGGCGTTCCCTGCAGTCCTCGTAGTACTCGCGGCTGAACACCGCGGCCACACCGGCCATCCAGGGATTGGAGGGCTCGGTCACGATCACGTCGTACCGGTGAGGGGTGGTCTTGAGAAAGGTCTTGGCGTCCTCGATGACCGTCCGGCACCGGGGGTTGCGGAGCGCGTCGTGGTTGAGCTTGTCGAAATGGTCCCGGGCGGCGTCGCGGACCTCAGGGGAGATCTCCACGAGGTCGACGTTGGTGACCGTGGGATGCTGCAGCAGGGAGCCGACTGTGACACCCGAGCCGGCGCCGACCACCAGGGCGTTGACCGCGTTGGGGTGGAGCAGCATCGGGATGTGGCCCGCCAGGAGCTGGGTGCTCATGTCGTCGCCGGAGCTGGCGTCGGACTTCCCGTTCACCCGCAGGCTGAGCTCCCGTGTGCCGTTGTCCGGATCGTCCACCCCGATGACCGCCACCGTGGAGCCGGCGCCGTCCTTGAAGTACGGCAAGGCGAACATCTTGGTCCGTGAACGGTACTCCTCGACGGTCGCGGGCGGGCGCGGATCGCGCCAAAGACCGAGCAGGAATCCCCGAGTCCAACGCGGATCGAGGAAAACCGAGGCGACGAAGGTCAGGAGCACGGTGCCGGCGACACCCGCGCCGAGGAACTTCGTCATCGCACCACGGCGCGCGCCGAGGACCGCGAGGCCGACGAGGATGTTGAGGCCAACTCCGAACGCGAACGTCGTGGCCAGCCCGAGGCTGGGAAGCAGCCAGAGTCCGGTCAACGCGGCGCCGAGTACGGTTCCCAGCGTGTTCACCGCGAAGACCCGTCCGACCGAACGCCCGGTTCTGGAGATCTCGGCCGTGGCCACCCGAGACACCAGCGGCAGCGTCATCCCGAGGCAGACAGCCGGACCGAACATGACGAGGAAGCACAGCACGCCTTGGAAGACCTCATAGAGCGGATAGGCTTCCGGGCGCCGCGCGAGGAGGCCGGCGAGCTGGGAGAACCAGAACGGGAGCAGGTCGTAGAACCACATCGAGACGAACAACGTGCCCGCGAGGGCCAACTCCGCGACGGCGAAGGCGGTGAGGGTGTTCCACCGGCGCTTCCATCCGCTGATCAGCCAACTGCCCACGGCGATGCCGCTGATGAAGGTAGCCAGCATCAGGGAGTAGGCGTGCGTGCTGGAGCCGAGGGCCAGACCGAGAAGCCGCGTCCAGGCGATCTCGTACAGCATCGCGACGAAGCCGGACACTCCCGCCGAGACCAGGGCGACCTTCAGCTCAAGCGGGGAGAACGTCTCGTCATCCGACGGATGGGACACAGCCCCGGACTGCTGGTGGAGATCATCGGTCCGGGCGCTCACCACGTAGGTCACGAGCGCGATCGAGAGGCTCATTGCGGCCCCGAGATAGACCACCGTCTCGAGGCCCAGTGTCGGGATCCACCACCAGTCGGAGAGCACGACGCCGACGACAGCGCCGGTGCTGTTGATGGCGTAGAGCGCGGCCACCTTTCCGCGGAGCTCGCCGAGCGAGCGGGTGACATAGCGGGTAAGCGCCGGCAGCGTCGCCCCCATCAGCACGGTGGGGAAGAGGATGGTGACGCCGGCGAAGAGGAACTGGAGCGCAAGCCGCGAACCGCCTTCGGGATGAACCGACCGGACCACGCCGAGGAACAGGTCGTGGATCCACTCGTAGTACCTGGGGAAGAGCACCGCATAGAAACCGATGCCCGCCTCCAGGCCGGCGTAGAAGAACAGCGGCCGGCGAAGGCGGTCGACCTTGGCGCCGAGCCATGCGTTGCCAAGGGCCAAGCCACCCATGAACGCGGCGAGCACGGCGACCACGGCGTAGCTCGTGTGGCCGAGGAACAGCGCAAGATAGCGGGTCCATACGACCTGGTAGAGCAGGCCGGCCACGCCGGACACGAAGAAGGTCGCGAGGATGAGCAGGTAGGCCCCGCGTGGATTGGACTTCATGGAAGGCGGGAGACTAAGGATTGGAGACGGCAGCGGGAAGCCGAGGAATCAGGCCACGATCGAACCGGCTCCAGATCCTGCGGAAGGCGCTGGAGAAGTCGTCCGGACGGCGGGCAATCCAGTCGTCGACGGCCGGCGCGGTGAACCAACCACCGCCACGGACCTCGGATGCCTGGAGGACGAACGGTCCCTCGTGTCGGGCCAGGTAGACCCTGCAGAATTCCCAGGCGGTCTCGTCGCCGGCATCGAGTCTGAAGAGCTCGATGGGCGCCTCTTCCAATTCCACGCCAAGCTCCTCAGCGACCTCACGGAACACCGTCGGCGCGTAGTCGTCGCCGGCGCTGACGTGTCCCGCCGACGAGGAATCCCAGGCGCCGGGGAAGTCGTCCTTCGCCAGCGAACGTTGCTGGAGGAACAGCTCACCACGACGGTTGAAGACGAGCACATGGACGGCGCGGTGGCGCCAGCGACGCCGATGGACCTCGCTGCGCGGGGCGCTCGAGACCACGCGATCCTCCGCGTCCACGACGTCGAACCATTCCTCGGGATCTCCCTGTGTCTTCATTCCGGATGTCTGAGGTCCCATTCCAGCCCGATGCAGCTGAGGAGGTTGTTGAACACGTGGAGGAGGATCAGCGGCCAAACCGAGCCGGTCGCGTGACGGACCGCGCCGAGGACGAGTCCGAAGACGAAGATCACCGACATCTCCCGCCACGAGTACTGGAGATGGATGGAGGCCCAGAGGAGGCTGGTGATCACGGTGGCCGTCACGGCGCCGCCGCGAGCGAGGGAAATTCCCTCGAAGACGAACCCGCGGAAAACCCACTCCTCGGTGAGGGGTGCCAGGAGGACCACGGTGATCCACAGCGCGACCTTGGAATCGGAATCTCGGAAGAGATCCAGCATCGTCGAGTTGTTCTCGGTGATCAGGAACGATGAGACGGCGCAGATCACGCCGACGCCGCAGGCGCCGAGGAGGAGCGGCTTCCAACCGAACTGCCGGTAGCCCAAGTAGCCCCATGTGTCACCGGTCCGTGCCAGCCACGCGAGCCAGAAGGTCGCAGGGAAGACGAGGGCAAGGGCGACGATCTGGGACGGGAACAGCACGCCCGCACCGAAATTGAAGTCCGGGCTGGAGCTTCCCCCTTGAAGGCCCGCCGACACGGCCTTGGCGAAGATCCCGACCAACACCCCTCCAACCTGGGCGCAGGTATGGAGCCCGGTCAGGGCGAGCAGCCATCCAAGGGAGGCCCAGAAACCCCATGGAGGGGAATTGGAAGCCGTGGTTCTGGAAATGGCGACGCCGGGGATTGATGTCACGACCGGGAGGAAGCCTGCCGCCTCCGTGCTGCCCGTCAACTGGACAGCCGGTCGGGTTTCGCCGCGGAACTTGACGCGGGCTCCCCACCCCGGACATTCGGACGACATGGCGGCACCCAAGCCCAGGAAACTCGGAAGGAAGGAAACCCGCGACCTCGACGTCGAGATCGGTTTCCTGGAAGGACTTGTCGCGCGCGATCCGGGCTACATCGAGGCGCTGCAGTTGCTTGGGGACGACTACACGCGGCGGGGCCGCGTGGAGGACGGGCTGCGCGTGGACCAGCGGCTGAAGGGACTCCGCCCCGAGGATCCCGACGTCCACTTCAATCTCGCGTGCAGCCTCGCACTGGCCCGTGACTTCGAGGCGGCCGCCGACGCGCTCTGCATGGCCATCGAACTGGGTTACCGGGATTTCCGCTGGCTTCGCCGTGATCCCGATCTGGCCTCATTCCGGCGCCACAAGGCCTACCAGCGGGTGAGGCTGCGTATGAATTCGCTCGAGAAGCTCGCGAGCTGAGACGGCAGGCTCAAGGCGGGCCGGAGGGCATCCGATGTTTCGGGTGTGGCCTGCCCCAATCCACTTCGTCTCCTGCTGAGCGCCGTCTCGGTCGCGGCCCTTTCTTCGTCTCCCGCCTTGGCGGTGATCACCTTCGGTTCCGGCGACCCGACACACAACACCACCGCGCCGACAGGCCTACTCGCTGGCAGCGGATGGCAGCACCTCGGGAACTGGAACGGCTTCGTCGGCACCCAGATCTCCGCCAACCAGTTCATCACCGCCGCGCACGTCGGGGGATCCATTGGCGGAAGCTTCATCGGGTCCGACGGCATCGCCTACACCACCACCTCCGTGTCGACCCGCAACGACCTCGCGGTCTGGACCGTCTCCGGCCAACTCCCAACCGCCGCGCCGCTCTACCGGGGGACGTCGGAGACCTCCCTCGACATGGTCCTCTTCGGACGCGGTGTCGGACGCGGCGCCGAGGTCTCGGCTCCTTCCGCCACCGATGCCAACCGCCTGCGTGGATGGGAATGGGGATCGAACGCGGCGCTGCGTTGGGGCACAAACCGCTTCGACTTCTCCCAGAGTTCCTATGCCGGAGTCGGTCCCGCCTTGATCGGCGACTTCGACCGCAACGGAGGGGCCGAGGAGAGCACGGTCTCGGGCGGTGACAGCGGCGGCGCGGCCTTCGTCCGCAACGGGTCCGAATGGCAGCTCGCCGGCATCATCTTCGGCGTGCAGTCGACCGTACGCACCAGCTCGAGCGGTCCCAACCTGAGCGCCGCCATCTTCGACCTTGGGGGACTCTACAACTCGAGCGGTAACCTGATCACCACCGACCAGACCTTCGACATCCCCGCCTCCTTCGTCGTGAGCCGGGTCTCGGCCAACCAGGCGTGGATCGCCTCGCAGTCGCCCACGCAGGTACCGGAACCGTCGACCTGGGCCGCGGTGCTAATGGCCGGCGCGGTCGGGGCCGGTTCGTGGATGCGTCGTCGGACTTCCTGATCGCTCTCCGGCCCGAAGTTCCACTCGCGCTGTCGCACGCGCCGCGCTATCCCCTTACCCCCCGGTCCATGAAGCCATCCTTCCTCCAAGCCGTCCTCGCCCTCCTGATCTTGGCGTCCGCCAACACGGCCCAGGCAATCGTCTTCGCCAGCACCGGGGACCCCTCCTTCAACACCACCGCGCCGACTGGCGCCCTCGAAGGCAGCGGATGGCAGTACCTCGGCAACTGGAACGGCTTCGTCGGGACGCAGATCTCCCAAAACCAGTTCATCACCGCCAGCCATGTCGGTGGGTCCGTAGGCGGCTCGTTCACCGCGTCCAACGGCCAGACCTTCACCACGCTCGCAGTCGCCCAGACCAACGACCTCGCCATTTGGACGGTCTCTGGGACGCTTCCAACACACGCTCCGGTTTACAGCGGGTCTTCCGAAGGCTCGCTCGACATGGTGGTCTTCGGCCGCGGCATCGGTCGCGGAGCCGAGTTCCGGTCGCCGACCGCGACCGACGCGGACAACCTGCGCGGATGGGAATGGGGTGGCTCTGGCGCCCTCCGCTGGGGAACCAACCGCTTCGAGTTCGCAGACTCGGGATATGTCAACGGATCGACTCCCATCGGCAGCATCCTGGCGGCCGGGTTCTCCCGCAATGGCGGCGCCAATGAGGCGACCGTCGCCAGCGGCGACAGCGGCGGTTCGACCTTCGTTCGTGTCGGCGGAGTCTGGCAGCTCGCGGGCATCATCTACGGCGTCCAGTCCTCGTTCCGGACCACGCCCACAGGCTCGACGGTCAACGCGGCGATCTTCGACATGGGCGCCCTCTACGGCTCGAATGGCACGTTGGTCGCAGCGGATGCCGCCGGGGACATCGAGTCCCTCTTCATCGCCAGCCGTCTCGGCGCGGCCGACAATCAGGCGTGGATCCTTTCCCAGGTCCCGGAGCCGGCCCACCACGCGATGGTCTCCGCGGCGGTGATCGGAGTCGCGGCTTGGCTCCGCCGACAGGCCCGTCGCTGACCCGGATTCAGCCACCACGCCACCCCGGTCGCCGGTCGATTGTTTCCCGCTTTCGCGGTTTGCGCCTATGGTGTCGCCGCTCGAATGAAGAAGAGGAACGCGAAGAAGGGCCAGTTCGACGACATTCCGTCCGTCCTGAAGGACATCCGGTCCGGCCGCATGGTGGTGGTGGTCGACGATGAGGACCGCGAGAACGAGGGCGACCTCGTCCTCGCGGCGGAAAAGGTCACGCCCGAAGCCGTCAACTTCATGGCGAAGCATGCCCGCGGACTGATCTGCGTACCGACCACCGGCGATCGGCTCAAGCAGTTGGGCGTCGAACAGATGGTCGTGCAGAACCGCGACACTTTCAAAACCGACTTCCAGGTGAGCGTGGACGCGGCCCGCGGGGTCACCACGGGGATCAGCGCGGCCGACCGCGCGCGGACCATCCAGATCATGGTGGATCCTACCGCCACCCCTGCCGACCTGGTTCAGCCAGGACACATCTTTCCATTGCGTTCGAAGCCTGGAGGGGTGCTGCGCCGGGCCGGACACACCGAGGCGGCCGTCGACCTCGCCTCGCTCGCCGGACTCAGGCCCGCCGGCGTGATCTGCGAGATCATGAACGACGACGGCACCATGGCCCGACTTCCCGAGCTTCTTCGCTTCGCGAGGCGTCATCGCCTGAAAATCTGCACCATCGAGGACCTCATCGAATTCCGGCGCACGTCGGAACGGCTCGTCGAGAAGGTGGAGGCGATCCGCATGCCGACCGACTACGGCGAGTTCACACTCCACCTCTACGAATCCAAGGTCGACGGCACCCAACACTTGGCCCTGGTGAAGGGCGAAGTCTCCGGGAAAAAGGGCGTCCTGGTCCGAGTCCACAGCGAGTGCCTCACCGGCGACGTCTTCGGCTCGCGGCGATGCGACTGCGGTCCGCAACTCCACGCCGCGATGCAACGGATCGAAGAGGAAGGACGCGGGGTCATCCTCTACATGCGCCAGGAGGGACGTGGCATCGGGCTGGGCCCAAAGATCAAGGCCTACAAGCTCCAGGAGCAGGGTCTCGACACGGTGGACGCAAACTTGAAGCTGGGATTCCCGATGGACCTCCGGGACTACGGTTTCGGGGCCCAGATGCTGTGCGACCTCGGGCTCAAGACGATCCGGCTCCTGACCAACAACCCGAAGAAGGTCGTCGGGCTTCAGGGACATGGGCTCGAGATCGTCGAGCAGCTCCCGATCCGCGTGAAGCCGAACCCTGAGAACGAGCGCTATCTCAAGACCAAGCGCGAGCGGATGGGGCACACGCTTTGAAGCGGCGCTGAGTCGACACGGATTGGACGGATTCATTCGGTACGGATGCCACGTTGGTTCGAGGCAAATCCGTGCAATCCGCGTCGAAGATCCCGTTCCCATGCCCTCCCAACTCGACTTTGGCCACGCCCCGGAAACGATCCAGATCTGGAAGCGTCTGGCCTCGGAAGCCCTGAAGGCCGGCGCCAGCACGCCGTTCTACCTGTTTGCTGTCGATCCGGTCCGTGAGCGGCTGTCCGCGCTGGAAGCCCTCGACTTCGGCCTCCCCGTCACCCACTGGCTTTCCACCAAGACCCAACCCGTTGCGCCCCTGCTCCGCTGGTGGCGGGAGGCGGGACGTCCGGTGGAGGTGGTCAGCGAGTTCGAGTACCACGCCGCACGGGCGGAAGGTTTCGCCACGGACAGCATCCTGATCAACGGGCCGGCCAAACACCTTTGGCTGCCGTCCTTGGCCGAAGCGGGGATGCGGGTGAACTTCGACTCGGCTGGGGAATTGGAGGCGCTGCTGCCGTTGGCCCGGGATCTCGGGTGGCGCTGCGGACTCCGGATCTGCACGCGGGAGGAATTCGATCCCGAGCACTCCACCTTCGCGACCCAGTTCGGCTTCACTCCGGACGAGGCGCGCGAGGTCCTGCCCGGACTCCTTCGCAACGGCCCTGTCCCCGAGGTGCTGCACCTGCACCTTCGGACCAACGTCTCGCGGGCCGGGATCTATGCCGCCGCCCTGACGGAAGCGCTGGCCCTCGCACGCGAAACCGGCTGGCAGCCCCGGGTGGTGGATCTGGGAGGCGGGCTTCCACATGCCCACACCACCGGTCGAGACGGCAAGGC
The DNA here is from genome assembly GCA_945860685.1 of Akkermansia muciniphila. GTDB lineage: Bacteria > Verrucomicrobiota > Verrucomicrobiia > Limisphaerales > UBA9464 > SXXZ01. The sequence goes on from CAMASJ010000001.1 coordinate 14,747, forward strand.
CTTCGACACCGGCATGGACCTTCCCGACCTCGCCGCGCAGATCCGCCGGATCCTGGGCGCGCACCCGTTCGTGGAGGAACTGTGGCTGGAGAACGGCCGCTTCGTCACCGCCAGCTCGGGCATCCTCGTGCTGAAGGTCCTCGACAGGAAGCAGCGCCGCGGACTGCGCCAGTTGATCTGCAACGGAGGGCGGACGATGAACGCGCTGGTCTCGAACTGGGAGCAGCACCGGCTCGAACCGTTGGAAGAACGTCTGGGGGAAGGTGTCGAGACCGTCGTCCACGGCCCGACCTGCATGGCTTGGGACCAGATCGCGCGACAGCCCCTGCCGTCGGACCTCTCGCCGGGCGACCACCTCGTCTGGTTCGAGGCGGGAGCCTATCACCTGGCTTGGGAAACCCGGTTCAGCCACGGGCTCGCCGCCGTGTGGTGGCACGACGAAAAGGGATTGCAGGAGGCCCGGGGCGCCGACTCCTTCGAGCGATGGTGGGGCGGGTGGAATCGAACGACTCCCGACCGAAGTGCCTAGAATCCGGCGGCCTTCGCCAGCTCCAGCACCCGCGGTCGGGCGATCTCAAACGCGTCCCGAAGCTCGATCAGGTCGGGCGGGACCACCTGCCGCATGGCCTCTTCCACCACGACGGGGATCCGGGTCGAGTTGTCCAACGGAACTCATTGGGCCTACCGGTCGGATCCATTGGGTCGCCGACTCGACTCGGCGCCGAGCAATCCCAGTCGTGTCCACAAAGCGAGTGGGTTGCGGAAGAACACCGGAACGGGAAGGACCGGCTTTCGGAGGGCGAGCCGCCAGGTCGACCAAAAAGGGTCGTCGAGTTCAAACCGACGACCCGGATTGGCGATGTGGACGAACTCCTGTTAAGCCCGCGCTTCCATGGCGAGCTCTGTCAGTCTGACCGGACTGTTTCCGGTGGCTGCCAGCATCGCAACACCGGGCCGGAAGGTCTGCGGTTGTTGGGGCAGCGCCGGATTCAGCAGTGCAAGGCGGGCCTCTCGTTCCGACCGCGATCGATCCACTTCCGGCCTCCGGAACTCGAAGCGGGCCGCATGTTCCGGGAGCGCGATCTCCGGATCGGCGCCTGCCTCAGTACACGCCCTCGACGATGGTCTTCTCCATCGCACCAAAGGGACGCACGTCGCCGACGCCGTCCCAGGCATAGGGCGGACGCGGTGCACGGCGGATGGCCTCGTCGCGCTCGAGGAACCGGGGCATGAAGAATTCCTTCGTGAGCGTGGTCAGCTCCACCCGACCGAATTCGCCGTAGTTGACCAACTCGTTCGTCGAGCTCGGCTTCACCACCCGCAACACCGCGCGCGGCTGGGGCGAGTAGTAGGTGACGCTGAAGTTGTCCTCCGGCTGGAGCGGGACGCTGGCCGCGAGACCCATCAGGGTGTTGCCGTAGGTCGGATAGAAACCGATGCGGTTTTCAAGCAGTTCCTCGACGATGAAGCGCACTTCCTGGGGCTTCATCGAGGTGCCGCCACAGAAGACGCCGCGGATGCCGGCCTCCCACAGGTTCACCTGCTCCGCCAGGGCTTCGAGCAGCTTCGGCGTGGTGAACAGGCCGCTCACCTTGCGGTGCCTCAGGATGGTGGCCGCCTGGTCCACCACGTGGGCCATGTACTGCTTCGCCACGTCGTACTGCTTGTTCGAAAGCAGCTTCTTCACGAAGCGCGGGTCCAGGTCGATGAAGTAGCAGGAGCTGCCGCGGACGTTGGCCAGATGCTCGATCGCCAGCCGGAGCCGTCGCGGACCCGTCGGCCCCATCATCAGCCACGCTCCACCGCGCGGGAAGTGGTCGTCGGCGATCTTGTCGCTGAACTCCGAGTAATCGACCTTGTAGTCGTTCCAGCCGATGCGCTGCTTCGGCATTCCGGTCGTGCCTCCGGTCTCGAAGATGTTGAACGGCTGGCCCTTGAACGCCGCGGGAACCCAGACCTCGGGCTGCAGGTCCCGGAGCGTCTCGTCCTGGAAGTGCTGGAACTTGAGTACGTCCTCGAAGGTTTGGATCTCCCGGCGCGGATCCCAGTTCTTCTTCGCCCAGTCCAGCCAGAACGGGCAGCCGGTCTCGGGGCTGAAATGCCACTGGATGATCTCGCGCAGGTGGGCGTCGAGCTGGGCCTTGGCGGCGGCAACGGCCTCAGGGGCAACGGTGGGGATCGGCATAACGTCGTTTGTTCGTCGGCACGATAGTACGTGTCCGTACTTTTTAAACTGGGAAGTTTGTGAAGCCTTTCACCTATCCCATGGGCTCGCGTTTCTGGCGATGCGCTTGGGGGGTTCCGGTTCCAGAGTGACCGCAGTGCCACCGGGAACCGCGTCCCGCAAACAGACGGCGGTTGCCTTTTTGCTTCTCCGCCACGGAGGATGAAGTCGTCCCGTGACCGACTCCCGCGAATCCCGTTCCACCGGTCTACATGCCTGGGGCGTGGTCGCCCTGCTCTGGCCGGTGGCGGTCCTCAACTACCTCGACCGCATGATGGTGGCGACCATGCGGTCGTCCATCCGGTCCGACATCCCGGACATCGCCAACGACGCCGAGTTCGGGCTGCTGATGGCGATCTTCATGTGGGTCTACGCGGCATTGAGCCCCGTCGGCGGATACCTCGCCGACCGCTTCAACCGCCGTTGGACCATCCTCCTGAGCCTGCTGGTCTGGTCGGCGGTCACCTGGCTGACCGGACATGCACACTCGTTCACGCAGATGGCTTGGCTGCGCGCGGCGATGGGGGTCAGCGAAGCCTTCTACATGCCCGCCGCCTTGGCGCTGATCGCCGACGCCCATCCTGGCGAGACGCGGTCCCGGGCGATCGGACTCCACCTCAGCGGCGTGTATGTGGGCCAGGCCTTGGGCGGACTCGGCGGTTGGATCGCCGACACCAGCTCGTGGCGCAACGCCTTCATCTGGTTCGGCGCCGCCGGTGTCGTCTACGGACTGGTCCTCGCCGGACTGCTGCGGGATCCGGGTCGGGCCCGGGAACAGGCCGCGGGCGAGAAGCCCATCCCGCTTGGTTCCACGCTGAAGGTGCTGCTCGGTTGCGGCGGCTTTCTGCTGCTCGTGCTCCATTTCACCCTTCCGGCCCAACCGGGCTGGGCGGTGAAGAACTGGCTGCCCACCTTCCTGTCCTCGGAGTTCGGGCTGAAGCAGGGGCCCGCCGGCCTTTCCGCTACTGGCTACGTCACCCTCGCCTCCGTTGCCGGCGTGATCCTCGGAGGCGTGCTGGCCGACCGGTGGAGCCGGCGGACTCCTCGTGGCCGGATCCATGTCAGCGCCTTGGGTGTGGCCCTCTGCATCCCGGCCCTGATCGGATTCGGAATGCCCGGCTCGCTGGGCATGGCCATCGCCTGCATGATGCTTTTCGGCCTCGGATTCGGGCTGTTTGACGCCAACAACATGCCGATCCTCGCCCAACTGGTCGGTCCTAGGTACCGCGCGACCGGCTATGGGATCATGAACTTCGTCAGCATCAGCGCCGGTGCCGGCATCACCATACTGCTGGGCCGGATGCGAGACTCCGGCATCCCGATGTCACGCGCCTTCCTGATCCTCGCCGCGGTGACCGCCATCTCGGTGGCGGTCGTCTCCGCCATCCGTCTCCCCGCCGCGATTCCGAATCCGAAGTCCTGATCCCTTGGTCCTTCCCGCCCCAGATCCAATGTCCCACTTCCCGCTGATCGCCGCGCCACCCACCGCCTTCCACGCGGACGGTTCCCTTCACCTTGGAGCCGTCGAAGTCCAAGCGGAGCGCCTGGTCGCCGACGGTGTCGACGGGGTCTTCGTATGTGGCACCACCGGCGAGGCGAGCTCGATGACCACCGGGGAGCGCATGGCCCTCGCCACCCGTTGGTCGGAGGTGCTCCGTGGAGGCCCGATGCAACTGCTGGTCCATGTGGGAACCAACTGCATCGAGGACGCGAAGTCGCTCGCACGCCATGCGGCCGAACTTGGTGCGGGAGGATTCGCAGCGGTGGCACCCTGCTACTTCAAGCCGGCCGACATCCGGGCGCTGCTCGAGGTGATGGCGGCGATCGCAGGCGCTGCGCCGGAGCTTCCGTTCTACTACTACGAGATCCCCTCACTCACCGGAATATGCCTGCCGTCGGACCGGTTCCTCGCGGCGGCCCTCGAGCGCATTCCCAACCTCGTCGGACTCAAGTTCAGCAACAGCGACCTCGTCATGTTGCAGCGTTGCGCGGCGGTGGCTCCGGGGCGGTTGGAGATCCGGATGGGTAGCGACGAACTGCTCTTGGCCGCGTTCCATTACGGCGCTACCGGTGCTGTCGGGTCCACCTACAATGTGGCCACACCCCTGTTCCGAACCCTGGTCGACACGGCCCGATCCGGGGATGTTGCGGCCGCCCGCGCCGCCCAGCTGGTTTCAGTCCGCCTGATCGACATCCTGGCCAAACGCGGCTACCTCCCCTCCCTCAAGGCGCTGATGACGGCGAGAGGAATCCCGATGGGCCCCGTCCGGCTTCCTCTCCGCAACCTGGACGCCGCTTCGACGGCGGAACTGTTCGGAGAACTCGACACCCTCGAATTCCACTGACCCCGAGGCGGCCTCGGTCCTGCCGACTTCCTCGCCGTAGCCGCGGTTGACCCTCAGCGACGCCACTCGTGGGACCACCGCCGTGGACCGATGGAGGTTCTGCACCAGTTCACCGCTGCAGGACTTCCAGTCGCACTTCAGCGGATCCAAAAGGGACACGCACACAGGCTACCGGTTGACATTCAACGAGCTATCCGGCCGCTGGATGGAAGTGCCGTCCCATCGCCGTGGGACGGAAGAGGGACGTGTTCTTTGTGGCTCGCGACATCCATTTCAATCGCAGTTTTAGGTTGGGTTGGCTAACGATGGATCGTTATCGAAGTCTTTGGATTAAGATCGCCCCTTGGATCAGTCAGGTAACCGGCTGGGAAAGAAACGGATAGCGATGTACCGTCCACATCCAAGCAAAGTTCGTGATTGTTATCTCCATCCCCCAAATCGCTCAGAGCGAAAGGGGTAACTTCCATTTTGCTGCCATCCTCAAGGAGGACGGTGACTTTATATTGAACTCGTTCCCTATCAGAAACCTCATTACCATCTCTGGTAATTCCTCCACTCCAAGTTACCCTCAGCACCTGTTTCGTGCCTTCTGCAGCGCCGCTGCCGCCGCCCCACGGTAGGACAGTCGCCTTCTTGCCAATGTCCCACTGATCTTCGGGAACCACTTCGGCCCAAACAATGGTAGGGCCTTCTTCCAAGGGTGTGACACCTACGCTCGCGCCCTTGAAGTTCAAGGTTCCGTCTATCGATAAAAGATTGCCAACAATTTCCACTTTCACGGGTTGGTCATCCCTACTTCCAAAGCTCCCCGCGAACAATACGGTTCTGAGTTCGCCCTTGTCATCTGCCGGAGCCAGGGTCACGGCAATAATCTTCCCAACTTTCCCTGAAGCTGTTGTCACTCTAAAGTCCCCAACCTGCATCGTCTTATGGTCGATCTCATGGGAAAAAATAATGGGCATACCGTCGGAACCGCTAGCCCCCGGCCAGATACCCCGATCTGCTGCTTTCGCTAAACCATCATCCAGACCATAGAAGGCTGAAATCAAGCCTGCCTGTCGTCCACGGCTGTCACGACTTGCGGAAACATTCGTGACCGTTGTGTCCACCTGTGATGCATTGGACAGCACAGGTTCATATTCACGGATCAATCTGAACCGTTCTACAGTACTGCATCCGGCAAAGATGAAGCAAAGAAGGGATAATGCAGGATTATAGGTCTTCATTTCGCCTTTTGCGATACCATTTCCAGGATACGATGAGAAGCTTCTCCGCTGCTATTTTGGTTTTGCCCCGTCACCAGATTACCATCAACCACAACGTGAGTAGCAAAAAAGTCCAGCCATTCGGTTTTGGATTCAAACATGGCATTCGCCTTACGAAGCTCTGTTTCAGGATGGCGCGGGGTGAAAAAGATCCCGAAATCTTTCAACTGCTTATTGGTGACGCCCGTCACTTTGCGCCCCTTGACCAATATTGAACCGTCAACATCCTTCGCGTTCACCAATCCAAGGGCACCATGGCACACTGAGCCGATGACAAGTTTTCTTGCATTGGCTTCCGTCACGAGTTCTGCCAATCTTTTTGACTGCTCAAAGTCGTAGGCGGCACCCCACCCACCTGAAAGAAAGATCACATCGTATTTTTCTAATTGGATGTCAGCGATAGGAATCGAGCTTTTGAGCTTATTCATCGCCGCTGTATCTTTTTGAAATCGATAGTCTTCTCCCGCGGCAATCGGCCACTTGAAGGTGATCGGGTCAACGGGAATTTCGCCACCTTTAATGGAGGCTAGGTCCACCTCCAGGCCGGCGTCCAAAAATGCATAATATGGAATTGTCATTTCAGACCCAGCCACTCCCGTAGGTTTTGTGGCTTTCTCCGGATTGTCTAAATCTTGCAATGTATTGTGACTGGTCGTCACAACAAGTGCTCGTTTTCCTCTCAAATCAAAAGGTGGGATTTCATAGTGGCGGTGGAACCCCAGCAAGTTTAGGATCTTGGGTGCATTTAAAACGGCCACACCCGCGATCACCGTTAGCGCGATGAATCCATAAATGAATACATTAAGCCTGGTATTTCTTTGACGCATATGTTATGAGATCTAATTGATTAAATTGAATTTATCTTTGGTGTCTATTCTTGAGGGCGCGCTGTACTCATTAAAGTCCTTTGCGAACCAAACGCTTACGGTCTGCTACCCATTGTACAAAACTCCGGATAATCCGAAACACAACATATAGGGTGGCCGCAGATGCTAGAATCACTCCGAGCGCATAGGGCCAATATTTGTGGAACGCCTTCGTTGCAACTTTTTTGAAAAGCTGCTTGAAGGCTGAGTCATCTGGGCCGAGCTCAAAAACGCCAACCTCTTTGACATAAGAGCGGTATTCTGCCTGCATGCTTTCAAACAGCTCGCGGTTCGCCGCTGATACGTCCGTAGTCTCCCCGGGATCGACCGAAAGATTATATAGCCTCCAATCTGCGTCACCCAACGGTGGCGCCAATCGCGTTATCTTCCATTGACCACGATAGAACGCCGCATTGCCGCTCACCTCGAAACCGAAGCCCTCGTCCTGGGTCCGGCTACGGTCCGCCTGCCCAGTCAGCATCGGAAAGGCGCTGCGCCCGAAAAAGGTGTCAGGGTCATATGCCACGCCAGCCGCGTCCAAGATGGTCGGCACCAGATCTGCCACGTGGACAGGCGCATCCAAAATGCCCGATGCCTTGATGCCTGGGCCAGAGATGATCAATGGCACCCGAATGCCGCCCTCGCTGCTGTAAAACTTGTAGAGATTGAAGGGCGCTGACGAGACGGACGCCCATTCCGGGCCGATGGACGTCAGGCTGCCCCGCTGGCCGAGATTTTCGAGGGACGTATCAAAGCCCTCGATCAGTTCGATTCCGCCAACCACCAGCCCAGCGAACCCTTCGAACTTCGTCACCGCCGCTTCAGCGCCGTTGTCGGATGTGAGGATGACGATCGTGTTCTCCAGCTCGCCTCTGGCGTTCAAGTGCGCGAGCAGGCGGCCGACTTGTTCGTCGGCCGCCGTCATCATCCCGGCATTGACCTGCATCTCGCGGGCGGCCCGCCTCTGCTCCTCCGGTGTCAGGGCTTCCCATGCGCGATGTGTCGCGGGAGATGGAGCCAGTTTGGTGGTAGGGGGAACCAGCCCGAATTCAATGGCCCGCTGTAGCCGGGCCTTGCGCATCACATCCCATCCGGCGTCAAACACGCCGTTGTAGGCGTCGATATATGATGTGGGTACCTGCACCGGAATATGCAAGGCCTGAAGCGACAGGAACGCAAAGAACGGCTTGTTGCTGTCGCCCGAATCGATGTATTTGATCATCTTGTCGACGAGGCTTCGCGAAGAATAGTAGTCGTCAGGCAGCGTGATCGGTTGGCCGTCCTCAAACCAGTCGACATTATTGTATCCCGGTAGGTACGGCGTTTTATCGTAATTGCTTCCGCCGGTAGCATCCATCACATAGGAACGATCAAAGCCAAACCGGTTCGGCAGGTTCGCGCCCGCCTCTCCAATACCCCATTTCCCAGTAACGTAGGTCTGGTAGCCGACTTGGGAAAGCCGCCTGGCAATCGTCGCTTGATCCGCCTTCCACCGCATCGAGTATCCAGGATACGAGCGCATCTTCTCGGTTACGGTTTCGACCAGAGTGCCCATTCCGACTTGATGGTTGTCCATCCCCGTCATTAACATGGCCCGGCTGGGCCCACAAAAGGGTGAGGAGCAGTAGCGGTTAAACTTGACACCTGCTTTCGCCAAGCGATCTATGGTTGGGGTCCGTGTGTCGCTGCCATAAGCGCCGAGATCCATGAAGCCGACGTCATCGAAGAGCACCAAAAGAATATTTGGCCGCGTGTCCTTTGCGAACGTTGTCACTAAGGATAACTGGTACGTTGTAAGCAAGGCTACAAGTGCAGTGAATACTCTGGGCATTTTAGGATCAGGTCGGTATTTGAAACCCTCACGAATGAAGTATACCTTGACGGGAGTCTTCCTACCATGACAGGCACCGCCAAAATCCGGACAATGACTGCCAACTCGATGGCTTCTGAGATCGCCCACGAATTGGTTGAGGTGGCGGGCACCCTCGGCGTCGAACGCGCCGCACTGCTTTCTGCGGTTAATTTGGACTCGGCGGCCTTTGACGATCCCAATGCGCGCATCTCCTTTGCGCAAGCCATCCGACTCTGGTCTCATTTAGCCCGTGACCGCCCTGGCCTTCCCTTGGGGATAATGCTGGGACAACGTTCGATATCTGGTTTTGGACCTCTCGCTCTTGCCGCGCAAAACACCTCGCGCGGGAGAGAAGCGCTGGAGCTTCTTGAGACCTATCTCGCCAGCATCACGACCGGCGGACGTCTTGTTTCTGAACGCGACGGAGCCTTCGTTCGTATCAGCATTCAACACCTGCCGGAAGTAGAGAACCTGGGCCACCCCATCGATTTCGGAATCACTCTGCTCTGCCGCTTGCTGGTGGGAGACGAATTTCGAGGCAAGGTGGCAGCGGTGGAGTGCAAGCATCGCCCATTCGGCTCAGTGAGCTACTACGAGGAGATTTTTGGGACAACGTTCAACTTTGGTGCTACTTCGAACACGTTATGGTTCCACCGGGATCTGCTTGAGGTTCCTCGGCCCAACAGCAACCCACGCATGGTGCATTACCTGCAGTCCTACCTTCTAGAGCAGGTGGCGCGCCTGCCCGTTCCACCCCTGCCCTTCTCTGTCCACCTCGATCAAGCGGTGAATGAGCTGGCGAAAGAAGGCTGTTTCCAAACCAACGCTGTGGCCGTGCGGATGGGGCTCAGCCCTCGCAGCCTGCAGCGTCGTGCAGCTGCGGAGGGTCTGCATGTCTCCATCATCATCGAAGCTGCTCGCCAAAAGCAGGCCATTGTAGCGCTCTGCAATTCTACCGCCTCCCTCGCGGCGATCGCCGAGCGCCTCGGGTATTCCGACGAACGATCCTTCTCTCGAGCATTCCAACGCTGGACTGGATTTACCCCTTCTACTTGGCGCAAGAAGCAGGACTCTTAGTTCGACTCCATGACGTGTACAAGCGTTTACCCTAGACACTGGCTTGGCTGGTGGTGGCGTGGCTTCTTTGACGGTGTCGACGTAGCGGGTCGTGGTAGACCTCTTGCTCTGTGCCGCCCCTTCTGAGGTGGAAACAGGCGTGCCTCGCAAAGGAACCCATAAGGGACACGTCCGTAGGCTACCCGGTCCATATTATTGACAACCAGTGGTTTCAGGGGATCCAACGAAGATTCGGAGGCGTCGATGTGCTTCGGCCGTGGGTTTGTCTGCGATCCACTGCGAAGGTGTGTCTCGTTCCAAAGCGCGAGAGGACTCGCGCACTCCATGACGCTGGCGCGAGGGGCTCGGGGTTGCACCTCCCGCCAACTCCGCGGCTCCAGGTGCGTCCATGCTCTTTTCGCCGTCTGCCGTGGACCTTGTGCCCGGCGTTCACCGTTTGCGGTTTGGGCCTCGTGACCTCATCTCCTGCGAATTGGGCATGAACCCCTCGCATAGGAACCTGTCCCTTGTGGCCTGACTGCCCGATTCTACCTAACCGGAACCGGGGTCCTCGTTCGATGGCCTTATCACCCGGCCCAACCGTCCGGCACTGTCGACTCGAAAGGGAACCGCATTCCGTCAACCAACGGACTTCGTTCCACGGGCAGGAACGTTTCATGCGCTCGACGACTCTGAATTGCAGAATTGCAGTATTACGTAAGCGCCTCACCAACTTGCATTTGCGCAAGACGCCGAAGGCTGAAAACGCTTTCCCGACCGTTTCGGAATTCCGGAAGGGATTCGATGGGAACGGCCAGTTGCCTTTCCCAATCCCAGCAAGGTTCAACCCATGGCAGAACCAGACAAAGCTCGACGCCCACGGATGCGGAGCTGGGAGGCGGATGCGGATATCGCCGCCCTTCTCGAGCTTGCCCAGAAGACCACTGGTGCCTCTTTGAAGGACATCGTGAACGCAGCGGTACGGATCCACGCCCCCCCTGATCATCCGTCGACTTCTCGAGGAGCGGAAGCAGGCGGAGTCCGAATTGATCAGCCTCCTCGATCGGCAGTTTGCCGCGGAGCCGAAGCCTTCGCCGGCTCCGACACCATCTCCGGCCCAGGCTTCCAAATCCACTGGACCCGTTTCGGAAACCGCCCACGGCGACGCGAAACCGGTCAATGATCCCACCGGCAAGAAGTCGACGACCGGTTCGACCCGATATCGTCCGCAGCGGTCGTAGAATTCCGAGTCGAATCCGCCTCCGGAAATCAACGGATCCCGGCCAATTCCTGGAGAAGGAGCCAATTCTGAAGGCGTTCCTCGCGGGTCGCCAGCATCGTCGGGCTCGGTGTGCCGTCGCTTTCGAAATGTTTGGCGAATCGACCCTCGCTGCGGGCGAAGGTGATGAAGTCGTAGGCCTCACCGGACTTCGGATCGACGTAGTAGTCGTCGTTCTGTGCGGGGTTACCTTGGAGGCTTAGCCGCTCGCTGATCTTGGAACCCTTACGCGGATCGTAAAGCAGCGCCGGGAAAGTACGTGTGTCGACGGCGAGTTTCGACTGGTGCATCGCCATGTTGTCACCGACGCCGTGCTCCGGTTGGCAGGTGATGTACACCGAGACAATGGCCGGGCCGTCGTACTCGTTGGCGGCGATGATCGACTTGTAGAAGTGGTTGGTCATCGCACAACTGGTCTGCGCCACCAGGGTGTCGGGGTGCATCATGGCGATCTGGGCGACCTCCTTCCGACGCTCGACCTTGCCAGGGATCACTTTGCCGTGGGCGGAGAACTTCGTGTTCTGGCCGGTGAATGTCGCGGTGGAGGATTGCCCGCCGGTATTCGAATAGACTTGGGTGTCCAGCAACAGGATCTTGATGTTCATGCCCGAGGCCAGCATGCGGCTCAGGGCGTTGAAGCCGATGTCGAGCATCGCCCCGTCGCCGCCGATGACCCAGAGCTTCTTGTCCTTCCAGCCCATCTGGTCCCAGCGCAAGCGGACGCCCATGGCGTAGGTCGGTCCGTTCTCGAAGAGGAAGTTCGACCACGGCAGGAGGTACGGGTTGTAAGGATAGGTGGAGGCGTAGACCGTCGAAAAGCCGGTGGAATTGATCAGGCCGATGTTCTCGCGTCCGTACACGAATCCGGTGGCGGCCAGCATCATGCGCAAGGCCGTTCCCTCGCCACATCCCATGCAGGAGCCGGCGCCTCCGGCATACAGCAGGGACCTCTCGGCCAGCATCATGTCGGTGAGCAGCTTCTCATTGATGTACTGCTTCGGGGTCTCGGGAAGCTTGCGGTAGAAGTCGAAGGTCTTCTGGAACCGCGGCAGCACCCCCTTCTCCTTCTTCAACATCGAAAGCGCGCCGTGGTCGCCGCAGGCCTCGACGCAATCCGCACAACCCTTGCACTTGGTGGGATCGATGAAGATCCCGAAGTAGCCCGGCTCCTGGCCCTTCTTCTCGTAGATGTTCCAGAACTTCGTGGTCTTCCCGAACTGCCGCCGGTAGTGCTCGCGCTCGCTCGGATCGGAAACCTGCCCGAGTTCCGTCTCCAGCTTCGCCTTCGGCACGACCTTCCCGAGGATGGCGGTGTCCGGGCACTCGGTCACGCAAGCCATGCAGGCGACGCAGTTCTCCGAATTCAGCAGAGGAATCTCCGGGGCGATGTAGGAGAAGTCGCGCAGGACGCCGGTGCCGGCCGGTATCCGGGAACGCGCCGTCGATGCGTCGGCAGGAAGCCCCATCTCGCCTGAGCCGTCGTTGTAGGCTCCCACGATGCGCTCGTTGAAGTCCTGGACATCCAGCACGTCGGGACCGATGGGACCGGTGTTGATCCGCTCGATGGGATTCTCGGTGGTCATGGCTGGGGAGTGGGAAAGGGGTGGGATCCAGGGAAGGAGCTACTTGCCGAACGCAATGGTCTCGCCGGACCTGTCCGAGGAGGATTCCTCCGGGCGGGCGATGACCTCCGCGGGGATCTCGCGGACGTCCTTCAGCCCCTGCTTCACGCACGCGAGGTTTTCCTGAACGACGTGCTCGCCGCGCTTCCCGAAGTACTTTCGGATGAACTTCTCCACCGCGCCGAGGACCTCGGCCTCACCCATCCGGTAGCGCACCGCGAACGGGGTGACCTTGATGAAGATGCCCACCAGGACCACCCCCTGCATGCGTTGCTGGAGATCCGGATCCGTGGCGATCCCCCGGGCGATCTTCACGGTGTCGAGGTAGTACACCCGGAGGTTCTTCATCCGGATGATCTTCCGTCCGTAGGCCGGGATGTCGTTCCACACGGCCGCGGGGTCGGCGTGGTGGCTCTGGATGAACACGCTTCCTCCCTCGGCGATGCCGGCGAGGGGATTGCCGAGGTTGAACGCGTTGACGTCGTTGAGGGGGATGAACTCGACGTGTTCGAGCTCGCTGTGACAGCGGATGTGTTCCTCGGCCACCGTCAGGTAGTAGGTGGTCGGCAACCCCTTCTTCTCTGAGCCATACTTGGAGTAAGCCTGCACGTGGAGGTCGAAGAGTTCGCCGACGAACGAGGCGATGAGCTTGTTGGTGGTGACCGATCCGAAACCGCCCACGGAATGGCCCCGCATCGAGAAGGCGCCCTCGGGCCGGATATCCGGATCCTCGCCGAGGTCGAGCGCCAGCGGATGCTGGATGCCAACCACCGCGAAGTCCTTGGAAGCCGCGGACCGGAGGTTCTCCACGATGGCGATGAAATGCCCGGCGCGGACATCGCGGGATCCAAGACCGGCCGAGATGGAGCAGATACTCGGAATCCGCGTTACCTCCGGATAGCGGAGTCCACCAGCGGATCCGTAGCCGATTCCCATCAGGGCGTCGGCGAAGGAGGCCTTGATCGCCTGAGTGAGCGGATTGGATTGGGCGAGCGGATTGTCCATTCGCTCGATCACGGCGAAGGACTTCACGTTGCGGAGCGTGGCCACGACCTGCGTTGCGGGGAAGGGCGCGAAACAGGTGACATGGACAACCCCGACGCGGATGCCGTGCCGGACCCGGATGTAGTCCACGGCCGCCCTTGCCGTTTCCATCATGCCTCCCAGACCGACCAGCGCGTACTCGGCGTCGTCCATCCGGTATCGGTCGACGAGCTCATAGTACCTGCCGGTCTTCGAACCGAACTCGGTCATCGCCTCCTCGATCGCGGCCATGACGCGGTCGTAGTAGCCGCGTTGGGCGATCTTGCCCTTCATGTACGAGTCCTGATTCTGGACGACGCCAGACATGATGGGATTCCTCGGATCGAAGAGGCAGCGCAGCCGCTCATTGGGATCCCCGACGAAATCCCTCATGAACTCGGGCTCGGGCAGCCGGACATTCTCGATGGTGTGCGTGGTCAAAAAACCGTCTTGGATGTTCATGAACGGCGTGTCACTGGCCTCGGCGGCGCGGCGTGAGATCAGCGCGAGATCGCCGGTCTCCTGGGCGTTACGGGCGAACAGCATGGCCCAACCGCAGTCCGCGACGCTCATCACGTCGTCGTGCCCGCAATGCACGTTCAGCGACTGGCTGGTAAGGGCGCGTGCGCCGATGTGGAAGACGATCGGCAGCCGCTTGCCGGAAATCGTGTAGAGGACCTCCTTCATCAGGACGAGCCCCTGTCCCGAGGTGAAGTTCGTCACCCGCCCGCCCGCGAGCGCGAAACCCTCGCAGGTGGACGCCGCCGAATGTTCCGACTCGGCCTGCACGAACGCCAGGGTGTCACCCCAGAGGTTCGCACGCCCATTCGATACCTCGGTCTGATAACCCGCGCCCATCGTGGTTGAGGAGGTGATCGGATAGGCGCAGGCCCCATGGGTGATATGGGTCTCCACCCAAACCACGGCGCCAGCACCGTCGGAGCTGGTGGGGATGCCGGGAAAGGGAATCTCGGGTGCGGTGCGGATAAAGGTCGTCTCCATGGCGGTCCAGGTCGGGATACGGGTACGCGAAACGAGTGACTTGCGGATCGGGGAACCTGTGCATTGAGCAAACGACCGGGCCGAAGCCACAAGTCATTTGTCGTGGATGCGGGAGGTGGGCCGGAAATCGGCAAAAAAGGCCGGGAAGCTTCCGCTTCCCGGCCTTTGGAGACCGTCACAAGGGCTACCGATGCCGATCAGGAGCAGCCAAGACTCTCACCGCAGTTGAGGCACTTGTAACAGGCGCCGTTGCGCACCGCTATATGCCCGCACTTGGGACACGGCGGAGCGTCCTTTTGATTCTGGATCGTCGAGGTGAGAGCCGATGCGACCAAATGTCCGGCCGCGGCCACAGAAGGTTGCCCTTCGGAGTTGGTGGCGGTCGTCTTTACCAGGATCGAGGTGTCCCCTTCGTCGGCGATCGGAAGGTCAGAGACCGGCCGATTCACTTTTTTTTTCAGCTCCCCGGCCAGGCCCGGCATCGGGAGTTCCGTCTGACCGGCGCCGGGGGACGTCGACTCGCGGTAACCGGGAATGAACTGGCAGGCCATCCACCGGAAGACGTAGTCGATAATCGAACTGGCCTGGCGGATGTCCGGGTTGCGGGTGAACCCGCTGGGCTCGAAGCGCTGGTGGGCGAACTTCTTCACCAACGCTTCCAACGGGACCCCATACTGCAGGGACATGCTGGTGAGGGCGCCGACGGAGTCCATGAGGCCGCCGATCGTCGAACCCTCCTTGGCCATGGTGACGAAGAGCTCGCCGGGTTGGCCGTTCTCGAAGAGCCCGACCGTGAGGTAGCCTTCGTGTCCGGCGACGTCGAACTTATGGTTGATCGCCATCCGGGTGTCGGGCAGGCGGCGGCGAGAGGGATTGCGGCTCTGGAGGGTCACTCGGTTGAGGTCCGCCTCCAGCTCCAGGATGCGGGTCTCCAGGGTCTTGACCTGTTCCGCCGGCACAACGGCCTCCGCCTTGTCGCCGCCTTCGCTGGTCTTCTTGGTGTTCAGTGGCTGCGACCGCTTGGAACCGTCGCGGTAGATCGCCACGCACTTGAGTCCCATACGCCAGGCGTCCACATAGGCACTGCGGATCTCCTGGGTCGTCGCCTCGTTGGGCATGTTGACGGTCTTGGAGATCGCACCCGAGATGAACGGCTGTGCGGCGCCCATCATGCTGAGGTGGGCCTTATAGTGGATGCTGCGTTGACCGCGGAAGGGCTTGAAGGCGCAGTCGAACACCGACAGGTGATCCGGCTTCAACCCAGACGCTACGACCGCACCATTCTCACCCAAAACATCCTCAATGGTGTCGTACTTCTCGATGTGCTTCTCGATGGCCAGCACCTCGTTGGCGGAATAGCCCAATCGACGAAGAGCTTCCGGCGCCGTGCGGTTCACGATCTTCAGCATGCCGCCACCGGCGAGCAGTTTGTACTTCACCAGGGCGATGTCGGGCTCCACGCCGGTGGTGTCGCAGTCCATCAGGAAGGCGATGGTCCCCGTCGGCGCAAGCACCGTGACCTGGGCGTTCCGGTATCCATGCCGTTCACCGGACGCAAGGGCCCTGTCCCAGCAATGGCGCGCCTCGTCCTTGAGGTAGGCGAACTCGCGGCTCGGCTGGATCGTTTCGACGGCCTGCCGGTGCTGGCGGACGACGCCGAGGGTCGACGTGATGTTGTCGGCGGCCACGGTCTTCTTCACTCCAGCGCAGCGCGTGTCACGATAGCCGGGGAACGGCTCCATGATCGAAGCAATGGCGGCGCTCTGTTCGTAAGCGTGGCCGGTCATGACCGCGGTGATGGCTCCGGCCAGTGCACGTCCCTCGTCGGAGTCGTACGCGAGACCGTAGCTCATGATCAGCGAACCCAAGTTGGCGTAACCCAGGCCCAGCGTGCGGAAGATGTGGGAGTTCTCGGCGATGATCTGCGTCGGGTAGCTGGCGTTGTCGACGAGGATCTCCTGGGCCGTGATGTAGATGCGGACCGCGGCCTTGAACCTCTCGACGTCGAAGGAACCGTCGGCCTTCTTGAACTTCATCAGGTTCAACGAGGCGAGGTTGCAGGCGGTGTTGTTGAGAAACACGTATTCCGAACAAGGGTTCGTGGAGTGGATCGGCTCGGTTCCCTTGCAGGTGTGCCACTTCTGAATGGCCCCATCGTACTGGAGACCGGGATCGCCGCAGACCCAGGTGCCTTCCGCGATCTGGTCGAGCAGTCGCGACGCATCCTTCTTCTCCAGCGGCTTGCCGGTGGTGACCGATCGGGTCCACCATTCCTTGCCGTCGACGGCGGCCTGCATGAACTCGTCCGAAACCCGTACCGAGAGGTTCTCGTTCTGGTACATCACCGACCCGTAGGCGTCGCCATTGAACGAGCCGTCGTATCCCTGCTCGATCAAAGCCCAGGCCTTCTTCTCCTCCTTGGCCTTGGCGGTGATGAACTCCTCCACATCCCCGTGCCAATCACGGATGGTGTTCATCTTGGCCGCACGCCGGGTCTTGCCACCCGACTTCACCACGTTGGCGACCTGGTCGTAGACCTTCAGGAAACTCATTGGTCCGCTGGGGCGCCCGCCGCCGGAGAGTTTCTCCTTGCTGGACCGGATCGGGGTGAGATCCGTGCCTGTGCCCGAACCGTACTTGAAGAGCATGGCCTCCGAGTAGGCGAGCTCCATGATCGTCTCCATGTTGTCCTCAACGGACTGGATGAAGCACGCGGAGCCTTGGGGATACTCGTACTGAGTCGGAGCGCGCCGGGCTTCCTCAGCTTTGCGATCCCAATACCAATTGCCCCGGTCGCTGTTCTTGCCCACCCCGTACTGGTGGAATAGGCCGACGTTGAACCAAACCGGGGAGTTGAAGGCGCCGTACTGGTTGACGCAGAGCCAAGTCAACTCCTCGTAGAAGAGCTCGCCCTCCTCCTTGGAAAAATATCCGTCGGCAATCCCCCAGTCGGCGATCGTGCGGGTCACCCTGTGGATCAGCTGCCGAACGGAGTGCTCCCGCTCGGCCTTGGACGGATCTCCGTAGAAGTATTTGGAGCACACCACCTTGGTTGCCAACTGAGACCAGCTTTTGGGCACCTCCACACCCTCCTGCTTGAAGATCGTCTTTCCGGAGTCGTCGGTGATCTCCGCGGTCCGCCTGTCCCACTCGATCTGGTCGAACGGCTTGACTCGGGGATCGCTGAAGACCCGGCCAAAGGTCAGGCGGTTGGAGGCGTTCCGGCGGGCGGAAGCACGTGGACTGGTCTTGGCCTTGGCCGGGCGCTTGCGGGCGGCCGGGGCCGATGAAACGACGGTATCGCGGGCGTCGAGCATGGGCGTGGATGGTCTGGGTGGTCGGACGGATGAGATGGTTGGACTTCCGTACCCCCTTATCTTCCCTTGTCAGAGAGAATTGCAGGGATCCGAATGCCCGGGTTGAACAGCGAAAGCGTAACCTCGTCGGAACGCTTCCGACCCAACAAATTGGGGCCGGCTCCGGAGGCTACCCCTACATCTTGTGGTTACAAGAGGGTTTTGTTTGAAAAGTGCGTTCGCGTTAAACCCGCCCAAACCCGAGGTGTTTCTCATCTGTAAACCGTCTATTCTGGGCGTCACAAACCCGGTCCTTGGAAGATGCTGAAATCCAAAGGTCAGCGCCCACAAAATGGAGCGCAGCTTCCTAGTCGGATGATCTTGCACAACGCCAACGACTTCGGGGGGGGGCACGGAGCAACCAGCTGGGACTCGGCTTTGCATGAGCCGGGAAATGCAGGCATCCTCCGGTCCGGACAGCCTCCGCCTATGAACACCTCGATCCCCGCTTCTTTACCGGGCCCACAAAGTCCTCCCATCCAGAAGGAAACAACGGCAGGCAATTACTTCGTTTCAAACTACCCTCCCTTTGCCTTTTGGAAGTCGGAAGCGGTGCCGCTTTTCGAGTCGGTTTTGGAGCGTCCCGCCGATCATCAAGTGCCACTCGGTCTCTACGTGCACATCCCGTTCTGTCGGAAGAGGTGCCATTTCTGTTACTTTCGTGTCTATACAGACAAGAATGCGGATGAAATCAGGAACTATATCGATGCCGTCCTTCAAGAACTGAAGGCCTATGTTTCCAAACCCTATCTCCAGGGGCGCAAACCGAAGTTCATCTATTTTGGAGGAGGAACCCCCAGCTACCTTTCTCCCGATCAGATCCGATTGTTGACCGATGGCATCAAGGCGTTGCTGCCTTGGGATGACGCCACCGAAATCACCTACGAGGGCGAGCCTGGCACCCTTACGGACCTGAAGCTGCGAGCCATCCAGCAGGTAGGGGTGACACGGCTCAGCTTGGGCGTGGAACACTTCGACGATCATATCCTGGAGATCAATGGACGCGCCCACCGCTCCAAGGAGGTGTTCCGAGCCTACGCGTTTGCCAGGGAGGTGGGCTTTCCTCAGGTCAACGTCGACCTGATCGCCGGCATGGTTGAGGAAACCGAGGAGAAGTGGAGGGAAACCGTGGCCAAGGCGGTGGAACTGCTTCCGGACTCGGTGACGATCTACCAGATGGAAGTGCCCTACAACACGGGGATCTACCGTCAGATGAAGGCCGAGGGGAAACTGGTGGCGCCGGTCGCGGACTGGGAGACGAAGCGCCGATGGGTGGACTATGCGTTCAGCGAGTTCGAGAAGGTCGGCTACACCGTCACCAGCACCACCACGGTCGTCAGGGATCCGGCGAAAGTCCGATTCGACTATCGCCAAGGACTTTTCAGCGGAGCCGATCTCCTGAGCGTCGGCGTTGCGAGCTTCGGCCACCTCGCTGGAATCCACTACCAAAACCACCACGACTTCGCGCCGTATGTCGAAGCGGTGAACTCCGGCCGACTCCCGATCTATCGGGCCTACCCCGTTCCGACCGATGAACGCTTCCTCCGGGAATTCATGCTGCAGCTGAAACTGGGAAGAGTCGAAACAGCACCCTTCGTACAGAAGTTCGGGGAGGAACCGTCCGAACACTTCGCCGAGCCCCTCGAGGCCTTGCGTTCAGCCGGGCACCTGGTCGACGGCCCCGGATGGATTGGACTGACCCGCGCCGCCCTGCTTCAGGTCGATTCCCTCCTTCCCCTGTTCTTTAAGCCCGAACATCGAACGGGCCGTTATGCCTGAACCTGAATCCGAAACCCCGCCCCGACTCAGCCACATCGCCGAATCTGGCGAGGCTTCGATGGTGGACGTGTCCCATAAGCCAGATCTCTTTCGGGAGGCCATGGCCGTAGGTGAGATCCACCTGACCCGATCCACCGTCGACCTCATCGAGTTGGACCAGATGGCGAAGGGAAATGTCTTGGCGACTGCCCGGATCGCCGGAATCCAGGCGGCCAAGCGAACCGGTGAACTGATCCCACTGTGCCATCCGCTTCCCATCACGCATTGCGAAGTGGAACTGGTTGTTCCTGAAAGCCGCAACCGCGTGGAGATACGGGCCACCGCCCGGATCATTGGTCCCACAGGCGTTGAGATGGAGGCACTGACCGCGGTCTCCGTCGCTGCCCTGACCATCTACGACATGTGCAAGGCTGTGGACAAGACGATGCGAATCGAGGGAATACGACTGGTTCGAAAAATGAAGCAAGCATTGCCCCCAGCTTGACGGGAGAAAGGACCGCCGGGACGAATCGCCCATCCATGGTCCTCAGGCGATTCAAATCACCGCGCTGACTTTTGCGAGAGGCAACCTGCCGCTGACCCAGCGGTCGAGCCTTCGGTAGCTGGACAGACTGCCCGCTCTTGGATTTTCTCCAGATTACTCCTGGTCGAGCCTCAGAGGTTCGGAATCGCCACAATCCAAACCCTGGTGGTGCCCAAGAAAGCGACCCCCACAAAAGCAAAAATGCCAAACTTGAACGGGTCAAGTCGGGCATTTTTTGAAAGGAAAGGATCAGAGGCGGCCAGCAGCAGCACCAGCGTAAGGAGTAACAGTCTGCGACGGGATCACCGTGTTAGCGGTGACGTTGGTCACGGTGACGGCGTTGGTGTTACCGGGGGCACTAAGATCGTCCGTGACGGCCTTGCTCAGGGCGCGACGGGCCTTGGCAACCGCGGCTTCAGAGCGAACGGTGACCTTGGATTCGGGCGCAATGCGATCAGCGACGGCGATCACCTTCTGGTCTTCGCCAGTGGCGAACACAGCAGCGGAGACGATCGTCTTGACCATTTCAGGAGCCTCCTCGATCGCGGCAGCCACAACGGCCTCGGTCGCCTCAGGAGTGCGACGCAGGACCGAAGTGATAACCACGGACAGGGCCGAAGGGTTGTTCTTGGCAACGGCGAGAACCACACTCTTGGCGGTCTCAACACGGTTCGCCGCAGAAGCCGAAGCGATCAACTTGGTGGCAGTCGCGGGCAATTCAACCGTCTTGGCGGCAATGATCTTCTGGGTCAGGGCCTCAACGTCGCTCGTCGAGAGCGCGAACGCGGAAGACGAGACCAGAACCGACGCAACGGTGATCAGTTTGAAATTTCGGGAGAATGAATTCATAGGAAGTGCTCGGATGGTCAACCAACTTCCCCCTTGATGCCGGGCCCAGCAATTCTGGTCAACACTTTAAATTGAAAATCAAGCAGCAGCTCTTTCCCGCTTCCTGCGGACAATCGGAGGAGTTGCTCCCTGGACGACGGCCCTGTTGATCAAGACCGAGGCCGGCTCGTCGTTTCCAGGCAACTCGAACATCACATCCCGGAGGAGCTTTTCCGCCAACGCCCTCAGGGCCCGGGCACCCGTCTTTTTCCGGATCGCTTGGGCGGCGATCTCGGCCACTGCGTCGTCGGTGAAGATCAACTCGTTTCCGTCCAAAGCAAAGAGTTTGGTGTACTGCCGGATCAAGGCGTTTTTGGGCTGGGTCAGCACGGAACAAAGCTGAGCCTCGTCCAACTCGTCGAGAACCGCAGTCACCGGCAGCCTCCCGATGAATTCGGGGATGAACCCGAAGGCAAGCAGGTCTTCGGGCTCAATCCGATGCAGCAGCTGCCCGGATGCGCGCGATTCAGGCGGCGTCTCCCCTCCTGTGAATCCGATCGACCGCCTCCCGAGGCGACGTTCGATCACTCGGTCCATCCCCACGAACGCCCCACCGCAAATGAAGAGGATGTTGGTCGTGTCGACACGGATGTACTCCTGCTGCGGATGCTTCCGGCCTCCTTGGGGAGGGACATTGCACAACGTCCCCTCGAGGATCTTCAGCAGTCCCTGCTGAACACCCTCGCCGGAGACATCGCGGGTAATTGAGACGTTCTCCGTCTTACGGGCAATCTTGTCGATCTCGTCGATGTAGACGATGCCGACCTGCGCCCGCTTGACATCGAAATCCGCGGCCTGCAGCAACCGAAGGACGATGTTCTCCACGTCTTCGCCCACATATCCGGCCTCGGTGATGACGGTCGCGTCGGCGATGGAAAAGGGGACATCCAGAAAGCGGGCGAGAGTCTTGGCGAGAAGGGTTTTCCCTGAGCCGGTCGGCCCCAACATCAAGATGTTGCTCTTCTCGATTTCGACTCCATCCTCCGCACTCACCGTTTCCCCGCTTCGGGATAGAACCCGCTTATAGTGGTTGTAGACCGCGACGGCGAGTGTGCGCTTTGCGTCCTCTTGGCCGATGACATGCTCGTCGAGGTGCCGCTTGATCTCCGCCGGCTTGGGAACCCGGAGACTGCGAAGGCTGCCTTCCGACTCGCTGGCGTTCTCCTTTTCGAGGACTCCCTTGCAGACGCCGACGCAGGCGTCACAGATGTACACCCCAGGACCAGCGATCAGCCTCTTCACTTCCGCTTTCGACTTCCCGCAGAAGCTGCACATGGTGAGCTGCGACGTTCGAGCCATAGTTTACAAGCTGCCGCAACGGGCGTTCTCTTTCCAGTGGTAAAGAAAAGCCGGCCGCACAGGCGACCGGGCTGGATTTTGAAGCCGGAAACCCGCGCTGGACTCAGGACTTCACCGAGTCGGCCAAGGTAGGCACCTCGCGACGACTAGCCACCACTTCATCGACCAAACCAAACTGCCGGGCCTCTTCCGCCGACATGAAGTTGTCGCGGTCGCAGGCCTTCTCCACGACTTCGTACGGCTGCCCCGTATGCTTCGAAAGGATGGTGTTCAAGCGTTCCTTGAGCTTGAGCATGTACTTCACCCGGATCTCCACGTCGCTGGCCTGCCCTTCGGCGCCGCCGAGGACCTGGTGGATCATGATGTTCGCGTTCGGAAGCGCGAAGCGCTTGCCCTTGGTGCCGCCGGAAAGCAGGACCGCTCCCATGCTCGCCGCCTGTCCGACGCAGTAGGTGTTCACGTCGCAGGTCAACCACTGCATCGTGTCGTAGATCGCCAAACCCGCGGTGACGCTACCGCCCGGAGAGTTGATGTAGAAATGGATGTCCTTCTTGGGGTCCGTCATCTGCAGGAAAAGAAACTGTGCCACGATGACGTTGGCGACCATGTCGTCCACCGGCGTGCCCAGGAATATGATCCGATCGACCAGCAACCGGCTGTAGAGGTCGTACCCCTTTTCGCCGCGGCCGGTTTGTTCGATGACATACGGAATGTTGACGAAATTGCGCATAAATGGATCGGAACTAAGTGCCCGCAGGCTAGGAGTCGACCGGCGGAGCGTCAAGGAACCCACCAACTCAATGCGGGCTTTACTCCAAGCCGCCTCTTCGGAAAGTGGGCCCATGACCCGTCTGGAGGACTCCCGATTCTGTCGACACCTCCCCGAGGAATGCATTGCCACGGTAAGCGAACAGGGCATTCCGAGATCGTTTCCTGAAGGCTCGATGCTTTTCCGCGAAGGCGATGTCGGGGACGGCCTCTACATCATCCTCGAGGGCAGCGTCGACATCACGGCGAAATCCGCGCCCGACAGGGAACACGTCCTCTCAAGGATGGAGGCCGGCGACTACTTCGGCGAGATGGCCATCTTCGACGGGGGCACCCGCTCGGCGAGCGCCACAGCGCGGACAGATGTCCATGCCGTGTTCCTGCCCGCCGGCTTGCTGCTCGAGTTGCTGGCAAAGGCCCCGAGGTTGGCAACCTCGCTGGTCCGGGACGCCAGCCTGAGGATGCGTGACTTCAACCGGCGGTTCCTCCGGGAATCGCTCCGGGCCGAACGTCTGGCAATGCTGGAGAGGCTCGCCCGCACCATCGTCCACGACTTCCGCAATCCGTTGAACGTCATTGGCATCGCCGCAGACATGGCCGCCGAGCCGACCGCCACCGCCGCCGACCGCAGATCCTCCCGCGACCGGATCCGCTACCAGGTCGAGGTGCTCAACCGGATGATGCAGGAACTGATGGATTTCACGCGGGGAATGGGACCGAACGTCGTACTCGCCCGGGTGAATTATCAGGACTTCCTCCGGGAAGTGCTCATCGAGCTTTCCGCGGAGAGCCAGCGCCGAGGCGTGGACGTCGAGGTCTCCGGACATCTGCCGTCCGTGGAACTCCGGATCGATCCTCCACGACTTTCACGGGTGTTCACCAACCTGACCCAGAACGCCTTCGACGCACTTTCGGGCAAGAAGGAAGGGAAACTGAGCCTCGCGGTCAGGCAGGAAGGCGAAATGGTGGTCACCGAAATCCTGGACAACGGCCCGGGTATTCCGGCGGAACATCTCCCCATGCTTTTCGAGCCATTCTTCACCGCGGGCAAGGCCCATGGAACCGGTTTGGGACTGGCCATCTGTGAAAGGATCGTTCGAGAACATGGCGGGCGCATCTGGGCCGAATCGAACCCCGGCGCAGGCGCCGCGTTCCGGTTTGAGCTGCCGATCGCGGCCCCAGGCGACACGGACCGCTTGAACCGCACCGCCTGAACTTCGTTTCCCCATCGATTCTCGGCCGGCACACGGACCATATTCCCGAACCGTGAACCGCATCCGCCTGCTCCCCGAGCATGTCGCTAACCAGATCGCCGCCGGCGAGGTCGTGGAGCGTCCGGCCAGCGTGGTGAAGGAATTGGTGGAGAACTCCCTCGATGCGGAGGCCCGGCGGATCGCCGTGGAAATCGGCGCCGGAGGACGAAGCCTGATCCGCGTCACCGACGACGGCTGCGGCATGAGCCGCGACGACGCGCTGCTCTGTCTGGAACGGCACGCGACTTCGAAGATCACAAGAGCTGAGGACCTTTCGGCCATCGCCACCATGGGCTTCCGTGGCGAAGCGATTCCGAGCATCGCGAGCGTCAGCCGCTTCTCTCTCACCACGCGGGAGGAGAACCAAGCTGCAGGAGAGGGGTGCCGGGTCCTGATCCAAGGCGGAAGAATCGTGGAGGTGTCCGCGGCCGCCTCCCCCATCGGAACCACCATCGAAGTCCGCCAGCTCTTCTTCAACCTGCCCGCCCGACGCAAGTTCCTCCGCTCCGAGGAAACGGAACGTGCTCACATCCAACACTATCTGGTATTGGTCGCCCTGGCTTGGCCTGGTGTGGGATTCACCTTCCTCTCGGACGGGAGGACGCTCTGGCAGCTCCCGCCCCTGTCGTGGGAATCGCCCTCCGAACGGTCCACCGCGCTTCGGGAACGCCTGCTGCAGCTCCACGGCAAGGACACGCCCCTTCTCGAGGTCGACTTCAAAGCCGGCATCGAGGAGGCCCCTGAGATCATCGATTCCGCGGACCCGTTGACGCTTCGGGATCAGGGAAAGGTCTCCAGCTTCCGGATCTGGGGATTCATCGGCGCCCCCGGAGTTTCCCGCGGCAACCGGTCGGAACAGCATCTCTTCGTGAACCAGAGGCCGGTGGAGAACCGGGGACTCAACCTCGCCTTGCTCGAAGGATACCACACCGCACTCATGCGGGGCCGATTCCCGGTTTGTTGCCTGTTCCTCGAAATCGATCCGGCAGCCGTGGACGTCAATGTCCACCCGCAGAAGAGGGAAGTACGTTTCCGGGAGGAGTCCGCGGTCCGACGACTCACAGCCAAGGCCGTACGGGAGGCCATCCAACGTTTCCATTCAGGGCAGCCCAGGCCGGCAACGGATTGGGTTTCGCCGGAGCCGCCACCTTCGACTGAACCGCGAGCAGAGCTTCCGCACCCGCCCCCCTCTCCGAGTGGACTTTGCGAACTCACACCGACCGTCGTCCGCCCGGCCACAGCTGTCCGGGTTCTGCCCGGATCCGAAATGGTTCCGGAACTGCCGCTTCCGTCCCCAACCGTCGGCACCCGTTCCGGATCTGCTCCGTCCGGGATTCCAATCCCGGTTTCCCCGCCTCCGTCTCCGACTGGCTCGGCCTCTCCACCACCCCTACTCCGGGTTCCATTGAGGCTCGCGGGGATCGTAGGACGACTTTATGTGGTGCTTGAATCCGACCGGGGCATGGTCCTGTTGGATCAACATGCGGCCCACGAGCGGATTCTGTTCGAACAGATGCTCGCGAGGCTCGAATCCGGAGGAAACGCTGCCTCCCAGCGCCTGCTCCTGCCCGAGACCGTCGAACTGCCGGCTCGCGAGGCCGAGTTCGTCCGCCGAAGCCTGGAGGTCCTCGGCCGTCTTGGCATCGGACTCTCGGAGTTCGGTGACCGGACGTTTCTCCTGGATGGCCTGCCGCCGTTCGTCCGCGTCCGCTCACCCAAGACGTTCGTGCTGGGCCTCATCGATGAACTCCAGGCTGCGGGGGCGGGCATCAACGCCCTCCGCGCCGGCGAGGAGATGATCGCCAAGACCGTCTGCCGCCATGCGGTAAAGGCGAACGATCCCCTCTCCACCGCCGAAATCGAGAACCTGATCGAGGACCTCCGTCGTTGCACGATGCCCTACACATGTCCACACGGACGGCCCACGCTCATCGAAATGGGCTGGCGGGAACTCGAGAAGCGCTTCGGTCGGACCGGTTGAACGGACATCCAGTCCCCGCTTGAGCCCGGCGGCCAAAAGGATAGCTTCGCCGGCATGAAGTTCCTGACCTCGCTCGCTTTCTTCGTGGTTCTGGCCGCCGTCCTGGCCGCGGGCATCGCGATCGCCGCCACCAAGGGGTCCGCCCTGCTCCTCCTGATCGGTTCCGCGGTCTTCGTCGCGTTGTTCGTGAAGTTCGGTTGCCTGACTCACTGAACCGGCGCCCAACTCCGAGGCTGCGTACCCGAATCTTCACAAGGCGGACCGTTCCGGTCCTTGACGGAAGCCCATTCTCAACGCCATCTGAAGCCGCCTACCTGACTCCCCGGGAATTCCTGAAACAATTCCCGACCAGCCGGGTCCATGGTGGGTCGACATGCCGGCAAGCCACATCACCGCCTCGTCCCTGATCCTCGCCGGGCTCCTGCTCGCGACCACAGGCTGCAACCGCAACACCGCCCTTGCCGTCGTCACGGAGAAGGCCCAGCGGAGGAACCTCACCGAGGTCGTCACCGGCAGCGGGAAGCTGCAGCCGGTCGTCCAGGTGAAGATCAGCTCTGAGGTCGCTGGTGAAATCATCGAGTTGCCCGTCAAGGAAGGCCAGCGGGTCAAGAAGGGTGATCTCCTGGTCAAGGTTCGTGCCGACCTCTACCAGGCCGCTCTCAAGAGCCAGGAGGCGAGCCTGAAGTCCGCGCAGGCGGATCTCCTCACCGCCGAGGCGAACGCCCGGAAGGCGGACGCCGAGTTCAAGCGCGGCTACGAGCTCTTCACCAAGAAGCTGGTCAGCGACTCCATCTTCGACGACATCCGCACCGCGAGCGAGGTCGCCAAGGCAAACGCAGCCGCCTCCGCCCAGCGCATCGAAATGGCACGGGCTTCGTTGAAACGGGCCGAGGAAGATCTGCTCAAGACGACCATCTACAGCCCCATCGACGGCACCGTTTCCAAGCTGAACTCCGAGTTGGGTGAAAGGGTTTCCGGCACGGGAATGATGGCCGGCACCGAGATCATGACCGTGGCGGATCTTGGCGAGATGGAAGCCCGCATCGAAGTGGGAGAGATCGACGTCGTGATGATCCAGCCCGGATTCAAGGCCAAGTTGGATGTCGATTCCTTCAAGGATCGGAAATTTGACGGCATGGTGACCCAGGTGGCCAAGTCCGCGAAGACCGCCGCCGCCGGAACCCAGCAGGAGTCCACCAAGTTCGAGGTCCGCATCCGCATGGCTGACAAGGGGATCTTCCTGCCGGGGATGAGCGCCACCGCCGACATCGAGACCCGCTACCGGACCAATGTCGTCAGCGTCCCCATCCAGGCGGTCACCACCCGGCTCCCGAAGGGCGCCAAGGAGGCGGCTGCCGTTGTCACCGAAGAGGAAAAGGGTCAGATCGAATACCTCGCCGGAAAGAAGGCTCGTGACGGCGCCAAGCCGATGGAGGTGGTCTTCATCAAGGACGGCACCAAGGCCAAGATGGTACCCGTCAAGCGTGGCATCAGCGACGACGCCTACTATGAAATCCTTGAAGGGCTCAACGAGGGTCAGGAAGTCATCACCGGCAGCTTCAAGGCGGTCTCCAAGGAACTGGAGGACGACAAGGAAGTGAAGCTTGAGGAACCGAAGAAGAAGGTTCCGGAGAAGCCCTGAACCGCAGCAGCATGCCACTCATCCAAATCGAGAACCTCGCCCGCCGCTATGTCATGGGCAGCGAGACCGTACATGCGCTGCGCGGAGTCTCCCTTTCGATCGAGCGCGGCGAATACCTCGCCATCATGGGCCCTTCAGGTTCCGGGAAGTCGACCCTGATGAACCTCCTGGGTTGCCTCGACACCCCCAGCGAAGGCGTCTACCAACTCAACGGAAAGAACGTCGCGAGGATGGGCGACAACGAGCTCGCGGACATCCGGAACCGGGAAATCGGATTCGTGTTCCAAAGCTTCAACCTTCTGGCCAGATCCGATGCGCTCCACAACGTCGAGCTGCCGCTGATCTACGCAGGCCTGACTCCGAAGGATCGTCGCGAGCAGGCCAGGACCGCACTGGTCAATGTCGGGCTCGGGGAACGCCTCCACCACCGCCCCAACGAGCTGTCCGGTGGCCAAAGACAACGGGTCGCCATCGCCCGGGCTCTGGTCAACCGGCCTTCCATCATCCTCGCGGACGAACCCACGGGTAATCTCGATTCGAAGACCGGTATCGAGATCCTGGCACTCTTCGAGGAACTGTCACGTCGCGGCAACACGATCATCGTGGTCACCCACGAGGAGGAAGTCGCCCTGCACGCCCGCCGGGTCATCCGGATCCGGGACGGCCTGATCGCCGCCGACGAGATCAACCACGATCAGCGGGCGGTGACCGGAGGTGCCGCGGCCGCCGCCGGCGGATTCGCTCCTCCCATCATCGCGTGAACCGGCAATGACCCTTGCCACCGAAATCCGCGAATCCGCCCGGATCGCCTTGGCTGCAATACGGGCCAACAAGATGCGTTCGGGGCTGACCACCCTCGGGGTGGTGATCGGCATCCTGACCGCAACCCTGGTTGGGACCATGCTCAACGGCATGACCCTCGCCTTCGAGCGCTCCGTCTCCTCACTTGGGGCGGATGTCATCAACATCGGTCGCTTCCCTTGGATGAGCTTCGACGACTACCGGCTCTATCGGAACCGCAAGGAGATCACCTTCCAGCAATATCGGGAATTGGAGCGGCAGATGTCCCTCGCCTCGGCCGTAGCCCCGCAGTCGGAAGACTTCGGCGTTTCAGTGAGCTTCGAGCGCCGTCGCGCGAAGGGGGTCTGGTTGGTCGGCAACACCGAGGCCGCCCTCGCCATCCGCGGCCTGACCGTCACCAGGGGGCGATGGCTGTCCGCCTCGGACGTGAATTCCGAGCGCGCCGTCTGTGTGCTCGGCTCCTACCTCGCGGAGGCGTTCTTTGCGAACGACGATCCGATCGGGAAGAAAATCCGGATCAACGACATCCCCTACGAAGTGGTTGGGGTCCTGGAGAAGATGGGAAATATGCTCGGCTGGAACCAGGACAACCAAGTGGTGATCCCGGTCACCCGGTTCAAGGGAGACATCAACCGCAGGCCCGACTATGTCATCACCGCCAAAGCGACGCGGCCCGACCTCGTGCCCGAGATGAGGGAGGAGGCCAGGTCCATCTTCCGAAGGATCCGGAGGATCGAGCCGGGCCGACCCGACGACTTCGCCATCAACCAACAGGAGGCCATCACCAGCTTTTTCTCTGGATTCAAGACTACCTTGGGAAGCTTCGGCTTTTTTGTCACCGGACTCTCCCTGTTCGTCGGAGGCATCGGGATCATGAACATCATGTTCGTCTCGGTCGCCGAACGAACCAAGGAGATCGGCATTCGAAAGGCCCTTGGTGCCAAAAAGCGCACCATCCTCACCCAGTTCCTGATGGAGGCCGCCGGGATCACCCTTTTCGCGGGTCTGATCGGCATCGGACTGGCCTGGCCTATTTCCTGGAAGATCGGTGAGATGGCCCGCGAAGCCGGCTCCGTTTTCGAGGCCCAGATGTCCTGGTGGATCGTTGCCCTCGCGATCGGTGTCTCCGCGGCGACCGGGATCATCGCAGGCTTCATACCGGCTTGGCGGGCAAGCCGCATGGATCCCGTGGACGCCTTGCGTTCGGAATGACCATGACCCGATCCCGCGAAATCCTGGAGATGATCCGGATGGCGTTCACCGCCGTCCGCAGCCACGTCCTCCGCTCCTCCCTGACCATCCTCGGCGTGTTCGTCGGGGTCTTCTCGATCATCGCGGTGATGACCGGCATCCGGGTGCTCCAGAACAACCTCGAGACCGCGATGAGCGGCCTTGGAGCCAACACCTTCCAGTTCCAGCGTTTCCCGGCCATCAGCTTCGATGACAGCGATTTCGAGAAGTACCTCCGGAGGAAGCGATTCTTCGTGTCCGACATGAATCGCCTCCAAGAGAAGGCGGGCATGGCCTTGGCGATCTCGGCACAGTCCCAGTTCGGTGTGGGCGAGGCGGGTTCACGATATGCCCGGACCAATCCCAACATCCCGGGCTCCGCGGTCACAGCCGAAGCGTTCTCCACCCAAAACTGGACCGTGGCGGAGGGACGTGGGTTCAGCGAAACCGACGACGAAAGCGGGCGTCGGGTCTGCGTCCTGGGTGCTGATCTTGCGGACAAGCTCTTTCCCCTAGGATCGCCACTGGGCGAAGTGGTGAGGTTTCAGGGTGTTCCGTATACCGTGGTTGGACTGCTGGCCCGACGCGGATCGCTGTTCGGCCAGAGTAGGGACAACTTCATCGCCGTGCCCCTCGGAACCGCGATCCGGCTCTACGGACAGAGGTTGGCGCTGACCATACAGGTCCAGGCTCCGGACCGGGACTCCTATCCCGAGGTTCTGGAGCAGGCACGCGGCGCGATGCGGGCGCTCCGTCGAGTTCCTCCGGGTGAGGACGACGACTTCGAGGTGGTCTCGAACGAGTCGGCGGTTGGCCAATTCCGAAGCCTCACCTCGGCCATCCGCCTTGGAGCCGCTGCCATCAGTAGCATCGCACTCATCGCCGCCGGCATCGGCATCATGAACATCATGCTCGTCAGCGTCACCGAACGTACCCGAGAGATCGGCATCCGCAGGGCCATCGGTGCACGAAAGCGGAGCGTGATGATCCAGTTTGTGGCCGAGGCGGTCCTGCTCAGCGAGGTGGGCGGTGTGCTCGGCGTCGTGGTTGGGATCCTCTTCGGGAATCTCCTTTGCTTCCTCGTCAGCGCGCCTCCCGTGATCCCCATGGACTGGGCCGCCATCGGACTTGGGATTTGTTCCGCGGTGGGAATTCTTTTCGGCACCTACCCTGCCTGGAAGGCGGCGAACCTCGATCCAATCGATTCCCTTCGGTACGAGTGACCGCAACCCGTCCCGTCACCCGCCGAACCTGGATCCGGTCAGGTCTGGCTGAGACGCTTCACCGGGGCGTCATGGAACAGTGAATGGGCCTCACGAAGGATCTCTGGAAGCCGTGCGGCAAAGGGACTCCGGCGGATCACCTCCGGCAACCGGTTCCAATCCAGCTTGTCGACATGCTCACCCGGAAACCAATGGTCGGCGTTCCCCAGCATGTTATACCGGAACTTGGCCCAATCTCCGAGCCCCAGCGGCTTGGCGTAGGTCCAGATACGCAGGATCTCCACCAGGTTCACTTCTCCGGGGATGTCGAAGTACTCCGGCAATCCCCGCCACCAACGGCGGCACCAGTCCGCACCGAGCACCTTCTCCATCTCCGCCTTCAACCGGAGCTCCACCGGACCCGCCACCTCGGCGGCCCGCTCATAGTGTTCCAGCGCGGCGATGTGCTCGTCGAAGTCCGAGGGCCGCGCCGCGCCCAACGACAGCGTGTGCACCTCCGGCCTCGCCAGGCAGTAAAGGTCGTTGAACTGCATCGGCGTCAACGGGGCACAGATCGCCCGCATTTTTGGGAGCTCCAGATAGAGTTTCCCGCCTTTGTCGTTGGGACTGATGATGAAGACACCCATGTCCCGCTGCGCCGCCTCGGCGACGCAGGGTCGGTTGAGGTCGTTGACGAAGTACCAGTGCAGGTTGACGTAGTCGAACTCGTCGCTGCGGATCGCCTCGGAGATGACCTCGGGCGTCGCGTGGGTGCTGAACCCGACATGGCGGACCCGGCCTTCCCGCTGCAGGCGCCGGCAGACCTCCAAGCATCCCCCCGGACGCAAAGTCTCATCAAGATGCTGCCGGTTGTTGATCCCGTGGATCGAAAGCAAGTCCACGTATTCCTGCCCGAGGTAACGCATGGAGGTCTCGAAGGTCTCAAGGAACTCCCCGGCGGTCGGCTTGGGCATCACTTTCGTCTGAAGGATCAGGCTCTCCCTCGGGAACTGCTTCAGCACCGGCGCCAATTGCATCTCGGAGGAACCGTAGCCGCGCGCGGTCTCGATATGGTGGATCCCCAGCTCTATCGACCTCGCGATGGTCGCTTCCAGGTTCCTTTGGCCGGCTTCAGGGACCTGATCCCAAGGGATGTCGGACCAGGACTGCTGGTATCGCATGCCACCGCAGGAAAAGACCGGCATCTGGAGTCCGGTACGGCCAAACCGACGATACTTCATGCGTTGAGAATGGGACCACCCACCCTCTGCGGCAAACACTGGCGACAGATTCTTGACCGCCATCCCGCACAGGAGATCGTTGAGATCGTTTTCGCGAAACCTTCAACCGCACCCCGGGTGCTGCCCGGGAACGAAAGGACTTCCACATGCCATCCATGCACGAGATCGAATACGAAATCCACGGTGACGACCTTCAGTTTGTCGAGGTGCTCCTTGATCCCAATGAGGCCGTCGTCGCGGAAGCCGGTGGAATGATGTACATGGAAGGCGGGATCGAGATGGAGACCATCTTCGGGGATGGCTCCTCCCAACAGAGCGGCATCTGGGGCGCACTTCTGGGGGCCGGCAAGCGGCTCATCACCGGCGAGTCGCTCTTCATGACGGTCTTCCACAACAAGGCTCCTGGAAAAGCCAAGGTCGCCTTTGGCGCGCCGTACCCCGGCAAGATCGTGCCTGTGAAGCTTTCCGACATCGGAGGCGAACTCATCTGCCAGAAAGACTCGTTCCTCTGTGCCGCGAAGGGGGTCAGCCTCGGGATCGCCTTCCAGCGCCGCCTCGGCGTCGGCCTCTTCGGCGGCGAGGGTTTCATCATGCAGCGCCTGTTGGGCGATGGCTGGGCCTTCGTCCATGCCGGTGGAACCCTTCTGGAACGGACCTTGGCACCCGGCGAAACGCTGCGGGTCGACACCGGCTGCGTCGTCGCCTACCAAAGTTCCGTCAGCTTCGACATCCAATATGTCGGGAAGGTGAAGTCCGCGCTCTTCGGCGGGGAAGGTCTGTTCTTCGCGACCCTGCGTGGGCCAGGACGGATCTGGATCCAGTCGCTGCCGCTCAGCCGCCTCGCCGACCGGATCATCGCGGCTTCACCGGCTGCCGGAGGACGCTCGCGCGAGGAGGGATCGATCCTCGGCGGCCTCGGCGGGCTCCTGGACGGTGACAACCGGTGAGTAGGCCCCGGTACCCGAGGCGCCGCAGGTTCAACTCCGAGCTGGGGTGAGGAGTTCCGAGATTCGGGACGCCTCTTCGGCGGCCTTCTGCCAAGGCACCTCGTAGATCGTCACAGGCTGTCGAAACCCTTTCACCACGACTGGCTCCAACGCGACGCAGGTCCCGGCCAAGGCCGGGGCCAGTCGCTTCAGCTCGAGGTAGGTTTCCTCGCCGATGATGATGCGGGACTTCCCCGAAACCCCTTCCAATCGACTGGCCAAGTTCACCTCACGGCCGAAGACGGTGTAGTTGAGGATGTGCGCCTCGCTGCCCATCAGCCCAACGGTCACAGTTCCGGTGTTGATGCCGGTGCCCAGCGAAAGCAGTGGCACTGGCGGGAGCGGAGGATTGGCGGCGGCTCGTCCTTCATTCTCCAAGGCCCTTTCCTGATTCAGCCGGGCGACGGCCCGCTGGGCGTCAATGGCCGCAATGACCGCGTGGACCGCATGGGTCGGAACCGCGGCCGGTGCTCCCCAAAAGGCCATCACGCAGTCGCCGATGTACTTGTCCAAGGTGCCGTTGTGGAACTTCACGACGTCCGCGATGGCGGCCAGATAGAGGTTCACGGTGCGCAGGACCTCTCCAGCTTGTGCCTCGAAATGGCGCTCGGCTTCCACCTCGGAAAGGCCGAGCCGCCGGACATGCTCATCCGCCTCCACCTGGTAGCGGTCGGTCATCTCCGTGAAGCCGCGGACGTCGGCGAAGAAGACGGTCACCTTTCGACGGGCCCCTTCCAGTCCCAGGCGTTCCGCCTTCAGCAGT
This sequence comes from Akkermansia muciniphila, assembly GCA_945860685.1. Classification (GTDB taxonomy): domain Bacteria; phylum Verrucomicrobiota; class Verrucomicrobiia; order Limisphaerales; family UBA9464; genus SXXZ01. Next base: position 48,993 of record CAMASJ010000001.1, read on the forward strand.
TCCTGGACGACATTGGGCGAGACGATCTTGGAGAAGACCGACTTGACCCGCTGTTGCTCCCGTTGTGCGAAGACTGCCCGGTAGGTGACCAGAAACGGAAATGCGAGGGCCAACGCGCCGGCCAAGGGATGGGCCACCGGCATCCAGAGCCGGAACCGGGAGTAGGCTTCGAACGCCACCAACAGATAGCCTCCAGCCAAAACCGCGACGGCCAGCAAGGCATAGGCAGGACGAACCTTCCAAGTGACGGCCGCGGCGACGAGCGTGATGGCGAAGGTCAAGGCCAACTCCGCCCAGATCGGCCATCGATGCACAAACCTGCCGGACAACACCGACTGGGCGACGTTCGGATAGGTGCTGATCAGGAAGTCCTTCGCCGCGAGCGGAGTCGCCCCGAAGTCCGTCATGTTGTTTCCCGTGGCCGTGGACCCGATCAAGACCAGCTTCCCGGACCAACGGTTGGAGACGCTGGAATCCTCTTCAGTGTGTCGGAGTGTATCGGATGCCACCACCTCGGACAGTGGCCGTTGAAACAGATTCGCCTGATTGGTGGCTGCAGCCATCCAGTCGATAAGGAAGTAGCCCTGCGGATCGGTCGGGATCGTACGGGATGTTCCGTTGGTCGAAGAAAGACGGATCCCATCGGGACCCACCGTGGCCTGATTGAGATCCAGTCCGACCGCCACCGCGGCGAGTAAGATTCCGAGGTTCCATCGCCGAGCCTTCTTGAGCACAGGCAATTCGACGGAAAAGCGTCCTCGAGGCACCAAGACAGTGCCCTGAGCGCCAATGGGAAACAGGGTGGGCTCCCCGGTCTCCAAGTGGATTGTGTAAAGCTGGTTGGTCGGCACCTCGATGCCGCGCATTTCCAATTCCTTCGGCGATGGGCATTCGAGTTTCATGGCCCTCAAGGCTAGAAGCAGTTCGAGGGACAGCCCCTCCACGTCGGCATAAGCCCGAACACGTCGTACCGAGCCATCGACATCCTTGGGTGACTCGACGTCTCCAACGGCAGTTGCGGATTGCCAGAACAACGGAGCCACGCCTAATTCCTCGGTGGCTCCCATGAATACCTGACCGAATTGCCGGATCTCCGTAGCCAGCCAACGGTCAGCATGGACCTCGTTTGTGCCTCCATCCGGGATGAATGTGTCCTCGTAGTGCTCACCTAGGATGATGTCGAAGGCCACCGCGGAAGCCCCCTGGGCACGCAATTCCCTCAAGGCCCTGGCATAGACGTCCCTCCTCCAAAGGGGCCGCAGGGGCTCACCAATCAGCAAACCTCTGCGGATGTCCTCTATGGTGCCGTTGTCGATGACCAGGAGCCCAAGCCTAGCGTCCAGCGGTTGCGAATCCTGCGCAGCACGGCGGATTCTCCAGTCATAGAGAATGAGTTCGAGTCCGTGGAGAAAGTCGATCTTCCGGGCCAACTCCAAGCGTTGCCTTGGGCCCGCCTCCATCGATCGGTGCCAATGACGCGTGTCGTCCAACCATCGTGAAGCCAGAAGCCAACCTCCCGCCAGCAGCGCGGTAAGGCAGGCTACGAGGAGAGGTACTTTGGGGCGCAGATTCAAGGGGCGGAGGCAAAGGTCACCCAAAAAACAAAAAGCCCGGAGCGAAAACGCTCCGGGCTTCTGGAAAATTTTAGGGAATTACTGCCCCGGCTGGATCTCAGACGCACCCGGGTTCGGACGGGTCGGCGTGATGAGAACCGTGCCACCCAGAGCGGAAGTGGCCGTTGAGCTCACTTGGGAAGGAAGCGGATTCGGAAGATCGTTCGCTACGACGGCTCCGATCGACGGATCAAACTTCTGACCCTCGCTGACTTCGTATGTGTTGCCCCGGTAGGTGACCGAGACGCTGCCCTCCCACACCGCAACCGTACCGTCCTCGGTCACCTGGTACTTGGTGCCGCGAATCGCTGCCGTCGTGGTCGGGGTCTGGATGACGTACTTGGACTGGCTCGAGGTCTTCTTGACGTAGCCCGCAACCTTGCCGGCCTTGACATTGATCTTGGTGGTGATCACCGGCTCGGCACCGGATTTGTCGAAGGAGAGCTCGTCGAACGTAACGCTCGCGTTGGCGTCCACAACCAAGGTCGGGCCGTTCTCACCCAAGAAGAGATCCAGCTTGCTGGCGGCACCAGTCGAGATCTGCTGACCGGGCTTGATGGCATCACCCACCTTGACGGCTTGGCCGTCCACAGTGACTGAGCCCTTGATCCCGGTGATCTCGGCCTTGCCAGTTTCGGCGGCGGCGAGGGAGAGGTTGGCCACGAGTGCGCAAAGCGCGGCAACTCCGGCGAGACGGGAAAAGGACCCGAGCTGTTTCATGGTAAAGCCTTGAGACGATTTAAGTTTCGTGACCCCGGCAGCGTAGAAAGGACGTGGAAAATGTCAACGCAGATTTCCCCGAAGCCGACGAACGGCATCTCTATACGCCAGTTTCTCCCGACACGTCAATTCTATCCAGTCGCCTCCTTTGAAACCACGCCACCCCGACCAGGTCGAAAAGGCCACGTCCTAGACGGTTCCAGACTCCGTATTTGGAGACACCCGATATCCGGGGCCGGTGCCCGACAGGAATCTCCAGCACCCGGCTGCCGTTACCGGCCACAAGGATGGGAAGAAAACGATGCAACCCGTTGAAGGGGAAAAGTCCTTCGAGACTTGAACGCTTGAATGCCCGAAGCGCACAGCCGGTGTCGGCGAAGTCGTAGCCAAGGCTCCAGGTCCGAACCTTCCGGGCCACCCAAGAGGACACCAGACGCACCAGCGAATCCTGGCGACGGGTCCGACGGCCGCAGACAAAGTCGCATCGGTCCAGCATCGCCAACATCGCCGGCAAATCCGCAGGGTTGTTTTGAAGGTCCCCGTCCAAAGTGCAGACAAACGGAGCCGAGGTCCTCGACACCCCGGTCCAAACCGCGGCGCTCTGCCCCCGGTTGCGGGCATGCCGGAAAGCGTGAATCCTCGGATTCGAAGCGGTCACCCGACGAATCACGTCCCACGTGTCGTCCTGCGAAGCGTCATCCACGAAGACGAGTTGCCATGGCCGGGTCTCTGAAGCGAAGGCTTCCGCCACCTCCCGGGCCATGGGTTCGATGTTCCCGGACTCGTTGAAGACCGGAACCACTATGACGATCTGCGGATCCACCCCGGAAGGCTACCTCACCCGATCCCGCGGGACCAACCCGGAATCCCAGCCACAACGGAACCGGTGGCAAACGCAGGCAAACCGGGCCTACTCTTTCCCGGATGCCTGAACTGCCCGAAATCGAGGCCTTGGTGCAGCGTCTCCGTCCCCAACTCGAAGGCCGCCGACTCGTCTCCACCCGCGTTCTCCATCCCCGTCCGTGTCGCCCAGAGGCACCTTCGGACTTGGATCCGCTTCTCCGGGATCGCGTCCTCCTAAGACTTCATCGCAGGGCCAAATATCTGGTTTTCCAGTGGGAACCCAAGCCGACGCAACCAAATCGTCTTCTCATCCACCTAGGGATGACCGGTTCACTGGCATTCTCCGATTCGACTCCGGTTGCTGGGAGGCGCGATGTCGCATGGATGGAGTGGGATCACGGGCATCTCACCTTCGAGGATCCCAGGCGCTTCGGCGTGTTCACCTGCAACGATGCCGTGCTCGCAGGCCTTGGACCTGAGCCGCTATCCCCGGATTTCACTCCGGCGACCCTGGCGCGGATTGGTTGCTCGCGACAACCCGTCAAGGTGCGCTTGATGGACCCCGCCCAGGTTTCCGGGATCGGCAACATCTACGCTTCGGAACTCCTCCACCGTGCCGGCATTTCCCCACGGCGTCGTTCCGATCGGATCCGCGATGCGGAATGGCCCGTCCTGCGCGACGCAATCCGGCAGGTGCTGGAGGAGGCGATCGCACGCAACCTCCGGGCCCATCAATTGGGCATCTCGCCCTACTACCACGAGGCGGGAACGCGCGGAACCTGGGCCGACGACGCTTCCCCGTTCCTGGTCTACGACCGGGCGAACGAGCCCTGCGCCCGGTGCGGTTCGGCGATCCGTCGATGCGAGCAGGCCGGTCGATCGACCTACTGGTGTCCCGGATGCCAGCGGTAACGGCCCGTACGGACTCCGGCTCTGGACTTGCCACCGGCCCACCATCGAAAGGAGCGTCTCCCACGCGCTCAACCCAGCGCCAAGAACCGGATGATTTACCCGACTCCCAGAAGGCTCCTCGTTTCAGCGGCCGTCGCCGCAATCGTCGTGTTCGGCGCCGGATGCCGCACCGCGCCGGCTTCCCATGCCGGGCCCGCGGCAGCAGGCAGCTTTGCCCGATCGAAGCCGTGGCTCCGCACCGAGCTCTTCATGGGACCCGTGCCGATCCCGGAATGGCAAAGCTTCCTCTCGGAGGTCGTCACGCCGCGATTTCCAAGCGGCTTCACTGTGCTTGAAGCCCAAGGCCAATGGCAGGCGCCTTCCGGCGAGATCCGTTCCCTGCCCTCACGGGTGCTTGTCCTCCTGCATCCCGCAGACACCGCCTCGGAAACCGGCATCGAATCCATCCGTACCATATTCAAGGAACGCTTCGGCCATATCTCGGTGCTGCGCTCCACCTCCCCGGCCACTGTGGGATTCTGAGGACGACATGGACTCCGCGACCACGCTGCTTTACCTGCCACCGTTCATCCTCGCCTCGGGATCCCCCCGCCGCGTCGAGTTACTCCGTCAACTGATCCCGGAGTTCGGCGTCGTCCGCAGCGACGCAAACGAACTGCACGACGCATCGCTCGGGGTGCGACGGCTCTGCGAGGTGAACGCCGAAAGGAAGGCCCTGCAGGTCTCCGGACGCTATCCCGAACACCTCGTGCTGGGGGCCGACACCCTGGTCTGGCTCGACGGGGAACCGATCGGCAAACCCGCCGACGCCCACGAAGCCAAGGTACTCCTGGAGAAGCTCTCAGGCCGCGTCCATGAGGTGGTCACCGGCGTCTGCTTGGTCCATGAATCCGGCCGTCGCATGCGCCTGTTCTCGGAATCCACGCGGGTGAAGTTCCGCGGCTTCGGCGAGGATGTGGTCACGGAGTACCTCTCCAAGGTCGACACCCTCGACAAGGCCGGCGGCTATGCGATCCAGGAGCACGGAGATCTGATCGTCGAACAGATCGAGGGCTCCATGAGCAACGTCATCGGGCTGCCGCTGGAGCCGCTTCGGAACGCGCTTGAACAGTGGCGTCGGCCGAACCAAGCCGGCTGAAGAACCCAGCCAACGCGAGGAGCAGGAAGTTGGCGAAGCACAACAGCTGGCTGACCGTCCGAAACGCCGCCTCCGGCGTTCCGGACAGCAGGCGGGGCCGGATGCCGAAGAGGACGCCCGCATAGCACGCGGCGAGCAGAGCGACCCAAGGGACGAATCGGAAATCGGAACGGGCGATCCGGTCGCTGAGCAGGACATTGGCGAGGGTGAAGCACAGCATGCCCCAGGCGAACCAAGGGACCAGCGTCGCGGACAACGCGGTCGGCACCGTGGGAAACAGGATCCGGACCGGCAGCCATGGGATCACCGTGCAACCGACCGCGGCCAATCCGCCCAGGACCAGCGTGCTGACCAAGGTGATCTTCAACGCGTTCGAGCCGCCACCTTGGGCCGCTCCTTTCACGACCTTTGGGAACATCACCAACGCCAGCGGAACGGTGAATTGGGTCAGCGCGAATCCGATTTGCGCTCCGGTCGAATACCGCTGCCCCAACTCGCCGATCCAAGCCGGCGGCACCACGGACTGCAGGAACACGTTGTCCAACTGCGAAAGCGCCTGGAGGGACGCCGCGGCCAGTGTCAGCGGCCAGAAGCCGTTGGGAACCGAACCACCCTTCCTGCCGGCCCCTTCCGCCAGGAACCGCCTCAGCGCCCAGGCCCCGAACGCGATCGCAACGAGGTTGCCAATCAGGGCCCCGGTGACCGCCCCCGCGGAGCCACCATCCAGCAGGAGGACGATCACACCAACCGCGCCAAGCCGCCCCAATCCATCGACGATGGAGACCATACCGAGGCCGACGAAGTTCTGACCGCCCTGCAGGAGCCCCCGGATCAAGGCGGCGACCAGCGTGGTCAGGATCAGCCCCCAAGTCGCCCAGAGAGCCAGGGGCGAAGGCAGCTTGAGCATGCCGGAAAGCCTTCCGCCGGAGCCCAACAGGACGAGGGCAACGACGCCCATCAGGCCGAAGATCCAGATTGCAGTCCGGCGAGCGGCGGCCACCACCGTCGACTTGGCCACGGGGGTCAGGGCGGCGGCGGTCTGCTGGGCGAAGAGGTTCCAAAGTCCACCCTGGGCAGCTCCAACCACGTAGAAGATCGCGAGCAAGGACTTGAACTGCGCGTAGACCTCCGGCTTCCGACCCACCATGATATGGACCAGTGTCATCCCGACCCCTCCGACCAAGGTGGCGGCCACCATCCACGTTCCCTGCTTGAGGAAGGCCGCCTTGGATTCGCTCATCAGGGGAAGTTCTAACGGCCCGGGAAGCAGGTGTCGATGACCACGCCAATCACCGGACGCACAACCACCTCGACGCTGCGGGCGTAGGCCCAAGGGACGCTCGCGCGAAGCCGCAAAGCCTCAGCGGAACGCAGATGACTGCGGGTTCCGCGGCAGTGAAACAAAACACCACCGACGTCGCCGATTCGACTTCGAATCCGTTTCCGAATGGGATTCCTGGCAACCTTGCGTGAAGTGCGTCACCGCTCCCATGGATCGGTTCCGGCTGAGGCAAAATCCCTTTGCCGGTCCCGCCGGCACCGATACGGTAGGGCTCGAAACCTCATCCTATATGGCCAAACTCTCTGTTCGCGACCTCGACGTCTCCGGCAAACGCGTGCTCATGCGCGTCGACTACAACGTGCCGATGGAGGAGAAGGACGGCGCGATGGTGATCAACGACACCACCCGCATCAAGGAGACCCTCCCCACGCTCAACCTCCTCGTCTCCAAGGGAGCCCGCGTCATCCTCGCGGCGCACCTCGGACGCCCGGACGGCAAGCGCGAGCCGTCCATGAGCCTCGCCCCGGTCGCCGTGAAGCTCGGCGAGATGCTTGGCAAGCCGGTGGCGTTCGTCGACGAGACCGTCGGTGAGAAGGCCGAGGCCGCCGCCAACGCCCTCAAGGACGGCGAGATCCTGCTGCTCGAGAACGTCCGCTTCCATGCCGAGGAGGAGGAGAACGACCCCGTGTTCGCCGCCCGCCTCGCCCGCCTTGCCGACGTGTACGCGAACGACGCCTTCGGCGCCGCACACCGCGCCCACGCCTCGACCAGCGGCGTCGCCCGGATCCTCAGCGCCTGGGGCTCCCCCTGCGCTGCCGGCCTGCTCATGGAACGCGAACTGAAGTTCCTCGGCGACGAACTCGAGAACCCCGCACGTCCCTTCGTCGTCATCCTCGGCGGCGCCAAGGTGAGCGACAAGATCAAGGTCATCGACCGCCTGCTCGAGAAGGCCGACACCGTCCTCATCGGCGGCGCCATGGCCTACACCTTCAAGCTCGCCCACGGCGGCAAGACCGGGAAGTCGCTCGTCGAGAAGGACCATACCGGCACCGCCCTCGCCGCCGAGTCGAAGGCCGCCGCCAAGGGCGTGAAGTTCCTCCTGCCGACCGACACCGTGATCGCCGACCTCAAGGACACCGGGAAGCTCAACAAGAAGGGCCGCCCGGTCTTCGAGTTCGTCAATCCGCGCGTCAACACCGGCGACATCCCGGATGAGTGCGAGGGCTTCGACATCGGACCGGAGACCGCCAAGACCTATGCCGAGGTCCTGGCCTCCGCGAAGACCATCCTCTGGAACGGCCCCATGGGCATGTTCGAGGACAAGCGTTTCGCCGAAGGCACCACCGCGGTCGCCCTCGCGGTGGTCGCGGCGACCCAGAACAACGGCGCCAAGTCGATCATCGGCGGCGGCGACAGCGTGAAGGCGGTCAACAAGGCCGGCCTCGGCGACAAGGTCACCTTCGCCAGCACCGGCGGCGGCGCGAGCCTCGAGTTCCTCGAGGGCGTCCCCCTCCCCGGCGTCACCGCCCTCAGCGACAAGTGATCCACGGCCGGAACCCCCCACGGGTTCCGAGCCCGCTCCCGGGCGGAAGGCCGGCGGCCACGGCCGCCCCTTCCGCCGGTTTCGTTTCCAGGGCTCCCGGCCCTCAGCGCCCACGGACCCACCGCCACATCTGCGAGATGGAGGCCGGCTGGCCCGTTCGCAGGACGGCGGCACGGAAGATCCGGCCACAGGCCCAGATCGCCAGGACGTCGCAGGCGACCAGCAGGACCAACGTGCCCAGCACGTCCCGCAACGGCGGCCCGGCCGTGACGCGGTTCATCATAACGAACGGCGTGTAGGGCGGAATCCACGACAGGAAGGTCGCGATCGGTCCGTTCGGGTCGCGCGGGATGAAAGTCATTGCCACCAACGGGACCATCATCAGCAGGACGATCACGCCCATGTAGTTCTGAGCCTCCTTGATCGTGTTGCAGGTGCTGCCGATGGCGAGGATCACCGCCGAATAGAGGACGTAGCCGAGCAGGAAATAGAGGCCGAACGCCGGCAGGATCCAGGAGTCGCCCAACAGGGTCATCAATTCCATCGGAAGCCCGCTGGCCCCACCCGATGCGGCACCGGAGGCGGCCGCGGATCCCGCCATCCAGAAACCGACCAGAAACAGCGTCCCGATCCACGAACCGACCATCACCAGGCCCACAGCCGCGATCCCCACAAGCTTGCCCGCCATCAACTCGACCGGGGTCACCGACGACAGAAGCACCTCGATGATGCGGTTCGATTTCTCCTCGATGACCGAGTTCAGGAGCATCTGGGCGATGCTGAACACCGCCACCCACAGGAGGTAGACGAAGGCGCTCGGCGCCCATTGGCGAAGGAGATCCGCGATCCCGACCCGCTCCTCACCTGCCGCCTTGCGCGGACTCAGGTTCACCACCTCGGCCCGCGCGTTCTCCACCCGCGAAACCACCTTGGGATCTATGCCCAACCGCACGTACTCGCGAAGCCGGAAGTCCGCGGAGAGAGCGTTGTCGATCTTCTCCCGCAGGGCCGTGTCCGCCTGGTTTTCCGACCAGAACCTCAAGACCGGTGCGGCGTTGCTCGTCTTTCCCTCCAGGATCAACGCGGCCGCGAACAGCGAAACCGGGACCTTGGCATCAACCGGAACGTAGGAACGCCCCTCCCTCAACCAAGAGCGGAGCTCGCCCTCCAAGGCGTTGAGATCGCCGTCGATCGTGATGCCGGGTGGCGGTTCCACCCTCCGGAACCTGGGACTCGGGGATTCGAAGCTCCCGACGTTGGTCCGGAGCATCGGGCCCACCTCTCCCAAGGCCTGCCCGAGGTCGAACTCCCCCTTGGCCAGAGGGAGGGACCCTCCCGGCACCAACCGCGCCGAAGCCCACTCGCGGAACGCCTCGCCCTGTCGACGCTGTTCGTCGCGTTCCAGCGCGGCCTCGACCACCGCGGCCATCCGGCCCGTCCGGTCCACGAGGACGAAGTTGCGCGTCGGGGTCCCCTTCTTGGCGAGGAAGGCCGGCACCTGTGCGCCGATGATCCAGATCATCGGGAAGAGCAGGATGCCGAACCAGAAGCCTCGCGTCTTGGCGTTCTCCGCGAACTCCCGCCATGCGATGAGCAGGGCGTTCCTCATCGGTAACTGGCCTCCCTCGCCGCGGGGCCCACCAACCGGACGAAGGCGTCATGCAGGGTCGCCTCCGACGCGCTGAAATGGCTCAGCCGGACCTGGTTCGTGAAACAAGCCTCCAAAACCGCCTGGGGATCCGCCCCTTCCTCCAGCTCGAATTCCCAACGGCCGTCCCCCAACGAACGCAACTCCCGCAACATGGGGAGATCCTGAAGCGGCTCCAGGCTGTCCCGGGTGCGGATCCGCACCTTGGCGGGGACCACCCGACGCGCTTCCGCAAGGGTGCCGTCGAACAGCGATCGCCCTCCCGAGATGATGACCACCCGGTCGCACAGGCGTTCGGCATGCGCCATCACATGGGTCGATAGCAACACGGTCCGTCCGCGTTCCTTCAGGTCGCGCACGATCTCCTCCAGGACTCCTTGGTTCACCGGGTCCAATCCCGAGAACGGTTCATCCAGGATCACCAAATCGGGGTCGTGGGCTATTGAGGCCAGGACCTGGACCTTCTGTCCCATACCCTTGGAGAGCGCCTCTGTCTTGACGTCGGCGAAGAGCCCCAACCCGTGGCGATCCAGCAATTCGCGCGCGCGCAGGTCGGCCTGCCGCCGCGACATGCCCTTCAAGGTCGCGAAATAGGCGATCACGGCGGACGCCTTCATCTTGCGGTAAAGCCCCTTCTCCTCGGGCAGATATCCGACCCTCTCCCGCACCGACATGGCGGAACCATGGCCCAGCACCGAGACCCGTCCCGAAGTGGGCTCCACCACGCCGAGGATCATGCGTAGCGTCGTGGTCTTGCCCGCTCCGTTGGGACCGAGGACGCCGTAGATGCAGCCCTGCGGGACCGAAAGCGACAGCCCATCGACGGCACGGAAATCTCCATACCGCTTACTGACGGACTCCAATTCCACTGCGGGTGCCACTCCGGCGAAGATCCACGGGCGTCGGTGATTTGCAAAGGAAGGGAATCGCAAGCGCCCGGTCCTGCACCTTTGCCGGGGGGGATCCATGGCGGCCAAACAGGCTGCCGACCGGACGGGATCGTCGACGCCAGCACCCAAGCCGCCCGCACCGGTCAGGGTATGGGGAGTTTCAAGGAATCGCCCGCAAGCCATTCGGCGAAGCCCCAAAGCCTGGCGTCTTGGCCATGCGGCGCCATGACCTGGAAACCGATCCCCGGGAGACCGTCCTCCAACCAGGGCACAGTCAGCACCGGCAGGCCACCCAAACTGGCGGGTGCAGTCAGCCTCAAAAGCCGCGGACGGGTCGCAGTGTGGTCCGCACCGGCCTTCAACTCACGCATGGCAGAGGCCGGCGCCAGGAGCAGGTCGACATCCCGGAAGAGCGCCTGCAGGCCCCGGGCGAATTCCGCCTTCTCCCCCAACAGATCGGCATGGCGCGACCCACCCACGCCCCGGCCCATCTCCAGCCGGGCGAGGATCCCGGGATCGTAGGCGCCGGAATGGCTGGGAAGGTACCTCGCATGGATCGAATGGGCTTCGTGGGCCTGGATCGGCACGAAAAGCTCCACGGCCTTCTCCCAGCCGGTGGCCGGGACCTCGACGACCTCGGCCCCCGCCCGACGCAGCGAGTCGGAGAAGCGCCCGAGCGCCTCGAGGATTCCCGGTTCCGCAGGCGCCAGCCAATCACCGGCCATCACCGCCACCTTGGGCGGCCGGGAGAGGGGCGGCACTTCCACTTCCGGATGCCGGGCCCTCGCCACGAAGGCGACATCCCCCAGCGACCGCTGCAACCACCCGACGGTGTCGAAGGAATGCGCCAGCGGGAAGCTGCCGCTCCAGTCCGCGAAACCGAGGCTGGCCCGATACGACACCAGCCCACACAGCGCCGCAGGCACCCGCAGCGAACCGCCCGTGTCGGTTCCCAACGCGATCGCGGCCGCTCCCATGAGGACGCTCGCGGCGGCCCCGGAACTGGAGCCACCGGTCAACCGGCCGGGATGCTCTGGCTGGGTGCAGTCGCCGAAGCAGCGGTTCTCGCCGGTGATGCCGTACGCGAACTCGTTCAACACGGTCTTGCCCAAGATCACGGTTCCCGCGGCCCGCCATCGGCCCACGTAGCCGGAGTCCGCATCCGGCACCGGCCGGGTTCCGGCGTAGAACGGGGAACCACACGTCGTCGGAAGCCCCGCCACGTCGAACAGGTCCTTCACCGAGATGGGCAGACCCCAGAGCGGTCCGCCGGGCGGTCCCTGCCTCAGCGCCTCCGACCTGGCCCGTGCCCCGGTCTCGTCCAGCCACACGAAGGCTCGGCTT
>CAMASJ010000002.1 GCA_945860685.1 Akkermansia muciniphila
CGGTGGTGCCGCTGACCATGCCCCAGAGCCCCTTGCCGTCGTGCGTCAACGGATGGTCCACTCCGGGAACCTCGACCCGGTTGGTGAGGTTCTCCCGCTCGTGCCAGAACTGGAACTCGCCCGGCTTGTCGCCGGTGTCGGCGCCGATCTCGTAGGTGGTGACGACCACGACCTTGGGCGCGAAGCGCGGTTCCGGTCCTGCGGCGAAGGCGCCGAGGGCGAAGGCGAGTCCACAGAGGGCGAGGCAGCGGCGGATAGGAGAGTTCATGGGCGGGATCCGGGGATGGTCTTGGAGTGGCGGTCCCAATGTTCGACGAGTTCGTGGACCACCTTGGAGCCGACCGCGTAGGCGGCCTCGAGGCTCGGGATGTACGCGGAGAACTTGCCGCTGTTCTCCTCGACGAGGTTCTCCACCGCCGTCTTGCCCGGGGGTTGGAGGTCGAAGTTGCTGGCGGTTCGCAGGACCAGCACGCGGTTGGTGTCCACCAGCCCGCCCTCGCCCAGGAAGGTCAGCGCCTGGAGCGTGCCGCTGTCCTCCATGGCGGTGGTGACGTAGTTGCCCTTGCCGTCGGTCCAGTACCGGGTCCAGTCGTTGGCCCAGCGGTTCATCAGCTTCCCGTGCCAGAAGGTCGAGGCGGCGAGGTTGTCGCCCTTCATGACGAACGGCGAACGCCGCGCGTTGGGATGCTCGGTGTACCGCGAACGGTTCTGGATCATCACCTCGTTCTCCGGAAGCGGGACGTCCTTCGTGAGCCGATAGGCCCAGTCGACCAGGCCCGGGTTGAGTGCGAAGACCACCTCGCCCAACCGGGTCTTCTTCGGTAGGGCATACGGTTCGCCCTGGCTGAGCGGGATGTACCCGGTGGTCCATTCGGGCGGCGCCTCGCGCGGATCGATCTCGTGGGCGAGGTCGCCGTCCACGACGTACTCGGCCCAGGCCGCGCAGCCGAGCGTGCCGTCGGCGGGGTCGATGCCGGCGATGCCGGCGGTGATCCAGTAGGCCTTGGAGAAGTCGAAGCGCGGATCCCGGCCGAGGGCGGCGATCACCGCGGCGCTGCGGGCGATGCCTCCGCCGGTGCAGACCGCGAGCACGCCGTCGTCGCGGTAGCGGAGGGGACGGTGCGTGCCGGGGATGGCGATCTTGTTGGTCAGGTGCTCGCGCTCGACCCAGAGCTGGTATTCGCCGGGCCGATCGCCGGTGTCCTCACCGATCTCGAAGAGGGAGATGACGACCACCTTCACCGGCATCGACACGGAGGCGGTGGGCTTGCCGGCGGACGGCGCGGTGGCGCATCCGGCGGTGAAGCCGACGGCGGCGACGAGGGCGGTGATCCACGGGACCGGGTTCCATCGGAAGCCCGGAGATGTGGGAACCGGGGAGAAGGGCTGTGAAGAGGTGGGAGGCATGCGGGCGGCGGGCTTCGGACGTCGGGTCGACGGGCGGGAGGAAGGTACGAAAAAGGGCGGCAACCATCGGGATGGCTGCCGCCCTTGAAGCGGGTCCGACAGGGCGGCTCAGAACTTGTACGTGACGCGTCCCTCGAGGCGGAACGGCAGTTCCGCGATGATGGACTCGTTGCCGTAGACGCCGTTGGGGGCGCCCCAGTTCTTCTCGTCGGTCACGTTGAGCAGCATCACACGGGCATCCCAGGTCGGGCGCTCGTAGAAGAACGTGACGTCGAGGGTGTACTGGGCGGGGATGATGATCGTGCCCACGTTGTTGTTCCAGATGTCGCCGGTCGCCACGATGTTGGCCGTGGCGCCGAAGCCGCAGTCCAGCTTGTAGGTGGTGAGCAGGTTGAACAAGTGCTGCGGCGCGCCCTGGCGGCGGATGTCTCCCGGAGGCGCGGAGAAGAAGCGGTCGCTCGGAGGCACCAAGGTGGTGTTGCCCACGTCGAAGCCCGCCGCGCTCGACATCGCGTCGATGTACGAGTAGCCGAGGGTGATGTAGAAGTTCCGGTTCGGCTGGAGGTTCAGCTCGGTCTCGAAGCCGGTGGAGTCGATCTCGGTCACCTGGCGGGTGATCGAGTTGACGTCCGCGCGCTTCTGGTTGAACACCGCCACGTTGAAGAACGCGTGGTTGTCGAGGAAGCCGTACTTGGTGCCGACCTCGAACAGCTCCGCCTCGGTGTGGAAGGCGCCGGAGGTGTAGCCCGAGCCGCCCTGGGTGGTGTAGCCGCCGCCATTGCCGACAGCGCCGGCGGGATTCTGGCTCCAATTGTACGTCGCGTAGCCCGTCAGGGTCGGACGGAACTTGTACACCGCGCTGACGTTCGCGTTGAACATCCCGATCGTGATCGAGTCGCTCGGCAGCGAATAGAACGGCGGATTCGCCGGGGTGACGTTCGACGGATCGTAGTAGTCCGCGAACACGATGTCCTCACGGACACCGGCGAGGAACGACAGCTTGTCGGTCGCCTTCCAGTCGTGCTGCCAGTAGGGCCCGAGTTGCCAGACCTTGCTCACGCCCGAGTCGCCGTTCGACGGGGTGAAGTAGCGGTTCGGCCATCCCGGCACCGGCCGGGAAGTGAACGCGTTGGGGAAGTAGCTCGCGTTGTAGATGTTGATGAAGTTGCGGTCGCGGGTGATGTCCCACACGCCGGCCGGCTCGTTGAAGAAGTCGTTGAACGCGCGGACCTGCTGGTAGCGGACCGACGCACCGGTGTTGATCGAGTGCGCATCGCCGGAGTAGCGGGCCTCGATGCGGTTCTCGAACGACACGCTCGGATCGATGATCTCCGAGTAGTAGTAGGAGGACAGCGTCTCGCGCCGGACGTACCGGAAGAAGGAGTTGTTCACGAACTCCCAGTCGCCACCCGGCTTCAGCGTCTGGATGACCTGGGCGTTGTAGCTGACGCCCTCGGAGTCATCCCCAGGCCGGAGCAGGCGGACACGGCGGTCTATGGGGACGAGCGGTCCGGGCTGGATCACGTTCACCACCGGGAAGCCCGAGGTGACGTTCACCGAGTTCTGGGGATCGGAAGGCGGGTTGCCGGCTCCGTTGTTGATGTTGATGCCGGTCTGATACAGGCCGCTGTCGATCAGGTTCTGCGTCGGGCGGTTGATGCCGAAGTTCTCGGTGTAGTTCGCCCAGAGGAACTCGTTGTTGAAGTCGACGGTGTAGTTGTCGGTCGCCAACCAGGTGATGGCCGCGTAGCCGGCCTGGGTGCGGCGGAAGCCGTCGTAGTAGTAGCTGCCGGACTGCTCGCCGGAATAGGAGATGCGGTAGGCGAGCTTCTCGTTCACCGGGCCGCCGGCGTCCGCCGTCCAGCGCCGCTGCTCATACATGCCGACCGTCGCCGACACCTCGCCGTGGAACGAGTCGAAGTAGGGCTTCTTGGTCTGGTAGTCGATGTAGCCGCCGACGTACTGGGAAGGACCGAACACCGCGGAGGCGGGGCCCTTGACGATGTTCACCGACTCCACCGAGTTGAAGTTCACCGGCATGCCGTTGCCGTTGGACGTCAGGCCGACACGCATGCCGTTCACGAACGTGTCGGCGATCTGGCCGCGGATGTCGGGCGTGGTCGGCGCACCGAAGTTCGAACGGGTATAGGAACTGGAGGTCAGCTTCGAGAAGTCCCGGACGTCGAAGATGTTGATCGCGTCCAGCTGCTCGCGGGAAATGATCGTGACGTTGCGGGGGGTGTCGATGATCGACCTGTCGGTGCCATAGACGGAGTTGATCGGGCGGATGGTCGGGATGACCGATTCCTCGACCGGGACGCCCTCGATGATGGTCTTCTCGAGGGCATTGGTCGTGGTCTGGGCCACGGCGCCATACCGGGACGACAGCGCAAGCGCTGCCGCGGCGGCGACCTTGAAGTGTTGGGTCTTCATTTGTTCAGGGTGATGAAAAGCGGACAGGTCTGTTGGTTCTATTCGCTGCCGACTCCGCTTGGGCTGCACGATTTCGGCGGTTGAAACCTCCGAAGCAGCGTGGGTGCCACGACTGGCAATCAAGTTGCAACCCGAGCGGCCGGGTTTTATTCCCTGCCTCCATGCCGACCGCCAAGCGCAAACCTCAGACTTCCGCACGTCGCCCCGCCGCGGCCGTGCCCTTCGCCGAGTTGCTCGCCAAGCTGGGGGATCCCCGGGTCCATTTCGGGGACGACCGGGCCACGGTGAACGAGCGTCCCCTCCATGGCACCACGCTCTTCCTCGCCTCCTGCTCCGTCGAGACGCGGTTCGGGATGTTCCAGGCCCATGTCTTCCAGGACATGATCCACAAGGGCTACATCATCGCCCTCGCCCATGGGGACCTGCTCGGCGCCCGGCTCCTCTACACCCGGATCCATTCCTCGTGCGTCACCAGCGAGACCCTGCGCGGATGCGACTGCGACTGCGTCCAGCAGCTCGAAGGCGCCCTCGAGGTGATCGTGAAGCGGGGCCACGGCATCCTCTTCTACCTGATGCAGGAGGGACGTGGCGTCGGCTACGTGGCCAAGGCCCGCGACCGCATGGTGGTCCAGGCCAGCCAGGACCAGATCTCCACCTTCCAGGCCTACGCCGCCATGGGCCTGAGGAAGGACTACCGCGACTACGAGGACGTCATGCACGCCGCGACGCTCCTGGGGCTGAAGAAGGCCAGGTTCGTCCTGCTGACCAACAACCCGGACAAGACCAACGCCATGAAGGCGCAGGGGTTGCGGGTCGTCCGCGCCGAACCCCTCGAGTTCGAGCCCTCCCCCTTCAACCTCGCCTACCTCGCCTCCAAGGCGGTCTCCGGGCACGTGCTCGACCGTCCGTCGAAGACCGACGTGAAGTCGATGCAGCCGCCGGAGCCGGTGGAGCCGTTCGCGCCGCACGCGTTCAACGACGCCCAGCGCTTCGTGTACACGGCGAGCTACTTCCTTCCGGTGAAGCCGGTGAACAGCGAGATCCTCCTCACCGAAGCGCAGTTCAAGGAGCACAAGGCCGACATCGAGCGGCAGATGTTGGGCACCACTCCGCTGGTGAAGGACTGCTACCTGATCCGGGACAACCGGTTCATCGTGGAGATCGACTACGAACGCTTCCTGCGCTTCCGCAAGGAACGGCCGGCCGATCCCCTGGTGCCGCTGATGACCACACCCTACTGGTTCAAGGTCCACGTCTACTACGACATCGTCACCAGCCAGGAGTTCGTGGTGCTCACCTACGGCAAGCCGAAGATCTACGACCTGCCGATCATCCGCCTCCAGAGCGAGTCGCTCTTCAACCGGTTCCCTCTCACCAACAAGGACAACCGGGACAAGTTCAAGCACTCCGTCCGCGAGATCGTCCACTACGGCGTCGGCGCGATCTGCCTGCTCTACTTCGACGGACGCGGCGCGGGCTTCGGGGCCCACGCCACCGACCGCATGCTCACCGAGCGTGGGGTCGCGCTGTCGTCGGACGAGGCCTACCGGAAGCTCGGCGTCAGCTACGACAGCCGCGACTACGACGCCTGTTTCACCCTGCTCAAGCACCACATCCCCAGCGGGAAGGTGCAGATGATCATGAACTCGCCCTCGAGCCTGGTGAAGAAGACCGAGTACGCCTCGGCCCTGAACCGGCACAAGATCGAGGTCGAGAAGTGGATCTTCCTCGACGAGCACTCGCTGCAGGACTGAGCGGAATTCCTGATTCCCGATTCGGGATTCCTGATTTCCTCCATCGTCTGGGGGTCGCGTTCGTGTCGGCGGAGACACGGATTTCGCGGATTCTGCGGACCGTGGTGCCTGATCCCCGATCCTGGCTCCTTTGGAAATCCTTCAGAGTGTCCACGGAGACACGGAGGGGGAGGTTCGTCGTACGGTGTTCATCGGAGCCGCGCGGCGGCGGGTCCGGTGGTCGATGGGTTCACCGTTTCGAGAGAACCCACAGGACGATCGCGACGACCAGCAGGCCGCGATAGAGGTAGGTGCCCGGATGGCCGAGCGGATGGAGGATCGAGACCATCCGATGATGGAAGTCGCACCAACATCCGGTGTACGGCATCGAGCCCGGGAAATGGCGAGTGTGCCCCGGCTTGCCGCAGGTCTCGCAGAAGCCGCAGTGGCCCCGCGGAACCTTCAGGCCCTCGAGGAAGGCGGGATCCTTCTTCCACAAGCCGCATTGGCAGCCCCGGGGGTTGATGTCTTCGGAAGGAGTCACGTCAGGAACCGGCCGCCGCCGCAGGGAAGCTACACGGCCCGCTCCCGACGTCAGGCTCGAAGCATTTGCTCCCGACGCCGGCTGGCTTGGCGAGGGAGACACGGATTTCACGGATTCTGCGGAGGATTTCTCCCGCGGAGAGGCAGAGGCGCTGAGGGATCAGCGGTTCCCGCGCCCGGTCGGGGTTGCAGCACCGGTCTTCTCGTTCCTGATCTGTTCGGCCGTCTGTATGGCCTTGACCGTCCGGACCAGGTTCTTGATGGCCCTCTTCCGATCCGTAGAGAACAGGGAGCGGACCAGGATGACCATGGTTTCTTTCTCGTCGGTGGACAGCGTCACCGCGACGCCGGAACTCTTCCAAATCCGGGTGGGGCCTTCCGGGTTGGACATCCGGGGAGTCCCAAAGGCCTGGCCGAGAAAAGAGTCGAGACCGGCTGAAGCCGTCGTGGGCGCGTCGATGACGATGCCCATTTCATCGCGTCGATATCGCCAGCCGGATTTCGGGAGGGAAGGCGGCAGGGTCACCGCCGCCGGTTGGGCCCCGTACTCGGTCGCCTCCTGCAGGATGAAGGCCCCGAGGTCGCCGCGACCCCGCCGGGAGCCGTCGGTGGCGCAACCGGATAGGAACAGGGTGAGAGCCACCAGGCCTGTTGACGCGAAGAGTCTCTTCATCGGTTGACGAACCTTCCGGCGAATGGAGCCACACCGCCTCGACCCAGTACATCTCCCGAAACCCGACGTCGCTCTGACCTCCCTGCTCTTCGCGCCGATTCCCCTGTTCCGAACTGAAAACTAGAAACTCCCCTCCCATTCCTCGGCTCCGCCGACCGGGACCGAAAAGGGGTCCTGGTACCCGATTCGAGAACCCAAGGGGGTCCGGACGGAAGTTTTCCTTGCTGCCCATGCGGAGCGCTTGGGAACGTGCAAGCCCATGAAGTACATCTTCGTCACGGGCGGCGTCGTGAGTTCCCTCGGCAAGGGGCTCACCGCGGCGGCGCTCGGAACTCTCCTGGAGAACCGGGGCCTCACGGTGGCCCTCCAGAAGTTCGATCCCTACCTGAATGTCGACCCGGGCACGATGAGCCCGTACCAGCACGGCGAGGTCTATGTCCTCGACGACGGCGCCGAGACCGACCTCGACCTCGGCCATTACGAGCGGTTCACCAACACCCATCTCAGCCGCGCCAACGCCACCACCAGCGGCCAGGTGTACGAGCAGGTGCTCAAGAACGAACGCGACGGCGTGTACCTCGGCAAGACGGTCCAGGTCATCCCGCACGTCACCGACGAGATCCAGCGCCGCATCACGGACCTCGCGGAGAAGTCCGGCGCGGACATCCTGATCACCGAGATCGGCGGCACGGTGGGCGACATCGAGGGCCTGCCGTTCCTCGAGGCGATCCGCGAGTTCGCCCATGAGGCCGGGCCGGGCAACGTCTGCTTCATCCACGTCACCTACGTCCCCTTCATCAAGGCGGCGGGCGAACTGAAGACGAAGCCCACCCAGCAGAGCGTCGCCAAGCTGCGCGAGATCGGCATCGCCCCGCACATCCTCGTGGCCCGCTGCGAGCAGCCGCTGGGCAAGGACGTCCGGAGCAAGCTCTCGATGTTCTGCAACGTCCCGTTCGATGCGGTGATCGAGGAGAAGGACGTGGACCACACGATCTACGAGGTGCCGCTGATGCTGCAGCGGGAGCGGATGGACGACCTGGTCTGCCGCACGCTCCAGCTGACGCTGCCGCCGGCGAACATGGCGCACTGGCAGGACATCATCCGCAAGATGATCGCCCCGCAGCACCGCGTGCGGATCGGCGTCGTCGGCAAGTACATCGAGCTGCAGGACGCCTACAAGTCGGTGTACGAGTCCCTGAAGCACGCCGGCGCGGCGAACGACTGCGGCGTGCAGATCGAGCAGATCGATGCGGAGCAGCTGGAGAACGACGATCCGACGAAGAAGCTGAAGGAGCTGGGCGGGATCCTGGTGCCGGGCGGCTTCGGCGACCGCGGCATCGAGGGCAAGATCAAGGCGGCCCGCTTCGCGCGTGAGAAGGGCGTGCCCTACCTCGGCCTGTGCCTCGGGATGCAGATCGCCACGATCGAGTTCGCACGGAACGTCCTGGGACTGCAGGGCGCGAACTCGACCGAGTTCGACCTGCACACGGTCCACCCCGTGATCCACCTGCAGGAGACGCAGCGCCATGTGAAGCGCAAGGGCGGCTCGATGCGGCTGGGTTCGCAGGAGTGCCTGCTGGAGCCTGGCTCGCTGGCGCACCGCCTGTACGGCAAGCCGAGCGTGATGGAACGCCATCGCCACCGGTACGAGTTCAACAACGAGTACCGTGAGCAGTTCGAGAAGGCCGGGTTCGTCGTCAGCGGCACGACGCCGGACGACCAGCTGGTGGAGATGATCGAGATCCCGACGCATCCGTTCTTCATCGCGACGCAGTCGCACCCGGAGTTCCTGAGCAAGCCGAACCGCCCGCATCCGCTGTTCGCCGGGTTCATCCGGGCGGCCCACGAGCGCATGCACCACAAGCCGATCTGACCCCGGCCCGGCCCGTGCGGGCCGACCGCGTCCACCATGGAAACCGGGACGGCACCCGTCTCCCCGAACCCGCCTCCGCCGCTGGTGCCGGGGACACTCTACCTCGTCGCGACGCCCATCGGGAACCTCGAGGACATCACCCTGCGGGCGCTGCGGGTGCTGCGGGAATGCGACGTGGTGGTGGCGGAGGATACGCGCCACACGGGCCAGCTCCTGACCCACTTCGGCATCCGCAAGCCGATGGTGAGCCACTTCCGCTTCAACGAGGCCCGGCGCTCGGCGGAGATCCTCGACCGCCTGCGCCGCGGGGAGAAGGTGGCGTTGGTGACCGACGCCGGCGCGCCGGGGATCAGCGACCCGGGCGAACGCGTGGTCTCCGAGGCGGTGACGGCGGGGCTGCGTGTGGAGGCGGTCCCGGGCGCCTGTGCGCTGGTGGCCGGACTGACGGCGAGCGGCCTGCCGACGGAGGAGTTCCACTTCGCCGGCTTCCTGCCGCACAAGTCCGGCCAGCGGCTGCGGCGGCTGCGGGAGCTTTCGGCCGTCCCCGGCACGCTGGTGCTCTACGAGTCGCCGTTCCGGGTGGCCCGGCTGCTCGAGGAACTGGCCGAGACGCTGCCGGAGCGTCGGGTCGTGCTGGCGCGGGAGCTGACGAAGAAGTTCGAGGAATGGCTGCGCGGAACGCCGGCAGAACTGGCGGCGGAACTGGCGCGGCGTCCGCGGAAGGGCGAGTTCGTGGTGGTGATCGGGCCCGGGAAGGGGGCGGCGCCGGCACCGGCGGGCGAGGAGGTGGACGACGACGACGGCATGGACGACGCGGATCCACGCGATGGCGAGCCGACCGGTTCGACGGAGACTCCGTGAAAACAAGCCGCCCCGCCGGACACGGTGTCCGGCGGGGCGGTTGAAGGGGCTTCGGCCCTCGGCGGGCCAACCGATCACTCCGCGCGGAAGCGGAAGAACTTCGTCGGGGTGGTGAGATCCACCGGGACGTTGGTGACCACGGCCGTGTCGACCCAGCGGGTCATGTCATCCGAGGTCTGCAGGCGGAAGTTCACGAGCGCATTCGTCGAGAACGGCAGCACGAGTCCGTCGAGACGGATGTCGGCGCGGGGCGCGGTGAAGAGCCCGTAGGTGGCGGGATCGCCGACGACATCACCGCGTCCGGCGAGGCGGGCGTCGGCGACCTGGGCGGTGGTGAACAGGTTGAACGCCGCGGGCGAGCCGGTGACCTCGGCCTGGCCAAGGCGACGCAGGCGGAGCAGGGCGTTGGCCTGGGAGCGGGAGGCCGCACGGTCGGGATCCATGCCGAGCGTGAACAGCGAGGTTTCCTGGGCGTTGGACAGGCCGTCGCCGTCGGAGTCGGCGGTGCCCTGGACGATCCGGCGATCGAGGTCGACCGCGGTGTCGGGCATCGCGAACGGCGCGTTGGTGTGGAAGGCCTGCAGGTACTCCGCGAAGGCGTCCTGCTCGGTTCCGACCCCGGCGAAGGACGCGCGGGCGGGGAAGCCCGTCGGGAGCGGCGGGGCGAGCGTCGCCGAGTTCAGGTCGCGACGCTGGTAGGACTCGGCCCCGTTGAGGCGGAGGAAATACGGGAACGGGTAGTTGTCACCGCCGAAGTCGGAACCCGCGCTTCCGGCGTTGGCCAGGAAGTTCAGGGTGACGATGCGGACGGGACGATCCGGATCCAGCACCTCGCCGTCGGCCACGAGCACATCCGTCGGCCGGCCCGAGGCGTCGAGCAGCGCGGCGTAGCGGATGCGGGTGCCCGGGGTGATGCCGGTGACGACGTTGCTGAGGCTGGTGAAGCGCTGCGCGGTGCCGGAGAGGTCGGCCACCACGACCAGGCCGCCCAGCTGCGGGAACTGGCCTGGCGTGGCCCGGTCGGCGCCGGTGCCGGTGCTGGCCGCGACGCCGTGTTCGAGCAGCATCTTCAGCTGCGAGGCCTTCACGGTGACCAGCGTCAGCGCGTTGTTGAACTTCAGGGAGTCCTCGACGTCGAGGCGGCTGATGTCCCCGGCGAGCTTGCCAGCGGAAAGGTTGGCGCGCGTGGGGAGCAGCTCTCCGCCCGGTCCGGTGGAGCCGATGGAGTTGCGGATGCCGCCGCCGTTCTTGATCGAGACGGCGACCGAGGGGTCGTACTGGCGGGCGTACCAGAGGTTCGCGTCGGCGGACAGGTCGCCGAAGTTCGACTCCTGCTGGCGGACCGTGGTGCGGCGGCCCTCGAGGTAGACCGAGGAACGGCCGAGGATGAGGCCGTCCTTGGAGTTGATGACCGCGCCGACGGCGTCGGTCAGCGCCTTGACCGCGGCGCCGCGGGTGCCGGGGGCGAAGGGATCCGCGGAACCCCAGAGCGCGGCGACCTTCGCGGCGGTCGCGGGCTGGGTGTCACCGGACACGCCGACGACGTCGCCGTTGCCGTCGAAGTCGACGACCAGCTGTCCGACGTACTGGTACTGTCCCTCGGTGCTCACGACCGCCACACGGCGGCCCATCTTGTCGGTGGTGAGGAACGGATACCGGCCCGCGGCGGTGTCGCCTGGGAGCAGGTTGGCGGCGTTGTTCACGTAGATCGTGCCGGAACCGCCGGCGACGATGACGTCCACGCCGTCGAGGGCCTGGGCGAGCGCCTTCTCGTTGTCGACCTGCTGGAGCTGGGAGGAGAGGACGATCTTGTTGCAGCCGGCGGCGCGGAGCGCGTCCACGACCGGCTGGAGGTGCGCGGCGAGGGCCCCGATGTCGTAGGTTCGCGGGCTCACCACAGCGGAGCCCTGCGGACCGGTGACGCGCACCGAGCCGGGCGAGGAGATGTTGGCGAGGTCCGGCGGGGTGACGCCAAGCACGCCGATCTTCTCACCGCCACGCTCCACGATGGTGGCGCGGGCGATCTTGGGATGGAGGGCGATGTTCGTGGAGGCGGTGCTGACGTAGGAGGCGTCGGTCGCGGGATTGGCGCGGAACCGGGAGGCCGGGAGGATGGCGGTTGTGGCCCGGGCCGCGAGGGCGGACTCGGAGGCGGGGACGGCACCGAAGTCGAGGTTCGCGCTCAGTAGCGGGAAGGCGGCGCCGTAATGGCGGAGCCGCGCGAGGCCGCCGGCCCGGACGTCGGGCAGCACGATGCTGGCGAACTCGCTCGGGCCGAGGTCGAACTCGTGGTTGCCGATGCTCGCGACGTCGATGCCGATCGCGTTGAGGATCGCGATGTCGGGGCGTCCGGCGCTCTCGCGGAGGTCGCTGTTGGTGCCGGTGGCGTTGAAGCCGAACAGCTCACCAAACGCGACCTTCAGCGGCGCGACGGTGGAGGGGTCGTTGCCCGCGGAGAGGAAGGCGCCCGGGATGAAGAGGTCGCCGGCGGCGACGGTCATGGAGGCGTCCACGGCGGGGTTCTCCTCGAGGCGGTCGACGAGCGCGGCGAAGCGGGGCGCGGTCTCGAGGGTCAACACGTCGGCCTCCATGTCGGAGGCGTGGAGGATCTGCAGGCGGAAGTCGTCGTTCTCGGTGGACGGCGCCTGGCGCGCGACCGTGGCGGGCGTGGCGCCGGACAGGGTCTCGACCAGCCACTGGCGCTGGTCCGCGGCGCGACGACGGAGGTAGTACTTCGTGGTGACGCCCTCTGGGGTGAAGGTGACGTCGAGGAAGCCACGGTCGGCGAGGTTCGAGAACCTCAGGTTCGGGCTGTAGCCGAGGAACAGGTCGCGGAGGATGTCCTGCTGTCCCGGGAAGTAGCGTTCGATGCCCGGCGAGGAGACGCCGGGTCCGCCGAATTCGAATCCGGCAATCGTGCCGGCGGGAAGTCCACCGGGCCCGGGAGCGAAGGTCTTCAGTGTGCTGGCCCAGGCGTTGTGGGTGTCGCCCGAGAACACGACCAGCTTCTTGCCGAGGCCGGCGGCGGTCTGCAGCAGCGTCTCACGCTCACGGCCGTATCCGTCCCAGGCGTCCGTGTTGTACGGAAGCGGGTTCGCGCGGTCGAAGGTGGCCTGCTCGTCCGGGGTGAGCGGGAGTCCGGCGGCCCGCTTCAGAACCGGGGTGAGGTAGCGGGCGATGGTCGCGGGCGAGACCGAACCGTTGGCGAGCTCGATGAGCAGCTCAGCGGGCATGGTCATGTTGCCCATCAGCACCTGCTGGCCGAGCACCTGCCAGGTCGCGGAGGAGGAGCCCATGCGGCCCTGCAGCCATTGGAGCTGCTCGGTGCCGATGAGCTTGCGGTCGCCGGTATACATCTCGGTCACATTCTGGGTCACCATCTCGGTGAGGACGATCGTTCCAAGGGCGTTGCCGAAGCGCGCGATGCCGGCGGTGTCGCCGGGACCGGCCGGCGGCGTGAGGCCGTAGGTCGTGGCGTACTGCGCGACGAGGGAAGGCGTCCCGAGGATCGAGCTCACGCGGGCGACCACTTCGTCCGACGTCGGGGCCAGGTCCAACTGGCGATCCCGCGCGACAAGCCGGGTCTCCAGCATGTGCAGGGACACGAGGTTGCCGAAGTCGAAGGAACGGTAGGCCTTCCGGCGGTCGCCGCCCTCGGGCTCGCGGATCGGCTGCCACTCGTAGTAGGCCCGCAACGCGGCGGTCACGCGGTTCGTCCAGGATCCCTCGGTGGTCGGGGTGTGGTTCTCGGCGCCGGTGGCGTAGGCGTCGTTCGCGGTCTCGTGGTCGTCCCAGATCACGATGAACGGCGCGGTCGCACGGGCCGCCTGGAGCTTCGGCGCCCGATGGTACTGCGCGTAGCGCAGACGGTAGTCCTCGAGGGTCACGCACTCGCGGTCCGGCTGGAATCCCTCGGACTCCGCGAAGTTCTCGGCCTGCGGATATCCGCCCCGGCCGTATTCGTAGATGTAGTCGCCGACGTGCAGGAGGGCGTCGTAGTCGCCGATCCGGGCGGCCTTGAGGTAGGCGTCGAACGGGTCCGCGGTGATGTTGGCGCAGCTGAAGACCGCGAGGCGCACGCGGGAGACTTCACCGGTGGGCAGGGTCTTGGTCCGGCCGGACTCGGACACCACGGCGCCGGCGTCGGCGGAGAACCGATAGTGGTAGACCGTTCCCGGGACGAGGCCGGTCGGGATGACCTTCACCGTGTAGTCGCGCTCGGCGTCGGTGGTGAAGGTTCCGGTCAGGAGATTGGTGTCGAACGCCGATGACGTTGAGATCGACCAGGAGACGGTGACGGGCCCGGCGGTGTCCGGGGTCGCCCGGGTCCAGAGGACGACCGAGTCCGGTGCGGGATCGCCGGAGGCGACGCCGTGGAGGAAGCGGGTGGCGGCCGTGGTCGGGAGACAGGCGCCGGCGCCAGCCAAGAGGGCCAGGACGGAGTACAAACTCCGGGTCCGTGACAGCAGGAAGTTCTTCACCGCCATCCGATATGCCGGAGGTGTGTCGATCTCCAGTGCGGCCAGGTAGCAATCCGGTGAAGGAAAGGTTCCGGCGAGGTGAACAGCCTGAATGCCCTATCGGGCGTGTTCCCCGACCGAGTCGCAGAATGCGGCACCGGGAGGCCGAGGAAATCCGGGGTAAGTTGGTGGGCCCAGCAGGATTCGAACCTGCAGCCAAGGGATTATGAGTCCCCTGCTCTAACCGTTGAGCTATGGGCCCGTGCCGGGAGGCACTGGAGAACTCTGTGGCAACCCAGACGGCCCGCCGAGTCAAAATCGGGATCCGATCGGATGGAGCGGAGTTTTCAGTTTTCAGCACAGAGCGGCGTCAGGCGTCCACAGAGCCTGCACCGAGGTGCGGTGACACGGATTTCACGAATTCAGGATCCGGGAATGGAGAGGAGACCGCAGCTTGGCAGCCGCGGCTACTTGCAGGAGATCGGGAATCCCGACTGCCTAGGCCATCAGGGGCTTCACCAGTTCGCCGGCGATGTCGGTGAGTCGGAAGTCCCGGCCCTCGAAGCGGTAGGTGAAGCGCTTGTGGTCGATGCCCAGCAGGTGCAGCAGCGTCGCGTGCAGGTCGTGCACGTTCACCTGGTCCTGCACGATGTTGTAGCCGAAGTCGTCGGTCCGGCCGAGCACGATGCCGGGCTTGATCCCGCCGCCGGCCATCCAGATGGAGAAGCACCGCGGATGATGGTCGCGGCCAAAGCTGTCCTTGGTGATGTCGCCCTGCGAGTAGGCGGTGCGCCCGAACTCGCCGCCCCAGATTACCAGCGTGTCGTCCAGCAGACCCCGCTGCTTCAGGTCGCGGATGAGCGCGCCGCTGGCCTGGTCGGTGTTCTTGGTCTGGGTCTTGATGCCTTCGGGCAGTCCGCCGTGGTGGTCCCAGTCGCGGTGGCAGAGCTGGATGAAGCGCACGCCGCGCTCGGCGAGGCGGCGCGCGAGGAGGCAGTTGTTGGCGAAGGAACCCTTGCCCGGCGTCGCGCCGTACATGTCGAGGACGGCCTTGGGCTCGGACGAGAGGTCCATCAGCTCCGGCACGCTGGTCTGCATGCGGAAGGCCAGCTCGTAGTTCTCGATGTGCGTCGCGATCTGGGGATCGGCGAGCGTGCCGAGCTGCTTCCGGTTCAACACCTGCATCGCGTCGAGCAGACGTCGTCGCGACTCGCCGCTCATGCCGGGCGGATTCGAGACGTACAAAACCGGGTCGCCCTGGCTGCGCATCTGCACGCCCTGGTGGTCCGCCGAGAGGAAGCCGTTGCCCCAATAGCGGGCCTGCAGCGCCTGCCCGCCGCTGCCGCTGACGAGCACCACGAAGGCCGGCAGGTTCGCGTTCTCCGTCCCCAGGCCGTAGGCCAGCCATGCGCCCATCGTCGGACGCCCGGGCTGCTGGTTGCCGGTGCCGAAGTAGGTCACGGCGGGATCGTGGTTGATGGCGTCCACGTGGAGCGTGCGGATGAGGGCGATGTCGTCCGCGACCGAGCCGATGCCCGGCAGCAACGAGCTCATCTCGGTGCCGCAGTTCCCGTAGCGCTTGAATTCGAAGGGCGAGCCGACGCATTTGAGCACCGACTGTCCGGCGGTCATGCCGGTGATGCGCTGGCCCATGCGGACGCTCGGCGGGAGTTCCTCGCCAGTCATGTCCTTGAGCTTCGGCTTGGGGTCGAAGAGGTCGAGGTGCGACGGCGCGCCGGACTGGAACAGGTAGATCACCCGCTTCGCCTTGGGCGCGAAGTGGAGGGGACCCAACGCCCCGCGGGTGCCGGCGGCGGCGGCGGTCCCCGCCGAGGTGGCGGCCTCCGCGCCGAGGGACGACCGCAGCAGCGTGCCGAGGGCGATCGTGCCGAGCCCGGTCGTGCTGCGGGTGAGGAAGGTCCGCCGGGTGAGCAGGCGTTCGAATTCGTTCTGAAGGTTCATGTCAGTCCAAGGAAGTGGGGGTGGCCCGGTCGACCGCGGCGGCCGAGTTGGCGTCGAGCAAAGGTCGGGAGGAAGCCCGGTGTTCCAGCCCGCGATCCCTTTCCGGCAATAGGTCGAGGCCCCGGACGGGCTCGAACAGTTCAAGAATTGGGATGCGACGCGTAGCCTGGGTGGATCCCCCGGGGGCGCGGACCACCATCACCACCGGCTGCCCGTCCCTGAGGACGACCTGCGGGCCCTGCTCGACCGCGAGCCGGGCCACTACCTCGAAGCGGTGTCCCGCCTCCTCCAGGTTCCATCGGTTCTTCATGGTGGTCATCGGGGCCGTCCCTTCACCGCGTGATGGTCTCGTTGAGGTTCAGCAGCACGTTGGCGACGGAGGTCATCGCCGCGAGGCGCGCGGGGTCGACGCCCTCGGGCGCCTTCGACTCGCCGACCTTCAGCAGCTCGGCCGCCGCCTTGGGGTCCGCCTGGAAGCGGGCCAGCTCGTCGTCGTGGGTCTTGCGCAGCACGGCGGTCTCGTCCGGCTGCGGCTGCCGTCCCAGCGTGTGTCGGAACGCGCGCAGGATCCGGCGGTCCACGTCGTCGGGCTCCTCGCGGAGGACGCGCTGGGCCAGGCCGCGCGCCGCCTCGACGAAGGCCGGGTCGTTCATCAGCACCAGCGATTGGAGCGGCGTCTGGGTGCGTTGGCGGAGGAAGGTGCAGACCTCGCGGTTCGGGGCGTCGAAGGTGGCGAAGGCCGGGTAGTGCGCCGAACGCCGCCAGAACACGTACATGCCGCGGCGGTACAGCGCCTCGCCGTGGTCCTGCACGAAGACGGAGTCGGTGCCGTCCCACAGGCCCGCCGGCTGGTAGGGCTTCACGCTCGGGCCGCCGATGTTCGTGTTCAGCAGTCCGGCCACCGCGAGGGCGTTGTCGCGGATCAGCTCGGCGTCGAGACGCAGCCGCGGGCCGCGGGAGAACACCGTGTTGTAGGGATCCTTCTCCAGCTTCTCCGGGGTGGCCGCGGCCGACTGCCGGTAGGTCGCGCTGGTCACGATCTCGCGCACGAGCGACTTCACGCTCCACGCCGGCACGGTCTTCACCGAACGGCGCATGCCCTTGCCGACGGCCACCGACTCGCCGTCGCGGAACCGGGTGGCCAGGAAGTCCAGCAGCTCCGGGTGCGTCGGCCAGGCGCCCTGGGATCCGAAGTCGTTGATGGTCCGGACGAGTCCGTTGCCGAAGAACATCGCCCAGTAGCGGTTCACGGTGACGCGTGCGGTGAGCGGGTGTTCCTTGGAAACGAGCCAGCGGGCGAGGGCGAGGCGGTTGGTCGGGCCCGGCGGCAGCGGCGGCAGGAAGGCCGGCGTGCCCGGGGAGACCTTCTCGCCGGGGGTGCGGAAGTCGCCGCGGACCAACACGAACGTGTCCCGCGGCGGATCCATCTCCTCCATGATCAGCGTGGTCGGGATGGCCGAGTAGAAGCCGTCCTTGACCCGGCGCGCCTCGGCGAGGGCCTTCTCCGCGCGGAGGTAGTCCACCGCTTGGAAGGCCTTGTAGAACTGCGCGAGGTCGCCGCGTTCCTCGTCGCTGCGCTTGCCGCGGGACTTGGCCACCAGCGGGCGGAACCCGTCGAGATGCCACGCCGACACGGCCTCCATCGGAAGCACGCGGTCGAAGAACCGCAGGTCGTCGACCTGGCCGTTGAGGAAGGCCTCGCCGTCCCGCGAACCGATCCGCAGCGGACCGCCGTCGGCGATCGTCCCGGTGAGGGCGTCCTTCTCCGTCTCCAGACCCTGCACGCGGCCGTCCACGACGATGCGCACGCCGCCGGCCTTGCCGCTGCCGTCGTGGCTGACCACGAGATGGACCCAGCGGTTCTGGGGAAGCTGTTCCCGGGTCCGCACCTTCAGCGCGTTGGTCGGCCAGGCGTGGCTCAGGTGCACCTGGAGCCGACGGTCTCCGACGAGCAGGTCGAGGCCGCGGAACTCCGGTCCGCGGCCCATGCGGCTGAGGATCGCGCCGTCGCCGGCGAGCCGGACCCAGGCGGCGATGCTGAACGCGTTGGTGCGGTCGGCCTTCCAGGCGTCGCCGAAGTCGGCATGGGATTTCCCGTCGAGGACCAGCGCCTGGCCGAGCCGGGCCGGGGCGAACGCAGGCGCGTTCGAGGCGCCCTTCCACGCGCCGGCTTCCAGCGTGCCGTCGAACTTCAGCGAGGCGACGAGGCCGTTGGTCGGGGCCGGGGCCGGCGGACGTTCCTGGAGTTCCCGCTCCCACTTCTCCTGCGTTTCGCCCAGTTCGTTGATGCGGTCCTGCAGGGTCTTCTCGGCGTCCTTGAGGCGGAAGTCGGCCTCGACGAACCGGCGTGCCTGCTCGGTGGTCGGCACCGGGAGGCGCGGGGGCGGGTTGTCGGTGCGGATGCGGTCGAGGCCCTTCTCCGGCACGTTGTGGAAGAACGCGTAGAGCCGGTAGAACTCCTTGGTCGTGATCGGGTCGTACTTGTGGTCGTGGCACTCGGTGCAGCCGACGGTCATGCCGAGCCAGGTCGCTCCGAGTGTGTTGACCCGGTCGACGACGTACTTGTTGAGGTACTCGTCCGGGTCGGCGCCGCCCTCGTCGTTGGTCATGTTGTTGCGCACGAACCCGGTCGCCACGCGCTGGGATTCGGTCGGCCCGGGAAGCTGGTCGCCGGCGAGCTGCTCGACGGTGAACTGGTCGTAGGGCTTGTCCTGGTTGAAGGCGTCGATGACCCAGTCGCGCCAGAGCCACATGAAGCGGACGCCGTCGAAGTGGTAGCCACTGGTGTCGGCGAAGCGGGCGAGGTCCAGCCAGTTCTGGGCGAACCGCTCGCCGAAGTGCCGCGAGGCGAGCAACCGGTCCACGACCCGTTCGTAGGCGTCCGCCTTGCGGTCGGCGAGGAAGGCGTCGACCTCCCCGATGGTCGGCGGAAGGCCGGTCAGGTCCAGGGTGACGCGGCGCAGCAACGTCACGCGGTCGGGCTCGGCGTTGGGCTTCAGGCCCTCCTTCTCCAGGCGTGCGAGGACGAAGGTGTCGATCGGATTCCGGATCCAACGGGAGTCCTTCACCTTGGGGACCTCCGGCCGGACCGGTGGGATGAACGACCAGTGGTTCTGCCAGGCGGCGCCTTCCTGCACCCAACGGCGCAGCAGCGCGACCTGCCCTGGCTTCAGCGGCTTGCCGTGGTCGGGCGGGGGCATGAGGTCGTCGGCGTCCTGCGTCTCGATGCGCGCCACCAGCGAGCTCTTCTCCGGCGAGCCGGCGACGAGGGCCGCCTGGCCGGACTTGAGCACGCGGAACGCGTCTTCCTGGCGGTCGAGACGGAGACCGGCCTTGCGCTTGGCCTCGTCCGGCCCGTGGCAGGTGTAGCAGTGCTCGGAGAGGATCGGCCGGATCTCGCGGTTGAAGTCCGCGGGGGTTGGCGGGACGGCGGCCGCGCCGTCGACGGCGCCAACGGTTGCCGACAGGACGCCAAGGATCGCCGAGGCCATTCGGCGGAGGAACGACGGGGACGGATGCGGCCATCGGGACATGCGTTCGATACTGGACCCGTCAGACCGCCTACAGCAACCCCGGGCCGCCCGGAAGGGGGGAGATGCGGGGGAGTTTCATGTTTTCAGTTTTCAGCGGGGAAGCGGTGAACAGGCTGCGACGGGTCGTCCCCTGGCCGCAGGCGGACAACTAACAACGAACTGCTCTCTCCGTGTCCTCTGTGCCTCCGTGGCCAGTCTGGAGAAGCGGTTGCGATGGGCCGGGCCCGCCACGGGCCACTGACAACGGACAACTGGCAACGCCCGTACCAACCCCAATGGAGACAGAAAACCCGGAGGGCTGTGGAGCGTCCTCCGGGCCAGTGTTCTGAAGCAGCGGCTCAGGCCTGTTCGCCCAAGTCGTTCGGGGATGTGGGTAGGACCTTTGTCACAACCATGATGGCCGTGACGGGGGGATGGAATCCTCCACCAATCTGGGATCGATGAGGGGCTCCGGTTTCCACGGTGGCGGGCGCAGCTTATCCCTTGCCAACCGTACTTTTTGCTGGACGAGGCGGTAATTCGGGGTTTCCGGTGGATGATTTGCCTCCGGGTGGCGTGTTTTGCTCAGTGCTGTGGCGTCTTCCGGGGAAATGCGGCTGAAAATGCCGGTCGGGTTGGGCGTTTGGATTCCGCTCTGGACACCCCGTCGGGTTGGCCGAACCGTGTCCCACCGCGATGCCCGCCGACTTCGCCCATCTGCATCTCCACACCGAGTTCTCGCTGCTCGACGCAGCCTGTCGTCTGGACCGCCTGATGGAGCGGGCGAAGGAGCTGCAGTTCCCCGCGATCGCCATGACGGACCATGGCAACATGTTCGGCGCCATCGAGTTCTACTCGGCCGCGAAGAAGGCCGGCATCAAGCCGATCATCGGCTGCGAGGTGTATGTGGCTCCGGGCTCGCGTCTGGACCGCAAGCAGGGCGCCGGAGGGATGCGGGACGTGTACAACCACCTGGTGTTGTTGGCCCGGAACGAGGAGGGCTACGCGAACCTGGTGAAGCTCGTCACCGCGGCCAACCTCGAGGGCTACTACTACAAGCCGCGCATCGACAAGGAGCTGCTGGCGCGGCACGGCGCGGGACTGATCGGTCTCAGCGGCTGCCTGGCGAGCGAGATCCCGGAGTCGATCGTGAAGGACGACCTCAAGCGGGCGAAGGACGCCATCGACTTCTTCAAGCAGGTGTTCGGTCCGGAGAACTTCTACCTAGAACTCCAGAACCACGGCATCCCCGAGCAGGCCAAGGTCAACCGCCAGCTGTTGCCGTGGGCCAAGGACTTCGGCCTCAAGTGCGTCGCCACCAACGACGTCCATTACGTCAAGAAGGAGCACTCGCGCTCCCATGACTGCCTGATCTGCATCGGCACCCAGGCTCAGTTGAGCGACACCAAGCGGATGCGGTACCAGCAGGAGCAGTTCTTCCTGCGGTCGCCGGATGAGATGAAGCGGCTGTTCGCCGAGACGCCGGAGGCGGTGCTGAACACGGTGGAGGTGGCGGAGAAGTGCCATCTCGAGATCAAGTTCGGAAAGGGCGCCGAACACTACCCGGTGTTCCAGCCGCCGGAGACGTGGACCCGCGAGGGTTATCTGCGTCGGCTGCTCTGCGACGGCCTCGAGCGGCGCTACGCGATCGAGGCCCATGTGGAAGGCGCGCGGATCGTGGTGGACGGCATCCGCGACACGCGTCGGCTGGCCTTCCTCTTCCCGCCGCCCCCGGCCCCCGCAGCCGTCCCGGCCGGGGAATCCGGGGATCCGTCGTCGGAATCCCCGGCGCCGACCCCCGTGCCCCCCGCGGTGCCCGAACCGGTGCCGGCGGACGATCCGCGGGTCCAGGAGGCCATCGCCAAGCTGTTGGCCCGGCTGGACCTTGAGCTGGGGGTGATCGAGAAGACCGGCTACGTCTCGTACTTCCTCATCGTCGGCGACTTCGTCCGCTGGGGCCGCGACAACGGCATCGCGTGCGTGGCGCGCGGTTCCGCGGCCGGTTCGATGGTCACGTACCTGCTGGAGATCGCGAACGTCGATCCGCTGCGTTACGGCCTGCTCTTCGAACGCTTCCTGAACCCGGAGCGGGTGAGCCCGCCCGACATCGACATCGACTTCGCGGACGACCGCCGGCAGGAGGTCATCGAGTACGTGCGGCAGAAGTACGGGCGCGAGGCGGTGGCGCAGATCATCACCTTCGGCACCATGGGGGCGAAGTCGGTGATCCGGGACGTGGGCCGCGTGATGGGGCTCGGGTTCGGGGAGACGGATCGTCTGGCGAAGATGATCACCGACGTGAAGTGGGGGTTGAAGGACGCGTTGGAGAAGAGCGCGGAGTTCAAGCAGGCCTTCGAGAGCGAGGAGGTGACCCGGGAGCTGGTGGAGACGGCGCTGCTGCTGGAGGACCAGACGCGGAGCGTGGGCGTGCATGCGGCCGGCGTGGTGATCGGGGCGCAGCCGCTCGTGAACCTGCTGCCGCTGAAGCAGGACGACGACGGCGGCATCGTGACGCAGTATGCGATGGGTCCGGTCGGCGACCTGGGCCTGTTGAAGATGGACTTCCTGGGGTTGAAGACCCTGACGGTGATCCGGAACTCGGTGGAGATGATCCGTCAGACCACGGGGAAGGAGATCGTCATCGACGACCTGCCGTTGGACGACGCGAAGACCTACGAGCTGTTGAACAACGCGCAGACGCTCGGGGTGTTCCAGCTGGAATCCGGTGGCATGCGGGACCTCTGCAAGAAGTTCAAGATCGCCTCGGTGGAGCACATCACGGCGTTGATCTCGCTCTACCGGCCGGGCCCGATGGACCTGATTCCGGACTTCATCAAGCGCCGGCACGGGGAGCAGGAGATCGAGTATCCTCATCCGTTGCTGGAGCCGATCGCGCGCGAGACCTACGGCATCCTGATCTACCAGGAGCAGGTGATGCAGGCGGCGCAGATCCTGGGCGGCTACACGCTGGGCCGCGCCGACCTGCTGCGGCGGGCGATGGGCAAGAAGAAGATCGAGGAGATGGCGGTGCAGCGGGAGAGCTTCGTGAAGGGCTGCGCCGAGACGAACGGCATCGCCGCGCCCAAGGCGAACGAGGTGTTCGACCTGCTCGAGAAGTTCGCCGGCTACGGCTTCAACAAGTCGCACGCGGCGGCCTATGCGGTCGTCGCTTACCAGACTGCCTGGCTGAAGGCCAACCATCCCGTGGAGTTCCTCTGCGCGATGATGACCAACGACCAGGGGGACACCGCGAAGCTGAGCCAGTACATCGGCGAGGCGAAGGGCTTCGGCATCCGCACCCTTGGGCCGGACGTCAACGAATCCCGCCTGAACTTCGCGCCGGCGACGTCGTCCGACGGCACCGGCCGGACGGTCATCCGCTTCGGCCTCGCCGCGATCAAGGGCGTGGGCGAGGTGGCGGTACAATCGATCCTCGAAGCCCGGGCCTCGGGCGGGCGGTTCACGTCGCTGGAGGACCTCTGCGCTCGGGTGGACCTGCGGGCGGTGAACCGCAAGGGATTGGAGGCGTTGGTGAAGGCGGGGGCCTGCGACTCGATCGGCGTCAACCGGGCCACGGTGTTCTCGCAGGTGGAACATGCGATGGGGCTTGCCAGCGCCGCCGCCGCGGACCGGGCCCGGGGGCAGGTCTCGTTCTTCGACGCCTTCGAGACCGCGGTCGCCGGTCCGAAGAAGGCGGAGAAGGTCGCGATCCTCGAGGAATGGCCGATCGCCCAGAGGCTGGCGGACGAGAAGGAGCTGGTGGGCTTCTACGTGAGCGGTCATCCGCTGGAGCCCTACGAGAAGCTCCTGTCCCGTCACGCCACCCACACCATCGAGCAGCTGGCGGCGCTTCCCACGCGGAGCATGGCCCGCGTCGGCGGCCTGGTGACGACGGTGCAGAAGGGGTCCTCGAAGAAGACCGGAAAGCCCTACGCGATGGTCACCCTGGAGGACATGAGCGGGACGGCGACGATCCTGGCCATGAACGAGTCCTACGAGAAGTACGTGGACCTCTTCGTGGCGAACCAGCCGCTGCTGGTGACGGCGGAGGTGAGCACGGGCGAGGACAAGCCCAAGCTGTTCCCCCAGGAGATCCTGCGCCTCGACGACGCCCCGCGGAAGTTCACCAAGCGCATCCAGCTCCGGATGCGGTCGGAACAGCTCCAGGGATCCCGGCTCGAGGAACTGCGGTCGGTGATGGAGGCCCACAAGGGCGGCGTGCCCGTGTACCTGTGCCTGCGGCTGCCGGGCGGCGAGGCGGTGTGGATCGAGCCGAACGACCGCTACCAGGTGATGGCGTCGCGGGCGTTCGAGGAGGCGGTGGTCGGGATGTTCGGCGAGGACGCGGTGCAGGTGAAGTCGGACAACAGCCTGCCCGAGCGCGCCCAACGGCGCTGGGAGAAGCGGGGTGGCGGCGGCGACGACGAGTGAGCCGGAACCGTTCCGCGGGAGCCAAGGCGGACTTCAGGCAATTGCGGAAGGGAATGCGCCTCCTTCCGCGTGAGTCGGGGGAGGTTGGTGGTCCGCGCCTTCTGGGCTGCCGCCGCCGGAGTCGTGATTCACGTCGCCTTGCGCAGACGGATCCGTGCCTCGAACCCGCTGGGGTCGGCGTTGCGGAACGCTACCTGTCCGCCGCACGCGGTCGCCATCTACCGGCTTGAGGGCATCACCGACGCCTCGCCGCCGGTGGTCACCCTGTTGAACCGCGACAACTTCTCGCCCGTTTCCGTGGCCCGCGTCGGGTTCAACCTGCCGGAAGGCGCTCTCCTCCACGGCACCCGTCTCTGGGTGGCGGACACCAGCTACAACCGGGTGTTGGGATGGAACTCGATGGAAGAGGTGCTGGCCGGCGCCCGTGCGTCCTTGATCCTGGGAGCGGCGGACACCTCCGACGTCGGACCCAACATCGGCCGTTCCAGCCTCTTCATGCCGGGTAGTCTGGCCTGGGACGGCTCCTGCCTCTGGGTCGGTGAGTTCAAGTTCTCCAGCCGGCTGCTGCGGTTCAGTCCCCAGCCGGTGGCGGTCGAACGGGCCGCGGTCGAGCAGGGGCGTCTGCAGTTGGAGATCCATGGCGCCCCGGGACAGGAGTTCTCGGTGCAGAGCTCGACCAACCTGCTGGAATGGAAATCCGGGGGGACCGGGCGGATACCGTCCGACGGTTCCCGGGTCTCGGTTTCAGCGGTGGTGGACGGCGCCTCGGTCGGGAACTTCCTGCGGACGTTGGAACAGTGACGGCGAGGTTACGGTCGGGGAACCCTCGCAGCGGATGGAGAGTGCGGGTGCGGCTTCCGGTGAAGCCGCACCCGCGAAAGGGGCCCCGGGTCGGACACGCCAAGGAGGCGAGGGTGGAGAACCCTGCTGAAATAAGCGCACCCGGCCCGGAACGGACGGACGAATGTTGGTTCTCCGGTGTCCGCCCAATCCCCGGTTTTCACCGGCGACCGAGGGGTTTCTAGATTCGCTTCCCGGTGGCGGCAATGCCGAAATCACCGTTTGGCTCCGGGCGATAACGTTCGCGAACCTTTGGGCCGGGTCATTCCTACGGGAATCGCCGTCCGGCCATCCTTGAGGTCATGGAGGCGGCGAAGCGGATCAGCGGAAGCAGATGCGGCGTACGGCTTCGTCGAAACCTTCAGCCCCGGCGAGGATCTTGATCTCGACGCGCATGAAGTACACCGGGAGGTCCCGGCGATCGAGTTTTGGGAAGCGCACGGCGTCCTTCTGGGTGGTGAGCAGCATGTCGGCGCGCCGCTTCTTGCCGCGGTTCACGGCGTCGAGCACCTCCTGCTGGGTGAACCGGTGATGGTCGGCGAACCGTCGGGCGAGGACGATCTCGGCGCCTAAATCCGCCAGCTTGGACTCGAAGGACTCGGGTTGGGCGATGCCGGTGAGGCTCGCCACCTTCCGACCGCGTAGAAGGTCCAGGCCGTGCCGCTCGCCGGTGAAGACGTCCTCGAAGTACAGGGGATGGTGCAGGCACTCGATGACGTCCGCCCGCGGATTGAGTTGGTGAATGCGTTCCCGGAGGGCGGCGGTGCGGCCGTCGCTCTTGGTCAGGAAGATCACGCTGGCCCGGGCGAGATGGGACGGCGGTTCGCGGAGTGTGCCGCGGGGAAGCAGGTACTCGTTGCCGAACGGTTGCTGGCAGTCGATGAGCACCACGTCCGTTCGGCGACCCGCGAGGCGCCAGTATTGGAAGCCGTCGTCGAGCAGGAGGGTGTCGCAGCCGAAATGCTCCACCGCATAACGTCCCGCCTTCACCCGGTCCTTGTCCACCAGGACGACGACGTCCCTCAGGTTGGACGCCAGCATGTAGGGTTCGTCGCCGGCGGTCTCGGAATCGAGCAGCAGCGAGTGGCCATCGGAGACGATGCGTGGCGGCGTGGTGTCCTCGCGAAGGAGGAGCTTGTCGAGAAGGCGTTCGCTGACGGGCTTCGGTCGGGACCGGTAGCCGCGCGAAAGGATGGCGACCTTCCGTCCGGCGTCCTGCAGGGCCCGGGCGAACTTCTCGACGACCGGCGTCTTGCCGGTACCTCCGACGGTGAGGTTGCCGACGGCGATCACCTGGACGCCGAGCGTGGAGTCCCGGAGGATGCGGAGCGAGTAGAGGAGCCGTCGCAGCTTCACGATGCCGGCGAAGACGTGCGAAAGACCTGCCAACAGGGTTCGTATGATGTCGGCCTTGCGGCCGGGGAGGCCGTCGAGGATGACGGCAAGGAGATAGGTCTCGGCCTCCTCGGTGTACTTCTGCCATCGTTCTCGCACGGTGGTAGCGACCCTGACATCGGTGCCGACAACCGGGAAGTCCGCGCACGTTTTTGTGAAATCGGATTGTCAGCTTTTGGTTGCGCGGATAATTCCCTCGTGACTCCCCGACTCAAACGCCCCTCCAGATGAAGAAGATCGAGGCCATCATCAAGCCCTTCAAACTCGACGACGTGAAGGCGGCGCTGACGGAACAGGGTGTCGAGGGAATGACCGTCTCCGAGGTCAAGGGGTTTGGTCGCCAGCGTGGCCACACCGAGACCTACCGGGGTGCGGAGTACACCGTGGACTTCCTTCCCAAGCTGAAGCTGGAGGTGGTGGTTGCTGAGGAAAAGGTGTCCACTGCAGTGCAAGCCATCGTGCGATCCGCCAAGACCGGCAAGATCGGCGACGGGAAGGTTTTTGTTTTTGCGTTGGAGGAGGTCATCCGAATTCGTACCGACGAACGCGGGGAAGCCGCCGTCTGACGCAAAGCGCAGAGAACCAACAAACCAACAGGAGTACAAATCCATGCCCGCTACCGAAAAGCAGCAAGCCGCCAAAAAGGCCCCCGCCAAGAAGGTCGCCGCCCCCAAGGTTCCGGCCAAGAAGGCCGCTGCCCCCAAGGCCCCGGCCAAGAAGGCCGTCGCCCCCAAGGCTCCGGCCAAGAAGGCCGTCGCCCCAAAGGCTCCGGCCAAGAAGGCCCCGGCCAAGAAGAAGTAGTCTTTTCTGGGCGGTTTTCCACGTTGTGAACAACGTGGGGGCAACACCCCAAAACTTCTCCTCGCGGCGGCCGCCGCTTTCTCATAGAAGCCTCGGCCGTCACAGGTGCAGTTGGGTGCCCACTCCGGTGAAATCGTCTCAAAAAGCTGCGAAGCTAGATCTAAGTAAAGCGTTGGAAACCAATAGGTTCCAACGCTTTTTAAGCCTAGCAATCCGGGCGGTTTCCGCTGGATCGCGCGGTGTTTTTGGAGATGGAAACCACGGCCAAACGCCTGTCTTTGGGCAGGTTACAGCCGGGTGAAGTCGTCAGGTGAATAAAACCGAAAAACCCATCGCCACCGCGCTTTCCGATCCCCTCATTGTCCATCATGTCCGATAACGCCCAAGCCATCTGGTCCGCCGCGCAGCAGACGCTGCGTGGAATGCTCAAGACCGAGCTCTACAATCTCTGGTTCGCTCCTGTGAGCGCGAGCCGGATGGACGGCGATGTGTTGACGTTGGAGGTGGCGGACGAGTTCTGTGAGTTCTGGCTCAAGGACAACTACCTCGACGTGCTGCGCTCCGTGGTGAGCCGCACCGCGGTGCGGCCGGTTCAGATCGCCTTCGCGGTGCGCGCTGCGGAGCCCGTGGGTGTGGCGGGCTCCGGAACGGCCGTCCCCGACGAATCCGCCGAGTCTTCCTTGGTCCCGATCCCGTCGCCGGTCGCCAAGGAACCCGCCGCCCGGCGGCCCGAGGCGTTCTTCAATCCGAACAACGTCTTCGATACCTTCGTGGTCGGCAGCAACAACCACCACGCCCATGCCGCGTCGGTGGCCGTAGCCCAGAAGCCCGGACTGACCTACAACCCGTTGTTCCTCTTCGGTGGCGTCGGCCTCGGCAAGACCCATCTCCTGCAGGCCATCGGACAGCACGTCCACACCCACCGGCGCAATGCCCGCATCGGCTACCTGTCCTGCGAGCGCTTCACCAACGAGTTCATCGAGGCCCTCCAGAACGGCCAGTTGCCCAGGTTCCGCAAGAAGTACCGCGAACTCGACGTCCTCCTCATCGATGACGTCCAGTTCCTCGCCGGCAAGGAGCGCATCCAGGAGGAGTTCTTCCACACCTTCAACGCCCTCCACGACTGCCACAAGCAGATCGTCCTGACCTGCGACCGCCCGGCCAACGAGATCCAGGGACTCGAGCAGCGCCTCACCTCGCGCTTCGAGTGGGGCATGACCGCCGACCTCAAGGCCCCCGACGTCGAGACCCGCCTCGCGATCCTCCACAAGAAGGCCGCCGCCCTCAGCGTCGAACTGCCGCCGGAGATCATCTCGTTCCTCGCGAACCGCATCCGGACCAACATCCGCCGGCTCGAGGGCGCCCTCGTGCGTGTCGCCGCCTACGCCCAGCTCACCGGCAAGGACCTCGACCTCGAGACCATCGAGACCCTTCTGCGCGAGATCCTCCAGGAGGAGGGCAAGGTCGCGATCTCCATCGGCGAGATCCAACGCCGTGTCGCTGACTACTACGACATCCGCCTGGCCGACATGACCAGCAAGCGCCGTCCGGAGAACATCGCCTTCCCGCGCCAGATCGCCATGTATCTCGCCCGGCAGCTGACCGACCATTCCCTCAGCTCCATCGGCGATGCCTTCGGCGGACGCGACCACGGCACGGTGCTTCATGCCTGCCGCCAGGTGCGCGACCGCATGGAGGTGGAGTCCAAGGTCCGCCAGGACGTGGGCTATCTCGAGAAGCAGCTCACCCGCTGAACCGGACTTCCGCTGGGGAGTCCATCGGGCGAAGCCGCGAAGGGGACCGCCGGGTTTCCTGGAGGGCGTGACCCGGATCAGCCGCCCGCCCGACGGAACCACTCGACGAACCGCGGGATCCCCTCGGCGATCTTCGTCCGCGGATCGTATCCGAGGTCGCGTCGCGCCTTCGAGATGTCGGCGTAGGTGATCGGCACGTCCCCCGGCTGCAGCGGTTGACGGTCGAGGACCGCCTTCTTGCCCAACGCCTGCTCCAACAACGAGATCAGCTCCGAGAGGGTCACCGTCTGCGATTCGCCGAGGTTGTAGATCCCGAACCCGAACTCCCGATGCGTGCAGGCCAGGACGCCGGAGACGATGTCGTCCACGTAGGTGTAGTCGCGGGCCGTGGAGCCGTCCCCGAACACCGGCACGGGCCGTCCGGAGTCGATCAGCCGGGCGAACTTGTGGATGGCGAGGTCCGGCCGCTGGCGGGGTCCGTACACGGTGAAGAAGCGCAGCATCACCACGTCGAGTCCGTACACGTGGTGGTAGGTATGGCCCAGGGCCTCGCAGGCCAGCTTGCTCGAGGCGTACGGCGATATCGCTCGGAAGATCGGGTCGTCCTCGGAGAAGGGCACCTTGGCGTTGACCCCGTACACCGAAGACGACGAAGCGAGGATGAACTTCCTGACGCCGGCCAGCCTTCCGGCCTCGAGCAGGTTCACCGTGCCCTCCACGTTCACACGCTGGTAGAGGGCGGGTTCCTCCAGGCTCGGCCGCACGCCGGCCCGCGCAGCGAGGTGGATCACCTGGTCGATCCTTCCTCCGGCGAACACGGCGTCCAAGGCCGGCCGTTCCACCAGGTCTCCTTGGACGAACCGGAAGCGCCCGCTCCCGGACCGTTCCAGGACCTGGAGTGCCGCCCGCTTGATCGCCGGGTCGTAGAACGGGTTGAGATCGTCGAAAACCGTCACCTCATGGCCCGCGGCCAAAAGGTGTTCGGCCACGTGGGACCCGATGAACCCGGCGCCTCCCGTGACGAGGAAATGCATGGAGGCAGGATGATCCGGCCCACCGCATCGCATCAACGTCCGACTGGCATCTGCGCCGGCGGATCCTCCGGCCTTTCTGCGCTGGCACGCCCGGGCCGGCGCGGGGATCCTCCTGCCGTGCCCCGTCGAACGCCCCGCCATACCCTTCCGGAGGTCCGTCCGCTTCCAGGCGCGACCCCGTTGGCCGTGGTGTTGGCCTTGGCCGCGTCCTCGCTCGCTGCGGCCGACGGACCCCGTTCCGGATTCACCTCCCTTGGCCAGGTCGCAACCGGGATCGCCTTCACCAACGTGGTCCCGGCGTCCCGCTATCTCACCAACCAGATCGCCCTCAACGGCTCCGGCGTGGCTCTCGCGGACTTCGACGCCGACGGTCGCACGGACGTGTTCCTCGGCGCCTACGCGGGCGGTTCCCGGCTGTGGCGGAACCTCGGCGGCTGGCAGTTCACCGACGTCACCGGTTCCTCCTTCCCGCAGGTTCTCCTCGGAGGCCTTGAGGTCACCGGTTCGGTCTCCGTCGACGTCGACGGAGACGGGCATCCGGACCTGGTGTTGAACACCTTGGGCCAGGGGACCCGGATCCTGCGCAACGACGGCGCCGGCCGGTTCGTGGAATCCGGCCGGATCAATCCGGACCGCGCGGGATCGAGCCTCGCCGTGGCCGACGCCGACGGTGACGGCGACCTCGACCTCTATGTGTCGAACTACCGCGGGGTGACCGTCCGGGACGATCCCGGGGCGCGGTACCAGGTGCGCGACGAGGGCGGCCGACAACGGATCGTCGCCTACAACGGCCGCCCCACCAGCGCCCCGGACCTGGTCGGGCGCTTCACGATGACCCCGTCCGGTCCGATGGAGAACGGCGAGCCGGACGCCCTCTTCCTGAACGACGGACGCGGCGGCTTCACGGCCGTGTCCTGGAGCGGAGGCGCGTTCCTCGACGCCGCCGGCAAGCCGCTCACCGGTCCACCCTACGACTGGGGACTCAGCGTGATGTTCCGGGACCTCGACGGAGACGGACGACCCGATCTCTACGTCTGCAACGACTTCCAGTCCGAGGACCGCTTCTGGATCAACGAGACTCCGCCGGGTGGCCCGCTTCGGTTCCGGGCGTCCCGTCCCGCCGCGCTGCGCCACACGCCGGCCTTCTCGATGGGGATTGACGCGGCGGACCTCGACCGGGACGGCCGGGACGACTTCCTCGTGCTCGACATGTTGAGCCGCGAGCATTGGCGCCGGAACGTGCAGCTGGACGGCCTTCCGCCCGGGTTCAACCAGCCGGGGGTCCTCGACGACCGGCCCCAGTTCTCGCACAACACCCTCTTCCGCGGTCGGCCCGACGGGACCTTCGCCGAGATCGGCCGCCTCGCGGGATTGAGCGCCGCCGAATGGGCGTGGACGCCGATCTTCCTCGATGTCGACCTCGACGGCTGGGAGGACTTGCTGGTCTCGAACGGCCATGCCCTGGACATGCTCGACGCCGACGTCGGCGCCCGGGCCGAGGCGTTGAAGTCGGCGGGCAGGAACAGTTCGCGGGAACTGCTGGAGATGCGCCGGATGTTCCGGCCGTT
This sequence comes from Akkermansia muciniphila, assembly GCA_945860685.1. Lineage (GTDB taxonomy): Bacteria > Verrucomicrobiota > Verrucomicrobiia > Limisphaerales > UBA9464 > SXXZ01. The sequence continues at coordinate 31,281 of CAMASJ010000002.1, forward strand.
CGACGCGCCGAACGCCGCGTTCCGCAACCGCGGCGACCTGACCTTCGAGGATGTCTCCTCCGCCTGGGGATTCGACGAACCCGGCGTCGAGCATGGCATGGCCGCCGCGGACCTCGACGGCGACGGCGACCTCGACCTCGTGCTCAACACGCTCAACGGCCCCGCCAAGGTGCTGCGCAACGGGGCGACGGCCGGCCGCCTCCTGGTGCGGCTCCGCGGAACCGCACCGAACACCCGCGGCATCGGCGCGCGCATCCGGGTCGCCGCGCCCGGCCTGCCGGTCCAGACCCAGGAGATGATCGCCGGCGGACGGTACCTCTCGGGCGACGACGCGGTGAGGACGTTCGCCACGGGAACCAACCCGGCCGTGGCCCTCGAGGTCGCCTGGCGCGACGGGAGCGTCACCCGCCTTTCCGCGGTGGGTCCCGGCTCGGTGGTCGTCGGACAGTCGGAGTCCGTTCGGGTCGCATCCGCGCCCGCCGCGCCGCCCCGTGCGCGTTTCGAGGATCTCTCCGACCGCATCCGTCACACCCATTTCGACACGCCCTTCGACGAGTTCGGGCGCCAGCCCTCCGCTCCACGCGACCTCTCGACGCCCGGCCCGGGAGTGACCTGGACGGACCTCGACGGCGACGGCTGGGAGGACCTGCTCGTCTCCTCGGGACAAGGTGGGACGCCGGGAGCCTGGACAAACGCCGCCGGATCCTCGTTCGGCGTCCTGCCGATCGCTGCTTTCAGCCGCCCGACCGCCCGGGACCTGACCACGATGCTCCCGCTGGGCGGGGCGATCCTCGCGGGCGTGAGCAACCACGAGGACGGCCAGACCAATGGCGGCGCCCTGCGGATCATCGACCTGGCCACCGGACGCAGCGGTGAGGTGCTGGGCGGCAAGGCCGCGGCGGTGGGATCGTTGGCCGCGGCGGACGTCGACGGCGACGGTGCGCCGGAGATCTTCGTGGGCGTCCGTCATGTCGCTGGACGCTATCCGGAGCCGGCGACCTCGCTGCTGGTTCGGAACGACGGCGGCCGCCTCGGCGTGGCGGAACGTTTCGAACGCACCGGACTGGTCCAATCCGCGGTGTTCACCGACCTCGACGGCGACGCCCGGCCGGATCTCGCGCTTTCCTGCGAATGGGGGGCGATCCGTCTTCTCCGCAACCAACAGGGACGGCTGGTGCCGTGGGATCCGCCGCTGCGGGGCGCCGGGTTGCCTTCGGGCGTCGATCGGCTCTCCCGGTGGACCGGCTGGTGGCAGGCGTTGACCGCGGCGGATGTCGACGGCGACGGTCGCATGGACCTCGTGGCCGGGAACTGGGGGCGGAACCACTTCCTCGGCGCCGCCGCGGAACGGCGTCCGCTCCGGGTGCGCCACGGGGACCTCAACGGCGACGGCTTCGTCGAGATGATCGAGAGCCATGTCGGCCCGGGCGGGGTGGAATTGCCGGTGCGCCGGCAGCCGCTGCTGGCGGCGATGCTGCCCTCGGTGGCGCAACGGTATCCGACCTTGGAATCCTTCGGGCGAGCGGCCTTGCCGCAATTGCTCGAAGGCCTGCCCGCCGACCTCCCCATGCTGGAGGCGCTCAACCTCGACTCGGGCCTTCTCCTGAACCGCGGCGACCACTTCGAATGGAAGGCGCTGCCGGTGGTGGCCCAGTTCTCACCGGTGCAGGGCATCGCGGTGGCGGACTTCGACGGCGACGGATCCGAGGACATGTTCCTCGCCCAGAACGTCTTCGGCATCCGTCCCGATGAGGCCCGCTACGACGCCGGTCGCGGACTCCTGCTGCTCGGCGACGGGCGCGGTGTCTTCGCGGAGGACCTGCATTCGGGCATCGCCGCTTGGGGTGAACAGCGCGGTGTCGCCGTGGCGGACTTCGACCACGACGGACGGATGGACCTGGTGCTGGGCCAGAATTCCGCCCCGACCCTCCTGCACCGCAACCTCACCGCCACTCCCGGACTGCGTGTCCGGTTGCTCGGCGCGGCCCGCAATCCCGACGCGCTCGGCGCGTCGTTGCGCTGGCATCAGGATGGCAAGTCCGGTCCCCGTCGCGAGATCCGGGCCGGCGGCGGCGGCCTCGGCGTGGACAGTCCGGTGACGGTCCTCGGGACCCGGGGCCTGGCCGGCGAGCTTGAAATCCGTTGGCCCGACGGAGAAGTCGTCCGCCACCCCGTCGCCGCCGGGACCCGGTCAGTGGTCGTTCCCCGCAACGGTCCGATCCGGATCCTCCCATGATGCCCCACCGCCGATCGTCCCTCCGCGCCGCGGTCCTTTTCGCCCTGCTGGCCAACCTGCCGGCCGCCGCCGCGGCCACCGTCGAGACGCGTCCGTTGGCGTCCGCCGGGACGCTGGCGCCGGGTTTCACGCGGATGCCGGCCACCGCGGCCGGAATCGGCTTCACCAACGTCCTTTCCGACGAACGGTCGATCACCAACCGCAACCTGCTCTCCGGCTCCGGCGTGGCGTTGGGCGATGTCGACGCCGACGGCCGGCCCGACCTGCTGCTCTGCGGGGCCGACGTCCCGCCGGCGCTCTACCGCAACCTCGGCGGATGGACCTTCGCCGACGTTTCCGCGGCCGCCTTCCCGGGAATCGACTGGCGCAATCCCACCTCCGGCTCGTTCGACATGACCGGCTCGGCTTTCGCGGACGTGGACGGCGACGGCGACGTGGACTTGTTCCTGAACACGCTCGGTGGCGGCACGCGGCTCTTCCGGAACGACGGCCAAGGCCGATTCGCGGAGTCCACCGATGCCGCCGGTCTCCGCTCGCGCCATGGGGCCACCTCGCTCGCCCTGGCGGACGTGGACGCGGACGGCGACCTGGACCTGTACGTCGCGCGGTTCCGGCCGGTCACGATCCTCGACCAGCCCAACACCCGCTACCAGATGCGCCAGACGCCGCAGGGCCCGGTCATCGTCGCGGTCAACGGCCGTCCCGTCACCGCGCCCGACCTGACCAACCGCTTCGAACTCGGACCGGGCGGCGACGTCGCCGAACTGGGCGAGGCCGACGCCCTCTTCCTCAACGACGGCCGTGGCGTCTTCGCCGAGGTCCCCTGGACGGGAGGCGCCTTCCTGGACGAGTCGGGCCGGCCTTTGACGTCGCCGCCGGGGGACTGGGGGCTGGCGGCGCGGTTCCAGGACATGGACGGCGACGGACGTCCCGACCTGTACGTCTGCAACGACCTGCAGACCCCGGACCGTGTGTGGATGAACGCGACCGGCCCCGACCGGAAGCCCCGGTTCAAGGCCCTGTCCTCGATCGCGCTGCCGAACAACCCGACCTTCTCCATGGGCGTGGACTTCGGGGACTTCAACCGGGATGGCCACGTGGACTTCTTCGCGGTGGACATGTTCAGCCGCAACCGGGCGTGGCGTCACACTCAGATGGCCGGACTCGCGCCGACCCTGCGGTTGCCGGGCCAGTTCGCGACGCGGGCGCAGGTCCAGCGCAACGTGCTCCAGATCCAGCGCGGCGACGGGACCTGGGCGGACACCGCGTGGCAGGCCGGCGTGGCGGCGAGCGAATGGTCTTGGGGACCGGTGTCGCTCGACGTGGACCTGGACGGGTTCGAGGACCTGATCGTTCCCAACGGCCAGCGGCGGGACTTCCAGGACGGCGACGCCACCCGCCGGATCGCCGACGCGGCGGCCGCGGGTCAGGCCTCGACCCCGGCGCAGGTCGCCGCGCTCGTCCGCACCGTGCCCTCGCTTGCCACGCCGAACGTCGCCTTCCGCAACCGCGGCGATGCCACCTTCGACGACGTCTCGGCCGCCTGGGGCTTCACCGCCGACACCATCTCCCAAGGGATCGCCCTCGGGGACATCGACGGCGACGGCGACCTCGATGTGGTCATGAACGACCTCTCGGACGCCCCGGGATTGTACCGCAACAACTCCACCGCGCCTCGAGTCCGGATCGGGCTGCGCGGACCCTCCCCCAACAGTGCCGGCATCGGTGCACGCATCACCGTCCGTGCGGCTGGGCTTCCCGCCCAGACCACGGAGGTCTTCGCCGGTGGCCGCTACCTGGGTGGGGACGCGCCCGGGAGGACTTTCGCCACCGGCACCGCCACGAAGGTGGACATCGAGGTCCGCTGGCCCGGTGGCGCCGTGGAATCGCTGTCGGGTGTCGCCGCCGGCTCCGCCGTCACCGTGGTCGCCGGCGTGCCGTTGCCCCCGGCCCTGAAGAACCCAGAGCCGGCCAGGCCGACCTTCGAAGACGTCTCGGCGCGTTTGGGCCATGTCCATGTCGACGAGCCGTTCGACGACTTCGCGCGCCAACCCACGCTGCCGATGCGGCTTTCGCAATCGGGCCCCGGGGTGACATGGACGGATCTCGACGGGAACGGCCATCCGGACCTCGTCGTCGGAGCGGGACGCGGCGGTCGTCCGGCCGCCTTCCTCAACGACGGGCGCGGCGGTTTCAGCGCGATGGACCGTCCTCCGTTCCAGAAGCCCACCGGCCGCGATCTCACCGCGCTCCTTCCGTTGAACGGCGCGCTCGTCGCCGGGGTGTCCAACTTCGAGGACGGCCTGACCAACGGCGGCGCGTTGCGGCTGTACGACCCGGCGAGCGGACGGAGCGGCGAGATGCTCGTCGGAAGCGCCTTCGGCACCGGCCCGCTGGCGGCGGCGGATGTCGACGGCGACGGCGAACTGGAGGTCTTCGTGGGCTCCCGCACCGTGCCGGGCAGATATCCGGAGTCGGACCCGTCGCTCCTGCTCCGCAACCAAGGCGGACGCCTCGTCGTCGCCGAACGCCTCGGGTCCCTCGGAATGGCCACCGCGGCCTGCTTCACCGACCTCGACGGAGACGGCCGGCCGGATCTCGTGGTCGCGGTCGACTGGGGCGCCCCACGGTTCTTCCGCAACGAGGCGGGTCGCCTGAAGCCGTGGGAGCCGCGCTTCGAGTGGAACCGCGGCGGCGGCCTCCGCGGCGCCTGGTCGTCGGTGACCGCCGGTGACTTCGACGAGGACGGCCGGCTCGATGTCGTCCTCGGCAACGAGGGAACCAACCGTCGCCAGGTCGGGACGACGGCTTCCCCGCGACGCCTCTACGCCGGTCACTTCGGATCCGGCGGCGGCAACGACCTGGTCGAGGCCTGGCACGATCCGGTCGACAAGGTCGACCGGCCGGAACGGGAGTTCATGATGATGACCGCCCTGTTCCCCGCGGTGCGCGACGCCGTGACCTCGTACCGTGCCTACTCGACCTCCTCGGTGCCGTCGCTGTTCGGGGATTTGGCCACCCGGGCAATCCGGCTTGAGATCGACACCCAGGAGTCGGTGGTGCTGCTCAACCGCGGCGACCGCTTCGAGGTCCGGCCGCTTCCGGCGGCGGCCCAGTGGTCCACCGTCCAGGGGCTCTGCGTGGCCGACTACGACGGCGACGGTCACGACGACCTCTTCCTCGCGCAGAACGACTCCACCGCGCATCCGTTCGCCGAACGCAGCGATGCCGGCCGGGGGCTTTGGCTCCGTGGGAACGGCTCGGGTGGCTTCCGGGCCGACTTCCTGAGCGGCGTGGCGGTCCATGGGGATGGCCGTGGCGCGGCCGTCGCGGACTTCGACGCGGACGGCCGGATCGATCTCGCCGTGGGACAGAACGGCGCGGCGACGACCCTCTGGCGCAATGTCGGCGGCAAACCGGGTCTGCGGGTCCGTCTGGAAGGGCCTGCCGGAAACCCCGCCGCCATCGGTGCCGCGGTCCGCGTGCTCGGCGGCGGGAAGACGGGTCCATGGCGCGAACTCCATCTCGGGGCGGGCTACCTATCGTGCGACGACCCCACGACGGTGCTGGGACGACCCGAGGACACGGAGGCGGTCGAGGTGCGCTGGCCCGGGGGCAAGGTCGCACGACACCCGATCCCCAAGGATGCCAACGACCTCCGATTGCGTCCCTGAGTCAGGCGCCGCGTGTAGTCGGCCTGAAAGAGCCGGGGAAATTACTTCTGGCAACGGGACGCCCGCTGCGAGACGGTCTTTATGACCCCGGTAAATAATCTAGTCTGCGGCACCGCGTCTGGTTCCATTTCACCTCCGCGGATATTGATCCCGCCGGGACAAGGGGGCCCCGCCCATCATGCCCAACGCCACACTTTGCGATCATTGCGAAGCGCTCAATGCATTGGATTGCCGCAACTGCCAGCAATGCGGGCGCGATCTGTTCCGTGTGTGTCGGGCTTGTGGCGATCCGGTTGCACGGTACTACACCTTCTGTCCCCAATGCGGTCGTTCGACCGGTCGCGGCTCCGGCGATGGCGGCCAGGACCTCGTTGGCCGCCCCGAATATTCCAACAGCTTCCTCGCGAGGCTGTATCGCAAGGCGCGCAAGGTGATCACCGGCTGATCACGCGAGGAATCCGCATTTCCACTCCTCGAGCGGGGAGACCGGACACCGGTGTGTAGATCCATCCGGGGCGCTTGGAAACTCCCGATTCCTCCTGAAGTCCCGCGTGAAGGGCGGCTCGGACGGTGGAGGTGCCGTCCTGGGTGCAAATCCCGTTTCCGGATTCGAATTGTCCCACAGCCGGTGTATCGTCCACTCACCGTGCCTGCATCGGCTCCCATCGTCCGCCTGCTCTGCGACCTGATCGCCTTGCCGAGCGTCAATCCCGCCTTCCTCCAGGATCCGGAGCTGACCGGGGAACACCGAGTCGCTGCACACCTCGCCGACCTCGCCTCCAAGGCGGGCTTGGACGTGGAACGACAGAACGTCGCGCCGGGCCGTGAGAACCTCGTCGTCCGCATGATCCCCGCCGGACGTCCCCGCCGGCGCCTCTTCCTCGCGCCCCATCTCGACACGGTCGGCGAACCCGCCTTGTCCGGGCAGCTCCGTCCGCGTGTCGTCGCCGGCCGGATCCACGGCCGCGGCGCCTGCGACACCAAGGGTTCGGTGGCCGCCTACTTCCAGGCGCTCCTCGACCTCGCCGCGTCCGGCCTGCGGCCGCGGGACACCGAGATCGTCTTCATCGGCCTCGCCGACGAAGAGAACATGCAGCTCGGTTCCCGGCATTTCGCGCGGACCGGTGGACGTGCGGACCTCGCGATCGTCGGCGAGCCGACCGGACTCGAGGTGGTCACGGCCCACAAGGGGGACGTCTGGCTGCAGCTCCGTTCCGTGGGTCGGGCGGCCCATGGCGCGACGCCACACCTCGGACGCAACGCCGTGGTCGACATGGCCCGCATCGTCCTCGCCCTCGAGGAGGACTACGCCAAGGAACTCGCCTCGCGGAAGCCGCATCCCAGGCTCGGCCGCCCCACGGTCAACGTCGGGCGCATCGCCGGCGGTCGGCAGCCCAACATCGTGCCGGCCGACTGCGTCATCGCCATCGACCGCCGCACCCTGCCGGGCGAGACCGAGGCCGGTGTCCGTCGGGAGATCACGGCCCTGCTGCGTCGGCACCGCCTGAAGGCGGGCTTCGACAACCTCCGGACCGCCCCGTGCGAACCGCTCGACACCGACCCGGAACTGCCGCTGGTCGCCGCGTTGACCCGGGCCGCGGGCCGCAGGAAGACCATCGGCGTCCACTACTTCACCGACGCCGCCCCGCTTTCCGCCGCCGGCACGCCCGCGGTGGTGTTCGGCCCCGGGGACATCGCCCAGGCCCACACCGAGGACGAATGGGTGGAGGTGAAGTCCCTCGAGAAGGCGTCGGCCATCCTCACCCGCTTCCTGCGGGAACAGGCCTGAGCCGGAACCGGCACGTCAGGAAAGCCCAGGATCCCCATCCGCCATGCGCGTCGCGTTCCTGACCCATGAGCCCTTCCACCCGCCCAGCGGCGGCGGCTCCGCCGAGGCGCCCTACCTCGTGGAGGAGTTCGTCCGACGCGGACACGAGGTCCACCTCCTTTGTCCCGACTTCCCCGACGCCACCGCCGTCGCCCGCCGTTTCGGTGTCCGGGTCCACCCGTTCACCTCCTGGGAAATGGGACGCTACACCCGCCTGCGCAACCTCAAGTACCTCCTGTACCCGACCGCGCTGACCCGACATGCCGAACGGGTCCGCCGCGGACTCGAACAGGCATCACCCGGCTCGGGCCGCTTCGACGTGGTCCTCGCACAGCACACGATCTCCGGCGTCGCCGCCGGCAACCTGCGCCGGCGCTGGGGCGTCCCGATCGTGCTCAACTTCCTGGACTACCTCACCGGGTTCATGGAGACGTGGCCCGCTCCGTTCACGCGGACCGGGTTCGTCTCCGCGCTGAACCGCTTCGAGATGTCGATGCCCCGAAGGCTCCGGGCGGAGGGCGTGATGACCGTCTCCACGCCGTTGGCCGAACGCTTCATCGCCACCGGCTATCCCGCGTCCAAGGTGTGTGCGATCCAGTACGGCTACGATTCCCGGCTGTTCACTCCGGCCGCGGAGGATTCCCCCGATCTCGATCCGGCGCCTTCGGTCGTGATGCATGGCTCCTTCGACCAGCATCACCTGGGACCGATCGCCCGCCAGGCGGTGCTGGGGGTGCACGCCGTGCGACCCGAGGTGCGTTTCCGGTTCGTGGGACGGGAGACGCCGGCGCTGGCGCGCTTTGTCGCAGACGTCCGCTCGGCGGCCTCCGGCGTGCGGTTGGAGACCACGGGGTTCATCCCGTATGGCGAGGTGGCCCGGGAACTCCGGTCGGCGACCGTCGGGATCGTGCCCTACGAGGCCTCGCAGGGGGTCCACTGCGCGTTCGTCGCGAAGGCGGTGGAATATCTCGGATGCGGCATCCCCTGTGTCAGCACGCCGCTCGAGAACCTCGGTCGCTACTTCGCCGGCGAGCCCGCCCTGCGGTTCTCCGGATGGGACGGCGCCGGCTTCTCCCGTGTGCTTCTGGAGACGCTAGAACTCCCCCGGGAGACCCGGCGCGCCTGGGGACTCGCCGCCTCCGCACGGGTGGCCCGGGAACTGGACTGGCGTTCCGTCGCCGCCCGCGCGGTGGACTTCACTGAATCCTGCGCCCGCCGTCCCTGACCCGGTGCTCGGGAAGCCCACGGAACGGCTCAGTCAACGATTGGATGGGTGCGAGGACCGACCTCACGCGAACACGCCAGGACTTCAACGGTGCACCGGATCCGGGACCGAATCAGCGAACACAAGCCGGCATACTGTTCCACGACGGGAGAACCTCGACTTCCTTCCCGTTCACTGCGGCTTCGCGGCCTTGCGTGCCAATCCCTCTGCATCGCTCCGATCAGCGCTGGAACTCGAAGCGGACCAGTTCGTCCACCGTGATCTTCCTTGCCACCGTCGGGAGCGCGTTGAAGTCGTCCACGGCCTTCTCCCAGGTCGCCTTCCGCATCCGTCCGTGGCTGTTGCGGCCGCCCTCGCGGGTCAGCAGCGGGACCAGAGCGTCGAGCGCCTTCCGCTGGTGGATCCGGTCCGTGTCGCGGATCCCGCCGGCGAGGATGATCGACACCACGGCGTCCCGCTCGCGGGCGGCCGCCTTCCAACCGCGGGCGGACACCTCGAGGAACCGCCGCACCAGGTCGGGCCGCTCCGCCAGCATCGCCTCCTAGGTGAAATAGACCTGCGCGTACGCCGCGTAGCCGTGGTCGTGGAAGAACATCAGGTCGACGTCGTGTCCGGCCAGCCGGAGCTCGATCGCCTCGTCCACGGAGTACCCCTGCACGGCGTCGAAGCGGCCCTCCAGCAACGGCGTGGTGTCGTAGGGCATCACCTCCACCCGCACCGAGGTCCGGTCCAGCCCGGCCGGGCGCAGCACGAAGTCGATCGCGTCGTTGCCGTCCGCATGGACCCCGATGCGGCGTCCACGCAGGTCCGAGGGCCGGCGGAGCCGGGCGGACCGGAGGCTGATGAGGCACATCGGGGAACCCTGGAGCATGGTGCCGACCACCTGGATCGGTTCCCCGCGGGCGCGGGCGGGGAGCAGGACGCCGCTCTCGGCGCAGCCGAGCCAGAGGCGGTTGGTGACGACGCTGCGGACGACCGATTCGTCGGGCGGGATGGGCCGGATGGAGAGGTCGATGCCGGCCTCCCGGTACCAGCCGCGTTCCTTCGCGAGGAGGATGCCTGCGAACTGGGCGTTGGGCTTCCAGTCGAGCTGGAAGGTGACGGGCACCGGGACCGACGCCGGTTCGCGCTTCGATGCCGGCTGCGCACCGAGGCAACGGAGGGAGGCGGCCAGGGCGAGCAGCAGCGACGGCAGCAGCGCGGCCGTGCGGAGGTGGAGGCGTGGGAGGTTCATGGGTTCAGTCCGCATCCACCTTCATCGCCGACTCGTGCCAGTGGCGGAGGCAGAGCCATTCGAGTCCGGTGACGGTGAAGAAGAAGAGGCAGCCCATCACGCTGGTGGTGATGACCAGCGCGAAGAGGTAGTCGGTCTGGAGCTGGCTGTTGGCGTAGGTGATCGAGTAGCCGAGGCCGCCTTCGCCGACCGCGTTGGAGCTGGCGAACAGCTCGCCGGTGATCGCGCCGATGACCGAGAGTCCGGCGGAGATGCGCAGCCCGACGAACAGGGACGGCAAGGCGTGGGGCAGGCGGAGTTTCAGCAGCTGGCTGGCGCGGGAGGCGTTCGCCATGGCGAAGAGGTCCACGAGGTTGCGCGGCACGCTGATCAGCCCCTGGGTCGTGTTGGCGATGATCGGGAAGACGCAGATGATGAACGCCACCAGCATCACGCTCGAGGCACCCGACTTGAACCACATCAGGATGAGCGGCGCGACGGCCACGATGGGCACGGTCTGGAGCAGGATGGTGTAGGGAAACAGGGAGCGTCGCACCACCGGGCTCTGGGCGAAGACGAGCGCGACGAGGACGCCGACGACGATGCTCATGAGGTAGCCGCCGACGGCCTCGACGGCGGTGATGCGGAAGGCGGCGACGAGGTTCGCATGGCGTTCCACCACCGTGGCGAAGACCTGCGGCGGCGACGGCAGCACGTAGGGCGGGATCCGGAAGACGGTGCAGGCGCCCTGCCAGAGCGCGAGTACGGCCAGGAAAACGGCGGCGGGCCAGGCGGCCTCCTTCAGGAGCTTCTTCATGGGATCGGTGTCCGGGGTTTCAATGGGCTCCCTTCACGGTGCGCAGCGCGGCGCTGACCTCGCCCACGCGCTCCAGGAACTCCGGGGCGCTCCGCAGCGCCGAGGTGCGGGGAAACGGGAACGGGACGGCGATCTCCCGGGCGACGCGTCCGGGCTTGGCGCTCATCACCAGGATCCGCGTCGAGAGGAACACCGCCTCCGCGACGCTGTGGGTGACGAAGAAGGTCGTGAACCGGTCCACCTCGCGCAGCCGCAGCACCTCCTCGTTGAGGAAGTCCCGGGTCATCTCGTCGAGCGCGCCGAAGGGCTCGTCCATCAGCAGCAGCTTCGGACGCGTCGCCAGCGCCCGCGCGATCGAGACCCGCATCTTCATGCCGCCGCTGAGCTGCCGCGGATAGTGCCCGGCCACGTCCGAAAGCCCCACCAACCGGAGCAGCCCCTCGCAGGCCTCGCGCCGCGCCGCGGCGGTGGTGTTGCCGGCCAGTTCCAGGCCCAGCTCGACGTTGCCCTGCACCGTCCGCCACGGCAGGAGCGTCGCGTCTTGGAAAATGAACGACATGATCTCCCGCGCCGCGACCGGCGCCATGCCGTCGATGGTCACCGTGCCCTCGCTGATCGGCGTGAGACCGGACAGCAGCCGCAGCAACGTCGACTTGCCGCATCCGCTCGGTCCGATCAGGGAGATGAAGTCGCCCCGCGCCGCCTCGAGCCGGATGCCGTCGAGCACCGTCACGCCGTTGGACCAGCGCTTGGCCACGTTCCCGAGCGTGATGAACGGCGGTTGTCCGGTGTCGGTGTCCTTCATGTTGGCCTCACGGTGGGAAGCACGAGCGCCGACGGATGGCCCGCGTCGTGGACGACCTGCTGCTGGTTCTGGAGCCAGTCCCACGAGGTCGCCTGATGCGGAGGGACGTCGGAGCCGGGATTGCGGTCGTAGAGCGGGAACGCGCTGCCGGCGACGACGAGCCGGATACGGTCCCCCGACCCGAACACGCAGTCCGTCGGCTCCAGCGGGAAGGCCCATTCCATCACCGTGTCCGCCTGGAATCCGCCCGCCTTCCCACCGAACAGCCGGCCGCTGCGCGCGATGCCGTGGGTCACGTTCTCGGAACGTCCGTCCGGCCTCACCCGGACCAGCTTCGCGAAGAGGTCCGCGTGGGCCCGGAGACTGGTGGCGAAGAGCCGTACGCGTGGGCATCCCCGCACGTGTACCGGCCGTTCGAGCACCGGTCCGGTGTACACGACCACGTTGTTCATCGCATCGGCCCGGGTCTGGTTGAAGCAGCCCGACGCACCGCCCGGACCCGGTCCGCCGACCGGCACCTCGGGCTCGTACACGAACTGGTCGCGAGTTGCGCCGTCCGGCGACGGCGTTTCGGCCAGCACCCCGTCTCCACGGGTGGAGTTCGCGCGTCCGCCGGATCCGAGGAACAGCGTCGTCTCCGTGCCGCCGTCGCCGTCGAACGGCCAGCGGTCGGCCGTCTCCCAGCGGTTGGCCCCGAGCACGAAGGACCGCACCCGCGGCTCGGCCGCGAAGTCACCCGAGCCCTTCAGCCAGTGGTTGAACCAACGGAGCAGGATCGCGTCCGTGTCCAGCTCCGCGGCCGGCCCGTGGTCGGCCTCGCCGGCATGGCGTCCCCAGGGGATGTGCGTCCACGGACCCGCGATCAGGTATTGGCTTCCGCGCACCGCCGGATCCGCCCCTTCGCAAAGCGCGCGGTAGAGCAGTTCGCTGCCGTGCAGGTATGTGTCGAACCAGCCCCAGACGTGCAGCGCCGGCACCCGGATGCTGGCCTCGCGTCCGGAGATGTCCTGCCGCCTCCAGAACGGACCCGGTTCGCGGTGCTCCATCCAGTCGCGGGCGTATCGGGGAAGTCCGCGGGCCGTGAGGACCGGCGCGCCGCCGTAGGGTGTGGACGCGTACAACGCCCCGAGGTTCGTCCACGCGGACTCGAGTGCGTCGCTGGCCTTGCGCAGCCGCAGGCGTCGGGCGTCCGCCTTCAGCATCTGCGCGGCCCATCCCATCCCCGAGGCGAGCCGGAAGGCGCCATGGTGGTAGAACCAGCCGTTGTGGAGGTCTCCCGCGGTCTGCGCCGGCGTGATGCACCGCAACGCCTCGGGCTGTTCCGCGGCCGCCAGCAACTGGGTCATCCCCTGGTAGCTGAACCCGTACATGCCCACGCGCCCGTCGCACTCCGGACGCCCCGCAAGCCAGTCGATCGTGGCCGCGCCGTCGCCGCCCTCGTGCACGAACGGGACGAAATGGCCTGTGCTGTCGCCGCGGCCCCGGACGTCCTGGATCACGACGTTGTAGCCCCGCGCCGCGAACCAGTTGGGTTGTGCGTACACCACGGTCGTCGCGACGGCGCGTCCGTAGGGCTGCCGCACGAGCAGGGTCGGCAGCGGTCCAGCAACAGCGGGTCGGTAGTGGTCGGAGACCAGCTCGGTGGCGTCGGGCAGGCGCAGGCGGACGCCGCGTTCCACCGTCACGCCGTCGCCGAGGTCCACGCGCACCCCGGAAGAGGAATGCGGACGGCGGCGGACCGCCGTCGTCCGGGACCGCCGCCGGTCAGCGTTCGAGGATCTCGCGGAAGGCATACATCTCCTGCAGCGCCGCGGCGACGCGGGAGCTCATCTCGTCGCACCACCGTTCGCCCTTCTCCGCGGAGGACGGCGTGGGGTCGCCCATCACGCCGCTCGGCGCGATGTCCCGGGTGAGCCAGGAGAAGGTGGCCGAGGCGAACTCCGGCTTGAGCACGCCCGGGTCGCCGAGACGGGCGATGTAGTTCACGGTGTACCGGTCCGTGTGGACCAGCTCGGGCGTGGCGTGGAGCAGCAGCGACGTCTCGACCTCGCCGGCATGGAAGCCATACGCGGCCTCCTGCGGGTCGAGTCCGCTCGCCGCGCCTCCTCCGAAGAGGCAGAACGTCCGCATCCCGAACTCGTCCCGGAGGTCCCGCGCCATCACGTCGAGCAGGGAATGGTTCCCGCCGTGGCTGTTGAAGAAGACCAGCCGCTTGAAGCCCGCCGCCACGAGGCTGCGCGCGAGGTCCCTCAGCACCGCGGCGAAGGTGTCCCGCCCCACGCTCAGCGTCCCCGGGAAGCCCACGTGCTCGTTGCTCTTGCCGTAGCACACGGGCGCCAAGGCGTAGATCGGCAGGTCCGCCGGCACCTTCCTCAACGCATGTCCCAGGAGCAGGTTGTTGAGCAGCGTGTCGGTCGCGAGCGGCAGGTGGTGGCCGTGCTGCTCGATCGCCGCCGTCGGCAGCACCAGCAGCGTGCGGTCCCGCGGCAGGGCGTCCACCTGCTTCCAGGTCAGGTAGGGGAGGAATCGTTCCGGCGGGATCCAGGTCTTCACGGGTTCGTGGGTCGGTTCGGGTTCGTCAGGCGGCGGCTTCCAGCGGCGCGTTGCCGGACACCCCCTCGAGGCTCGCGGCGAACCCGCGCATCTTGCCCGGGTTCAGCAGGCCGCGGGGATCGTACTCCTGCTTGGCCACCAGCTTGGCGTCGTCCGGCCGCCAACGCCCCGAACCCTCCAGGAAGTTCACGTGCGGGTTGGCCACGCTCACGCCGATGCCCTCGCAGAACGTGATCATCTCCCGGAGACGCTCGTCGGTGCTGTAGCGGATGACCGGGATGGAGCCGGGGGTGACCACGTTGTCCCAACGGACGAACTCGACGTGCATCAGGAAGTCGTCGCCGAACCGCGCCTTGAGCCGACGGATCTGGCTGCGGGCCTCGGTGGCGGAGAAGCCGCACTGGAGGTAGGTCAGGGAGGGATCCCCCTTCAACGCCCACAGCGTCGTGTGGTTCCACGTGTAGTCGCTCAGCAGGGTCCCGCGACGCGGTTCCGTGTAGGGGGCCACGAAGCAGACCTCGCCGCCCCCGTTCTTCGCGGCGTCGGCCAGCCGTTGGAGCTGGTCGTCCGCCACCTCGAAGAAGGCCAGCGCACGGCCCTTCGGAACCCACTTCTGCAGCGGGGTGAAATGGGACGGCAACGGCCATTCGAAACAAGAGGTGAGGCGCTTCTTGAAGGAATCGTTCTTGGCGATCGCCTCGACGAAGTCGAACGAGGCCGGGAACTCCGGATGCGCCACCGCCAGCTGCGCCCAGTTGGTCCGCGGCGCCAGGCGCAGCTCCACCTGCACGATCACCCCGTTGGTGCCCCAGGCGTGGAGGATCCGGAAGATGTCGGGTCCCGCGAGGCGGATCTCACGGGGCTCGGCCTCCATGGTGAGGATGGTGAGCGCGTGGACCGTCCCGTTCTCGCGCAGGCCGCCCCAGGTGATGCTGCCGATGCCGCCGGAACCGCCCGCACAGAAGCCGGCGACGCCGGCCTTCACGAACGTGCTCGGATAGCAGCGCAGCTCCCAGCCGACCTGGCGCGCGGCGTTCTCGATCGAGGCCAGGCGGGCCGCCGGGTCGCAGACTGCGACGCCGTCCGGCGAGATGCCGTGGATCCTGTCCAACGCCGCCAGGTCCAGCACGATGCCGCCATGGGTCGGGATGCATTGCCCGTAGTTTCCCGTGCCGGCCCCGCGCAGGGTGAGGGGGATGCGGCGGCCGAAGGCGAACCGGATGATCGCCTTCACGTCCTCCACGTCCCGCGCCTGCACGACCACTTCGGCCAGGCGGTCCGAGAGGTCCCGTTTCAGGATGGGAGAGTACCAGTAGAAGTCGCGGCTCAGGGTCTCGAGCTGCGCGGGGGCGGTGACGATCCGTTCGGCGGGCAGGAGCTCCGCGAGTGCGACGAGGTCGGCGTTGGTCATGGACGAAAGGGGCGGACGGGGTGTCAGGATCCGGATGCGCGGCGCGCGGGCTTGGCCGGTTTCCCGCCACGGGACTTCTTCCACAGCGCCATCGCGGAAAGCATCCGCGGATCCTCGAACAGGGCGACGCACTCCTTGCGGAGCACCGGGCCCACGACCTCGCAGTCCATGTCGGACTTCCGCTGGAGCGTCTTGGCGGGGACGTAGATCTGCGCGCAGTGGCGCGAGGCGTCCGAGATGGTCGATCCGAACACGACCCGGTCGATCCCGGCCCACAGTGCCATGGCCATGCACATCGGACACGGCTCGCAGGTGGTGTACAGCGTGTGGCCCTTGAGGCTGGTGGTCTTGAGCTTCTTGCAGGCGGCCCGCATCACCCGCACCTCGGCGTGGCTCGACGGGTCGTTCTCGATCCGCACGCCGTTCAGCCGACGCATCACGAGCTTCCCGGTCGACGTCTCCACCACGTCCGACGCAAACGGCGAACGCCGATCCGTCGCCAACTCGCGGTGCGCGAAGTCGGCCAGCGACTTCATGAACACCTCATCCTCGGGGGTCGGACGTTTCGGGGTCTGGGCCATCCTAGGAGCAGAAAGCAGAGGATGTTCCATGGCCCCGCCTTCGGCCCATTCACCCTCCGAATGCCCGTGGACCGCCGACCCCTGTCGCTTCTGGATCAGGGCCGTCCTGTGCCACGGGACACACGCGTGCCCAGCATGGCCAAATACCGCCACCCACCCCCGGACGCCCCTCACCGCCCCAGCGCCGAGCCGACGCTGAATCTCCTGCCTGCATCCTTCGTTCATCCAGCAATCCGCCTCATCTACAGCGCGTCGTGCCGCGGAAGGCCACTCGCCCGATTTTGCGCAGAAGCCGAGGAAAACGGGTAACCGGCGCCCGTTCTGAAACCCGGCGGGGTGAAGGTGGAAAGAATCGGTCTTCAGTAGGGCGCCGGAACTGCCGAAGAATCCGCGGGAGGTTTGGCACGCCGGATGCCTTGGGGGCATTGCGGCGCCTGACCCCCGTCGCACTCAAACAACCCAACTAATCCGTCCGAACTTATGAAACCTCCTTTCTGGCTTCCGGGCCGTATCGGTGGCGTCGCCACCCTCGCCCTCGTCCCGTTCCTGGCCGCACAGGCACAGGAGGCCACTCCCGGATCGACCAACGTGCTCGACAAGGTGGTTGTCGAGGGCCTGCCCTTGGAGGAAACGGTCCTTCCGACCGCCCGCCCCGTCGAGTCCGTGATGGGCGACGACCGGAGCATCCTTGATACGCCGCGGTCGGTGTCCCTGGTGACGAAGGCCCAGATGGAGGCCCGCGCCATTTCCCGCGCCACGGACTTCAACCAGTACTCGCCCGGCGTCTACACGCCCTCCCGCTACGGCCTCGCGAACGTCCCTGTCATTCGCGGCGACCTCTCTGAGATCTACCAGAATGGCCAGCGGACCATCTACAGCCGCAACTCGGTGCTCGCGAGCTTCAACGGCGTGGAGGCGATGGACATCGTCAAGGGCCCCGGCTCCGCGGTCTACGGTCCCC
>CAMASJ010000003.1 GCA_945860685.1 Akkermansia muciniphila
CAGCCCAGCCCAACTCGCACAGATCGCTTCCGGGGAGGGCGACGGCCTGCCCTCCGCCATCGGCACGATCAAGAACGCCTCCGGCGTTGATATCACCGAGAAGATCAAGGAACTGGTCCGGCAGTCCCAGGAGCAGGGCTACCTGACCCACAGCGACATCGGTGACGCGCTTGCCGACACCCCCATGTCCCCCGAGGAGATGGACGAGGTGTACATCAAGCTGCGCAACCTCGAGATCGAGATCGTCGACCAGGCCGAGGTGGACCGTCCCAAAAACGTCGAACAGGAAGAGGAGGAGGACAAGTCTCGGCTCGACATTCTCGACGATCCGGTCCGGATGTACCTCAAGCAGATGGGCCAGGTCCCGCTGCTGACCCGCGAGCAGGAAGTCGAGATCTCCAAGCGGATCGAGGACAACGAGAACGAGGTGAAGCGGATCATCTACTCGTTCGGATTCTCGGCGAAGGAACACATCGCACTGGCCGAGAAGCTGATCTCGGAACCTCCCAAGGAGCGTTTCGACCGGGTGATCGTCGACAAAAAGATCGAGGTCCGTGAGGAGCATCTCAAGGCGCTCCGAAAGCTGGTGAAGGATGTCCGCGCCATCGACCAGCAGGTGGACGAGTACTGGCGCGGGCTTCAGGAACCGGCCTCCAAGACCAAGCACGAGAAGATGGGCGTGGAATTCAAGAAGCTGGACGAGAAGCTCCAGCGCTCCTTCCCCAAGTTCTACTACAAGCAGAAGGTCATCGAGGAAATGTCCCTCGTGGCCGAGAACATCCACGAGAAGTTCCAGATCTCACGGCGTTCCATCCACGAGTTGGAGCCCCAGAAGCGGTCCGCCCAAGCGCAGGCGATCATCCATGCCGAAGAGCGGAAGATCAAAGCGCTGGAGGAGTTCGTCCGCATGACAGTGGCGGGCTACATCGAGGCCTTCAGCCAGTTGAAGCATTTTGAACGCAAGGCGCTGCAGGCGAAGACCGAGATGGTCGAGGCCAACCTGCGCCTGGTGATCTCGATCGCCAAGAAGTACACGAACCGCGGCCTCTCCTTCCTCGACCTCATCCAGGAGGGCAACATGGGCCTGATGAAGGCGGTGGAGAAGTTCGAGTACCGCCGCGGCTACAAGTTCTCCACCTACGCGACATGGTGGATCCGTCAGGCGATCACCCGCTCGATCGCCGACCAGGCGCGGACCATCCGCATCCCGGTCCACATGATCGAGACGATCAACAAGCTGATGCGGGTGCAGAAGCAGCTGATCCAGGACTTCGGCCGCGAACCGACCCCGGAGGAGATCGCGGACGAGATGCAGATGCCGGTCGACCGTGTTCGTGCCGTCCTCAAGATGGCCCAGCAGCCGATCTCCCTGCAGAGCCCGGTGGGTGACTCCGACGACACCAACTTCGGCGACTTCATCGAGGACAAGTCCGCGGAGAACCCGTCGGACATGACCAGCTACAGCCTGCTGAAGGCGAAGCTGGCGGACGTCCTGGACTCCCTGACAGAACGCGAGCGGAAGGTGCTGGAACTCCGGTTCGGCCTGCTCGACGGCTACAGCCGGACGCTTGAGGAGGTCGGCAAGCAGTTCAAGGTGACCCGCGAGCGCATCCGTCAGATCGAGGCCAAGGCCTTGAGGAAGATGCGTCATCCGACCCGACTGAGGCAGCTCCATGGCTTCCTCGAGGGCGAAGAGGCCGTCGCCTGAGATCGAAAGAGAGCCCCGGTGGAAGCCGGGGCTCTTTTGTTTCGAACCACCCCGTCCACGACGGCGTAATACCGTCCGCCTTCCGAAACCAACCGCTGGCTCCCCGGGTGGTTTTCTGCAGATGACATCCCGACTTGAACATCCTCGGACGGTTCGCATCCATCCATGGATGTCCCCCGCCGCTGCGACCGCCTTCCTGTCCCTTCGTTGGCTTTGGCTGGTGTTGGCGATGTCGATGTCGACGGCCTCGGCACTGCGGGCCGCTGGCATCCGGCGGGAGGAACTCTTCGACGGCCCGATCCTGACCTGGGAGATCCAACTGTCCCGCGGCGAGATGGCCAAGCTGCGTGGGGCCGCAGGGCCGTTCACTTCGGAACGTCCCGAAGCGATCTGCACCGTTCGGGCCGGTGGGCACATTTGGACCAACGTCGCGATCCACCTCAAGGGAGCAGCCGGCAGCTTCCGGCATTTCGACCAGAATCCGGCCCTGACGCTGAACTTCGGCAAGGTCCAGGACGGCCAGACCTGCTTCGGCCACCGGAAGCTCCACCTCAACAACTCGGTCCAGGATGCCGGCCGCATGGACGAGTTGCTCGCCTCCGAGATGTACCTGAACAGCGGTGTGCCAACCCCCCGCGCAACCCACGGATTCGTCCATGTCAACGGCAGGAGGCTGGGTCTCTACGTGGTCAAGGGCGGATGGGACAAGCCCTTCCTGAAGCAGCATTTCGGCAGCTCAAAGGGCAACTTCTACGATGGCGAATTCTCCCAGGACATCGACGGGAACCTGCGTCGCGCCTCCGGCGAAGGTGAACCGGACTGGGCCGACCTCGAGCAATTGAGGGACGCGCTCAGGGAGCCTGACAGGGACCGACGTCTGGATCGACTTGTCGGCATTGTCGACATCGACCGGTTCATCTCCTACACCGCGATCCAGGTGCTGATCGACGACTGGGACGGCTATGCCCGCCAGCGCAACAACTACCGGATCTACAACGATCCAACCTCAGGCCGCCTGGTCTTCATGCCGCATGGAATGGATCAGCTCTGGCGAAATCCAAGGAGCGGCTTCTCGCCCCGCTTCAACGGCGTCGTGGCCTCGGGTCTTTTCGGACTGGAGGGCATGTCCGCACGGTTGGTGGCCCGCATGCGGGAATTGACCAACACCGTCTACAACGCCGGCTTCGTCGACGAGGTGTTCGATCGTGCGCGGACGCGGTTGGTTCAGGCCTACGAGAAGGAACGGCGACACGAGGAACGTCAGCGCATCCTGTCCGCCATCGAGAACACGCGGGACCGCATCCGCTCGCGGATGGCCTCCTTCAACGGCGACGCCTACCAGACTCCCCATGCGATAGCGTTCAACGCGGATGGCCATAGCCCGGTGCGGTCCTGGACCACCAGCCAGGAAGGTGACGACGTCGAGTTCACAGACGGGAAGGTCGACGGCAGGCGGATCCTAAGGATCGAGGTTTCCGGCCCGGGATCCTATGGATCCTGGAGGGCCCGATTGGCCCTGCCTCCAGGAAGATATCGTTTCGAGACCCGGGTCAAAACCACAGAAGTCCGAGGCACGGACCCCACCGGCAGGGGCCGCGGCGCCGGAATCCGGATCAGCGGCAACCGGCGTGGTGCGGGTCTGGAGGGTTCCAACGACTGGAGAATCCTACGGTATGATTTCGCGGTTCCCGGCGAGGAAGGGGGCCGCAGGGGAATGGGT
Organism: Akkermansia muciniphila; assembly: GCA_945860685.1. Taxonomy (GTDB): domain Bacteria; phylum Verrucomicrobiota; class Verrucomicrobiia; order Limisphaerales; family UBA9464; genus SXXZ01. The sequence continues at coordinate 3,429 of CAMASJ010000003.1, forward strand.
GGTGAGCAGGATGCAGTGCTGATCGCCGAATTGCGGGCAGAGTCCGGTTTGGTGGAATTCGACGCCGACTCGATGGTCCTCAGCCGGATCAATGATCCCTGATCCGAAGCAATTCCAAGGAAGCGTGGGGCGCCCAACAGAAACGCAAAGCTGCCAAAGGCGAACAGGACCAGGGTTCTCAAGGAAAAGGGCTGTTGGAGTCCGTCATTTCCACCACGGCAACTGCGCCTCGCTTTCGCTCGTTTCCCGGCTTGGCGCCTAAGCGGGAGGGGCACTTCCGCATGGATTCAGCGGTGCGCCGGTTCTTGTTTGGGTTTTCCGACCAGAAGCCGTAGACCTCCCGCATGCCTCATCCCCGTTCGCGATTCCTGGCCTGGCTGGGATTGATCCCGGCCATCGTGTCCGCAGATGCCATCGTCGGGAACTCGTTCGTCGCGGATTCCCCACCGACCCGATCCTCCCACGCATCGACCATCGTGGAGACGTCGACGGGCATTGCAGCGGCCTGGTTCGGCGGAACGGCGGAGCGGGCGAAGGACGTGGTCATCTGGTACGCGTCCTTGGAGGGTGGACGCTGGGAGACTCCGGTCGAGGTGGCCCGCGGAAACGAAGATTCGGGCGCTCCACAGTATGCCTGTTGGAACCCGGTCCTCGTCCAGGAACCGTCCGGTCCCCTCCACCTCTTCTACAAGGTCGGACCAAGCCCCGACGCCTGGTGGGGACGCCACAAGTTCTCCAAGGACGGCGGCAAGACCTGGAGTAAAAGCACCCGGCTTCCCTACGGCCTGGTCGGCCCGGTTCGCAACAAGCCCATCCGGCTTGCCGACGGCACCTGGCTCTTCGGTTCGAGCTCGGAGGACGCCGGTTGGCGGGTCCACATGGAATGGAGCCGTCCGCCCTTCACGGAATGGTCGCGGACCCCGGCCCTCAATGGCACCAACGACTGGGGCGCCATCCAACCGACCCTGCTTGCGTGGGCGCCGGACCGGATCCAGGCCCTGCTGCGCACCCGCCAGAAGGTCGTGGCCGAGACCTGGAGTCGCGACGGTGGCCGGACCTGGACACCGGTCGCGAAGACCTCCCTACCCAATCCGAACAGCGGCATCGACGCGGTGATGCTGCAGGACGGACGCGCCCTTCTGGTCTACAATCCGGATGCCGGCAACCGCGCCACCATCGGCATCGCCGTTTCCAGGGACGGCAAAGACTGGAAGCACGTCCAGAACCTCGAGTCCACCTCCGCGGCCGGAAACGGGGCCCTGGACCGGAATCCGGGCGAACTCAGCTACCCGGCGGTGATCCAGTCGAAGGATGGCCGGATCCACATCACCTACACCTGGAAGCGGGAGAAGGTCCGCCACGTGGTCGTCGATCCAGCCAGGCTTTGAGCGCATGGAACGCCTTCCGGTCGCCAACCGCGAACTCCGGCTCGCCTCCAGAAGAGGCCAGACGTTCTGGGGCCGATGTGCCGCCGCCGGCCTGGCCCTTGCCGTCGCGGCGTTCATCGTGAAGGTCGTCGGCCTCGTGGCTCCTCGTGAGCTCGGACTGGCACTCTTCGTTGGGCTTTTTTGGACCGCTTTTGCGGTCGCACTGGGCGCCGGTACATTGCTGGTCTCGGACTCCATCAGCGGCGAGATCCGTGAAGGGACCCTAGGTCTGCTCTTCCTCACCGATCTCCGCCCATCCGACGTCCTCGCGGGAAAGCTGGCCGCAGGTTCCCTTTCCTCCGTGTACAGCCTCCTCGCCATCCTTCCCGTCCTCGGCCTGCCGATGCTGTGCGGCGGCATCAGCGGAATGGATTACCTGCGGGCCTCGTTGGCCCTGATGCTCACCTTGGCGTGGTCCTTGTCGCTGTCGCTTTTTCTTTCCACGTTCCGAGGCGGGTTCCAACAGGTGCAGACCCGGTCCGTGGCCTTCACGCTCCTCCTCGCCGGTGGGTGCCCCGCCATCGGAGGCATCCTGCAGGCGGTGCTTTTGGAAAAGGGATTCGACGGTCCGTCCGTGCGTCTGCTGGTCGCACCGCTTTTCCTGCTGAGTCCCGGAACCACCCTGGCCTTCTCCATGCCCCAGGTCTTCCAAGGTTGGAGCATGGGCTATCTCGCTGGAGTCGCTACACTCACGGCGACTTCCGTCGGACTCCTTTTCGCGACCCAACGCCGGCTTCGTCACGCGTGGAAGGACCGTCCGGAGGCCGCGGGAAAACCGGGTCTCATCAAACGCCTCCGGACCTTCATCCGCTCCCGGACAATGACCTCCGGCGACGCGCGCAGGGAAATCCTCGATACGATTCCCTTTACGTGGCCGCACCTGCGCTCGCGCTGGAAAGGCTGGAATCCTTGGATCGGCGGCGGCGTGATCCTCGTGGGTTGGGCGGGGATCGGACTCGCCTTTGGATCCGATTTCTTCGAGTTCCCGGCATGGGTGGCGATGTCGATCCTGCTCCACCTGCACCTGAAGGCGTGCCTTTCCAACGACGCCCAGAGGTCCCTTTTCGATGCCCGACGTTCCGGCGCGATGGAACTCCTGCTGACGCTGCCCATCGATGATCGTCGCCATGTGCAGGAACACCTGCTCGCGCTGCGCCGGAATTACCTGAAGCCGATCCTGACTGTTCTCGTCCTCGACGCCGGAATCACGGTTTGGGTCCTATCCGGCGACGCCCTCCAGAATGCGGATTCGCTCGAATGGCTGCTCAGCATGACCGGCCGATGCGGATTCCTTGTCTTGGACTCGCTCGCACTGGCCCACTTCGGACTCTGGATCGGCGCATCGACGCGAAGAACACAACTTCGTCAGGAACCGTTCCTCATCGTCATCGTTGGGCCGTGGCTGGTCCTGCTCCTCCTGTTCACCCTGGGAGGACTTCGAGGAGGCCTCGATTTCAAGGGCTTCCTGGTGATGACGTTGGTGGTTGGCGCCACCTTTTCCCTTCTGGCCTTGACCTATGCCAAGTCACGCCTGGCGGGGGATTTCCGTACGGCGGCCTCGCTGGCGCCCGGAATGGGGGCCACGACGTTGACCGACACGGCGACCGTCGCAGATCAGTCCACCGGGCGGACGATGTAGCCGCCGGACTTGGCGTCGGCCTCAAGGTCGATCAAGCCCCGCTTCTCCGCCTCCTTCAACAGGTCGTTGAATGAACGGAATCCATGCGGCCGTTCGCTGAACCCGGGTTTCCGACGCTGGATCGCCTGCTTGACCATCGAGCCCCAGATCAACTCGTCCTCGTCGCGTTCATCCGCCATGTCCTCGATGGTCTCGACCACCAGGTCGAGGGTCTTGTCCAACGACAGGGCCTTGGCATCGCCGGCGGCGGCAACCGAGGAACCGGCACCGCTTGCGGGGGCCTTGGAAGCCGAGGAAGAGGAAGAAGGTGAAGCCGTCGCCGTGGTCTTCGCGCGCGCCCGAACCCGGGTCGGTGCCGTACGCACGAGGTCGTCGTAGTAGATGAAGGTGTCGCAGTTGTTGATGAACAGGTCCGAGGTGGAGTTCTTGACCCCGACACCAATGACCGTCTTGTCGTTCTCGCGAAGTTTGCTGACCAGCGGGGAGAAGTCCGAGTCGCCGCTCAGGATGACGAAGGTGTCCACATGCCCCTTGGTGTAGCAGAGGTCGAGGGCGTCCACGACCATGCGGATGTCCGCCGAATTCTTGCCGGACTGGCGGACGTGCGGAATCTCGATGAGCTCGAACGCCGCCTCATGGAGGTCCCGCTTGAACTCCTTGTAGCGGTCGAAGTCGCAGTAGGCCTTCTTCACCACGATGTGACCCTTGAGCAGCAGGCGCTCCAAGACCTTCTGGATGTCGAATCGCGGGAAGTGCGCGTCGCGCGCACCGAGTGCGATGTTCTCGAGGTCGAGGAAGACCGCCATCGTGGATTCGGCGTCACGTGTGCTCATTTGAGGAAGGATGTCGATATGGCACCGGCAGGACGAGAAAGATTCCGTGGACGGATTTGAGGTTCCCAGTGGTTGCCAATCCCCGTTCAATCCGCGCCCGTCATTACCGTGAACAAGAAGGCCCTGCTCCAAGCGATCGTCGAGAAGCTCTCCGCCGACCTCGCCCTGTATTTCAAGGCGGCAACGGTCGCCCGCTTCGAAGCCACCCACGAACAGAGCAAGGCGGAGAACAAGTATGACACACGCGGCCTCGAGGCTTCCTACCTCGCACGCGGCCAATCCCGCCAAGCCGCGGAGATCGAGTTCTCGATTCATACGATCGGCGCGATGGAACCCCGCGACTTCTCCAGTGGACTGCCCATCGATGTCGGAGCCTTCGTCGAGGTGTCCCATCGCAAGGAGACCTCCTGCTACTTCATCTGCTCCAGGGCGGGCGGCACCGAGGTGGTCTTCGAAGGCGCCGAGGTCATGGTGATCACGCCCCAGTCCCCTTTGGGAAGCCAACTGGTCTGTCGGAAAGAGGGGGATTCCGTGAAGATCGAGATCGGTGGGCGAGCCACCATCCAGAAACTCGTACGGGTTCTCTAGCCATCGCCGTCGGTCGGCGGAGCGATGATTGGCCCTGTTTCACTTACAGGAAGCCAGACCGCCCTTTTCCACAGGCGCGGCCCGCTTCCGACTGCTATCCATGCGTCCGGGCGGGAATCCCTCCCCCTCCCATCCTCCAACCCGACTGAAAATGAAGTTCCTCACCTTCCTGGCCCGAATCGGACTCGGCGGCGCCCTCCTCGTCTTCGGCGTCAACGGATTCCACAACTTTCTCCACCTCCCCACACCAGGCGGCAAGGGTGGCGAATTCCTGCGCCTTCTCGAATCCACACACGTGCTCTGGGTGGTGCATGGACTGGAAGTGGCCGCCGGTCTCCTGCTGCTCCTGCGGCGGGTTCCGCTGGCCCTGACGCTCTGCGGTCCGGTGGTGGTCAACATCGTGCTCTTCCACACGCTGGTGCATCAGGCGAATTGGATCCCCGCCGCCGTGGTCGCCGGGCTCACCGGATTCCTGCTCTGGCGCCATGCGGAATCCTTCCCGGCGCTGTTTCCCAAGCCGGAACCTGCGAAGAAACCCGCAAAGAAATAGCACCCCGACAAAACAAGATCCGGGCATTCGAAGCCAACTTCCGGGAAGCCGCGCCGAGGACGCCGCTTTAGTAAGGCTAAACCCTCGTCGGGTCGGCATGGTGCCGCAACGCCGGGGTCCGACACATGACCGCTTCCATCCTCATCTTCGCCGCCGCCGTCGTCATCGTTTCCTTCTGGGTTCTCGGCATCCATTCATGGATCGGCGACGAATGCGCCGAGACCGAGCACCTGGACGCCCTCACCAAGTCGGCCAGGTCGGGAAGCGCCCGCTGAAGGACAGGGGCGGCCGCCGCGCCCGATCCAGGTTGCTTGCGCTTCCTCGGGGTATTCCGGAAGACTCCCTGCATGACGTCGATCAAGTTTGGCACCTCCGGTTGGCGCGGCCTCATCGCGCGCGACTTCACCTTCGAGAACGTCCGGTTCGCGGCACAGGGCATTGCCGACTACCTCAAGGCGGAGTTGGCCGATCCGGCGTCCGCGATCCATGGGCGCAAGCCCGAGGTCGTCATCGGGCATGACACCCGATTTCTCGGCCGCGAATTCTCCCTCGCCGTGGCCGAGGTGCTGGCCGCCAACGGCTTGATTCCCCTGCTCTGCCAGCGGGACGCTCCGACCCCGGTCATCGCCCACACCATCCGCGCCCGGAAGGCCATCGGCGGCATCAACATGACCGCCAGCCACAATCCGGCGGAATACCAGGGATTGAAGTTCAGCGTGTCCAACGGCGCCGCCGCGCCGCCTGAGGTCACCAAGAAGATCGAGGCGGCCATCCGCGGACATCAGGAAGGGGGGTGGACCTTCAAGTCGGCGGTGGTCGGCACCTTCGAATGCAGGACCTTCGATCCGATGCCGTCCTACCTGAAGCAGGTGCGACGTCTCATCGACTTCGACGTGATCCGCAAGGCCCGCATGAAGATCGCGGTGGAACTGATGTACGGAACCGGCCGTGGCTACCTCGACACCCTGCTCGAGGAAGACGGCGGAGCGAAGGTGCTCCGGTTCCATGACGAACTGAATCCCAGCTTCGGCGGTCACCATCCGGAGCCCAATGCCGAGGGCATGGAAGAGGCGCGCAAGGCCATCCTAGGCGGGAAAGCGACCCTGGGATTGGGCCTCGACGGCGATGCGGACCGATTCGGCATCGTGGACCGGGACGGAACCTGGCTCACCCCGAACCAGATCCTCGCCCTGGCTCTGTACCACCTAAAGAAAAACCGTGGTTGGACCGGCGGCGTGGTCCGCACCGTGCCGACCAGCCATCAGGTCGACGCCGTCGCCGAGTTGTTGGGTGTCGAGCTCCACGAAACTCCGGTCGGCTTCAAGTACATCGGTGCCTTGATGGAATCCGGCCCGATCATCGTGGGTGGCGAGGAGTCGGGAGGGCTCAGCGTGAAGGGGCATGTGCCGGAGAAGGACGGCATCCTCGCGTGCCTGCTCATGGCGGAACTGGTGGCCACCGAGCGGAAGCCGCTCATGAAGATCCTCGCGGAGTTGGAGAAGAAGACCGGCGAGTTCCACACCACCCGGATCAACGTGGCGATTCCGGCAGACAAGAAGGAGGCGTTGTTGACCCGTCTCGCTGGAGGCCTGGAGAAGGTCGGCAACCTCAAGGTGGAGAAATTCATCACCACCGATGGCTTCAAGTTCCTGCTGCCGAACCGCGAATGGGTGGCCTTCCGCGCCAGCGGTACAGAGCCCCTTATCCGCTGCTACATTGAGGCGAAGTCGGCAGCCCAGATGAAGAAGCTGGAGAAGGCCTGCAAGGCCATCCTGTTGGCCTGATCCGACTGCTCGGGCGAAGGCCCGGTCCTATTCGGCTACTTGGCGTTGCCGGGAAGCGGCACCTGTCCGGGACGGCCGAGATAGTAGAGCAGGTCCCGGATTTGGGTTTCGCTCAATCCGGCGACCAGGCCTTCCGGCATCATGGAGATCTCCGAGCCGGTGATCTTCACCACCTCAGCCCTCGGCAGCGTCAGCACCTCGGTCGCGGTCTGCACCACCACGGAATTGGCATCCTGCGACCGGACCAGTCCGGTGAGAACCCGCTCATCCTTCAACTCCACGGTGGAGGCCCGGTACTCGTTTGGGATCACCGCATTCGGGAAGAGGATGTTCTGCAGGAGGTAGTCCAGGTCGCCGCGGTTGGCGCCCGTGATGTCAGGTCCGATCTGGCCCCCGAAATCGAACAGATGATGGCATTGGGCGCAAACCTGGTTGAAGACCACACGTCCCCGGGAGGCGTCGCCGGGCGTCGAACCACCGGCCCAATAGACCCGCTTCACCCGCTCGATCTCCGCGGTCATGTCGGGGCTGGTCTCCTTCACCACTCCCCAGATCTCCGTGAGATTCGCCGCCAACTTGTCGTCCTTCAGCGATCGCAGCTGACGGACGAGGTCCGCGGTCAGAGCCGTTCTGGGGACGATTCCGGAACGCACGGCCTCCAGCAGGGGGCGGGCGTAGCTGGGTCGGGAGGCCAGCGCGTTCAGCACTTCCCGCTGCTCCACCGGGGGAATCCCAGAAAAGAGCTTCAGGAGTGTCTCCGGGGTTCCTGGGGCGTCGAATCCGGCCAAGCCGCGCACCGCCGCCACCCGGGTCGCGGAATCCGAGGCCAACTTCAAGAGAAGCCCCGCCAAAGAGGCGTCCCGGGTGCGGAGCAAGGCGGCCAAGGCGGCATTGCGGTCCGCCGGGGACGCGGCGGAGTCGGCGGCGGTGGCCCGCAAGGAATCGAGCGCGCGCCGGCTGCCAAACGCCACCCCCAGACTACGAACCAAGGCCAGCGACTCGGCATCTCCTCCTTGGCCAACCGCTTCCTCCAAAGCCTCCCATCCCTCCGGCGTCGCCAATCCAGTCCGGCCACGCACCGCCGCCTCCAAACCACGAAGCACATCGCACCGCACCTCTTTATCGTTTGCGGACAATGCCAACGAAACAACCCGAGCGAGGCTGGTTTCCGCCGCCGAAACCTGGAGCGTCAGGGGCGAGGACAAGAGTCCGACAGAGAGCAGGAGTGCGAACGGTGCACGCAGCGTGGAAATCACGCCTCAGCCTGACGCGGACCGCGCAGAGCATCAAGAGGCAGCGAGCCGGAATGCGGTCCGGGCGATCCGCTACCGGCTCCTGCCGAGGTAAAGTCACTGGAAATAACTGTTTGCGCCCCCTCCGGAGGGTGTGGATAAGCTTTTGCCTTTGCTGAGCCGGAGAAATCCGGTCCGGCCGTAGTTGCGGCGTTGACGATGATGAACCGCTTCCGAATGCACATCTGGTACTTCGGACGTGTCCAAGGGGTGGGTTTCCGGTACCAGACCCGAAATCTGGCAACCGGCTTCGAAGTCGCTGGAACGGTTCGGAACCTGCTGGATGGCAGGGTCGAACTCATCGCGGAAGGCAGTCGGGACGAACTGGAAGCGTTCAGAATTGCGATCCGGGAAAGCGGTCTGGGACCGATGATCCGCGACGAACAAGTTAACTGGTCTGCCGGCTCCGGAGGGTTCCGGGGATTCGAGATCGTGCAGTAGACAGAATGAGGTACGCCATCATAGCCGACATCCACGCGAATCTGGAAGGATTCCAACGGGTGCTTGCCGACATCAAGGAACAGAACTGCACCCATGTCGTGTGTCTGGGGGATGTCGTCGGCTACGGTGCCAACCCGAAGGAGTGCCTCGACATCGTCCGCGGGATGAACATCCCGACGGTCAAGGGCAACCACGACGAGTACATCGGCTTGGATGAGGATCCGGAAGGATTCAACGATGCCGCCGCCGAGGCCGTGGCTTGGAGCCGCTCGCAGTTGACTCCGGATGACCGCAAGTGGCTGCGCGACCTGAAGTATTTCCGCCTGGTGGCCAACTTCTCGATCGTCCATGCGACCCTCGATGGTCCCCAGCGCTGGGGTTACGTCTTCGAGAAGCTGGAGGCCGCGGCCAGCTTCACCTATCAGAACACCCAGCTCTGCTTCTTCGGCCACACGCACGTCCCGGTTGCCTTCATTCGGGATACCGCAGTCCGTGGCGGCCAGTATTCCAAGCTCAAGATCGAGCCGGGTCGTAAGTACTTCATCAACGTGGGCAGCGTCGGCCAACCTCGGGACAACGACCCCCGTGCGGCCTACGTCGTGTACGACATGCCGACCCAGACCGTCGAACTGCGGCGCCTGGACTATGACATCGCGACCGCCCAGAAGAAGATCATGCAGGCCGGTCTCCCCCAGCGCCTCGCCGATCGCCTCGCCACGGGCAAGTAAAGCCCCAGCCCGCCCCCCCACGCTGGGTCCCAAACAAGCGGCTCGACGCCTGTGAAGGTCCTGGTCCTCAAGCCAAGCTCGCTCGGCGACGTGATCCACGCCTTGCCGGTCCTACGGCACCTGCGGCGACATCATCCGGATGCCCGCGTCGACTGGTGGCTTCACAAGAATCTGGTACCCCTGCTGCAAGAGGATCCGGACATCCATCGGATCATCCCCTTCGACCGCAAAGCCTGGGGTCGCCCTCTCGGTTTCGCCCAAATCCTCCGCGAGGTGTCCGGACTCCGGTCCGAACGGTATGACCTCGTCCTCGACCTCCAGGGACTCGCCCGATCGGCCCTGGTGGGTCGCGCCTGCGGTGCACGTCGGTTTGTCGGCGTCGGGGACTGGCGGGAATTCGCCCCCTTGTTCCATGGTGAGTCGGTTTCCCGCCCCTCGTCGTCCACCCACGCCGTGGACTGGTATCTCACGGTGGCCCAGCATCTCAGGTGGGACATCCACCAACCGTTCGAATGGCTGCCACCTCGCCCTGCCGGCGTCGCCGAGATCCAGCGGCTATTCCCGCAACTTTCTGAAGGAGACTGGATCAGCCTCCAGCCGGGCGCCCGTTGGGAAAACAAGCGTTGGCCCATCGAGAGTTGGAGCCGATTGGCCAAAGACCTCCAGGAACGGCTGCCTTCGGTGCGGATTGCCATCTTTGGAGGCCCGGATGAAACGGCGCTGGGAGAGGCGATCGTGCGCGCCGATGGAACGGGTCGGATCCTCGACCTCACCGGACGCCTGAGCTTGCCCGGGATGATCGAAGGACTTCGGCGCGTCCGACTGTTGGTCACCAATGACACCGGCCCGATGCATGTGGCAGTCGCCTTGGGCCGACCTGTGGTTGCCCTCTTCGGGCCAACAGCCCCGGAACGCACCGGCCCTTACGGCCAGTCATCCAACGTCCTCCGCGTCCGCGCCCTTCCCTGCGCTCCCTGCATGAGCGATCGCTGCCGGATCTCCGAGAAGCTCGCCTGCCTGAAAAGAATCGGCCCGTCAGACGTTCTGGAAGCAGTGGTGGCCAGGATGGAAGCCTAGGAATCGGCAAGTTGCACCAACTTGGCCACGGCTATATCTGGACACCGGTCAGCGATCCTCCTTCATGGCCTTCCTGGCGGCCTTGGCCCTGGACTTCAGCAGGTCCACGACCGGATCCGCGAGCTTGAGGCCGAGCTCGGTCGCGGCCGCCCGAGCCGCGTCCGGTCCGTACTCGCGGAAGCGCTTCATGGAATGCGCGGCCACCCTCCATTCACGGGCGCCCTCCCGGGACCTGGCCAACCAGACGAACCCGCCTTCTTCATCGGGCCAACCGTCCCCAATGGAACTCCAGAGCCGAACCTGAGCGCCCTCCCCAATCTGTTGCGCCAGCGGACTGAGCTGTCCCGCGTTCAGAGGCAGTTGGACCAACTCGCACGGCAACGGTCCGTCCCGGAGTCCGGATACACCTGCGGAGATGAAATCCGGGACCACTTCCAACAACAGCGCGATGGCGTTGCCTTTCCCGGCCAGCGTCCCGTCGAAACGCACGGCGTCCAGGTAGTTGGTCTCGAACCCGGATCCTGTCCCCGGAAGGGTGACCAACAGGGGCCGACCCGGCCACGGAACCGCTGCCCAACCCGACTTACCGGGCGTTCTAGCCGTGATCTGGGGAAAAACCGCGGGATCACTGCGAATCTTCCGACGAACCAGCTTCTCCGCATCCTCCAGCGACACCACATGATGGACCTCGCCGGTAATCGGCGAGGTCGGCACAGCCCGGCTTTGGCTCGGAGCGCCGAAGAAGCGGTCCACCGATGGCCGCGCCTTCCCGCCGGCCAGCGCGATGCAGTGGTTCACCGCCCGGACCACGGATTGGGCCAACTCCTCCGAATCCACGGCAAACCAACCGTAGGGACGGTTCGCGGCGCCGAGATCCTCATTGCCGGCGCGCCACTCGCGGACACCGGCCCCCTTGCCGACGTCGGCCAGCCAAACCGCGTAGGCCATGCGGTCGCCGATGAAGGTGATCCGTACATGGGTGGCTTCAGGGTCGAGCTCGGCGAGCGAAAACTCGGTGGCACCACGGATCTCCGGCCCGCCCGGCGTGCCGTCGGAGAGGATCCTGCGGACACGGAACCGGCGCCCCAAAACCTCGGTCAGCTTCTGCTGAACGCGGCCGCCACCGGCGAGGTTCCGGAAGTCGCCATGCTCGTCGAGGGAACGTCGGATGAAGTCCAGGGTGTCGACGAAGGTCGGCGACTCCTGTGCGGACAGGGACATCGATCCGGCGAGCAACAGCGCCGCAATCAGGGAGAAGAAACGGAACACCCCCGGCGACGGGAGGCACCGGGGGTGGCGGGCTGTCATGGATGGTGGAAACCGATGGTACCGGCCTCAGCGCTTGAAGGTCATCGGAGCCGCCTGCGCCTGGGGCATCTCATGGGCACACGGCTGATTGATGGGAACCTCGGGGACAACTCCGTTCTCCGAGACCACCCCGTTCTGGAGCATCCACGCCTCGACTTCCTCGCCGCTGACATCCGCCAACAAACGGCCGTTGATCTCGACCGTGGGCTGCTTCGTCTGGCCGGTCTTGCGGACCATCTCATCGAAGTTCTCGGGGACGTTGATGATGTCCTTCTCCTCGAAGGCGAGATCGTACTTCTTGAAAACGGCGCGGACGCCCGCGCTCCAGCCACACCAGGGCTTCAGGTAGGCAGTGATGGTCGGTTTGGACATAGGATGAAAAAGTTCGATGGATTCTGGCAGTGGCCAGCCTCGGCGCAACCGGTGAAATGCCGGCCGAAGGCGATGGTTGCAAGGAAACCGCTCAAGACCTCAAGAACCGCCGGCTTCAGCGGACTCCTGCCGCCTTGCGGACTGCGGAGACGAGTCCGGGGATGTTGTGCTCCCGGGCTTCCACGTCGGGCGCGATCCCAAGGGCCTTCAATGCCTTGCTGGTCTCGGGCCCGATGCTCGCCGTTTTCAGTCCCGGAAACCGACGCCGCAGCTCCGTCAGGTCGAACCGGCCGTGGAAGTTCTCGACCGTCGAGGCGCTGGTGAACGTGACCCAGTCGGCACCGGATTCGGCGAGGGACGCCGCGGAACCGTTGAGGTCTTCGGTCTCGGGAATGGTCCGGTAACAGGCGATGGCGTCCACGATGCCGCCCTTCTCCTCCAGCATCCGGGGCAACTCCGGCGTCGCCACTTCGGCCCGCACGATCAGGAATCGGAGATTCTCGATCGTCTCCACGGCGCCGATGGCCGCAGCCACCTTGGACGCCACGTATTCCGACGGCATCGCATCCACGTTCAGGTGGAATTCCGCGACCTTCGCCGCGGTTGCCGGCCCGACGGCCGCGATCCGGACGTTGCCGATGTCCCGCACGTCCTTGAAGGCCTTGAAGAAGTAGTCGAAGAAAGTCACCACGCCGTTTGGACTCGTGAAGACCAGCCAGTCGTACTCGCCGATACCGGAGATGCACTCGACCAAGGGATCCATGTCCACCGGCGGAGCAATGCGGATGGTCGGGATCTCGAGCACCTCGGCTCCGAGTTCACGGAATTGGACGGAGACCTGCGACGCCTGCTCACGGGTCCGGGTCACCACCACCCGACGCCCATGTAGGGTTCGCGTCTCGAACCAGTTGAGACGCTTCCGCTCCGACACCACGTCGCCGATCACGGTGATCGCCGGAGTGGTGATCCCGGCCTTGCGGGCGGCCTCGCCGATCGTTCCGAGCGTGGCGGAGACCGACTTCTGTCGGCCGGTCGTGCCCCATTGGATCATGGCGGCCGGGGTCTTCGCCGACGCGCCGCCTTCGACCAGGCGCCGGGCGATTTCGTCGATACGTTCGACGCCCATGAGGACCACCTTGGTCCCGGGCATGCGCGCCAACAGCCCGAGGTCCACCGCGGAATCCGGCTTGGTCGGATCCTCGTGTCCGGTCAGCACGGTGAAGCTGGAACAGTGGTCGCGGTGGGTGAGCGGGATGCCCGCGTAGTTCAACGCCGCGGTCACCGACGAGACTCCTGGCACGACCTCGAAGGCCACTCCGGCGTCCGCCAGCTCGAGCGCCTCCTCCCCTCCCCGGCCGAAGACGTACGGATCGCCGCCCTTGAGTCGGACCACCGTGGCCCCGGCCTTCGCCTTCTCGACCAGCAGCTTGTTCAGTTCCTCCTGGGGAATGGCGTGTGCGGCGGCACGCTTGCCGCCGAAGATCCGTTCCGCCGTGGACGGCGCCAGCGCCAGCAGCGCTGGATTGACCAAGGCGTCATAGACCACCACGTCGGCGGTGCCGAGCACCTCGGCACCCCGAACCGTGATCAGTCCGGCATCACCGGGTCCGGCACCCACCAGAAACACTTTCCCCTGTCGCTTCATGAGGCGCGGAAGGTAGGCGGCGACGGCGGCCACACCAAGCCCCTTTGAACAGGCCGGCCAACGGCGGTTCCCGCCGTCCTGCATCAGGGATCCACCCGATGTGGAACACCCTATCCCGGGCTCAAGGACAACCGTGTCTGGACCGATAGGGCGTTGGATGAATCGACTCGGACTCGGTCTGCGGATGAATCTCGCCATCGGCGGGATATTGCTTGTCGCCATCACCGCCATCGTCGGTGTCGAGGCCCGGAAGGCATCCCACTCGGCAACCGAGAACGCCTATCGGGATGCCGGTCAATTCGCGCAGCGGCATGCGCTCGAAGCCGGGCGCCATCTCAATGAGGCCCTGCTCGCCGCCCGCACCGTTTCGCAAGCCTTGGAGGGGATGAAGACGGCCTGGGTGGACGATCGATCCCTCTACAGCTCCATCTTGAAGCAGGTCTTGACCGCCAACACAAATTTCCTGGCCGTGTGGTCCGGTTGGCAGCCGGACGCGCTGGACGGAAAGGACAAGGATTTCGCGGACAAGCCGGGACACGATTCGACGGGCCGTTTCGTTCCGCTCTGGTTCCGTGTCGGGGCCGAAGCCACGAACTCGGTCCTTCCGGACCATCAGGTCGCCGGCAAAGGTGACTACCTGCTGAACGCTCTGAAGCACGGTCGCGAGCACGTCTCGGAGCCCTTCCGGATCCGCCTTGGCCACCGCGATCACGACGTGGTTTCGCTGGCGGTTCCGATCCGTACAGGTGGAGAGGTGGTCGGTGCCGCTGGCATCCTTCTTCCGCTGTCGACCTTCCAAACACTGGCGCTCGACGAGGAAACCAGTTCCGAAGGCCAACTCGGCATCGCGACCTTCTCCGGGACCCTGGTGGCCGACTCCGCGTCCACAGAATTCGGAAAGCGGATTCCTGCCGAATCGCTGTCCAGGCTCCTTGACGACATCCCCGCAGGACGCCTGCACCCGGAGACCGGAGTCGACCCGGCCACTGGAGCCGACCTCCACCGGGTCTACGCCCCGATCCGGATCGGTGAGACGGGCACGCCGTGGATCGCCGAGGCGCGCTTTCCGTTGGACCGGATCCGGCAGTCCGGAACCGACGCCCTCCTGCGGGGACTCCTGATCGGCTTGGCGGCCCTCGTCGCCACCCTGGGCGTGGTGTACGCGTTGGCCCGTTCGATCGCGCGTCCACTAGACCGGGTGACCCTCGAGCTCGGTTCGACGGTGGAGACCCTCGACACCGCGACGGCGGAGCTCAAGGAGGCCAGCCGGGCTATCGCCGACGGCGCTTCAAGCCAAGCTGCGTCGTTCGAGGAAACGGCGGCCGCCTTGGAGGAGATGGCCAGCATGACCCGTCGCAACTCGGAACATGCGGGCAGCGCAAAGGCTCTCGCCGGGCAGGCCCGTGCGGCGGTTGACTCGGGGGCGGGCGACATGGCCCAGATGTCCCAGGCCATGCAGGAGATCAAGGCCGCGGGCGACAGCATCACACGGATCATCCGGACCATCGACGAGATCGCCTTCCAGACCAACATCCTCGCCCTCAATGCGGCCGTCGAGGCCGCCCGGGCCGGGGAACAGGGACTCGGCTTCGCCGTGGTCGCCGAGGAGGTTCGCAGCCTGGCGCAACGCAGCGCCGCGGCGGCCAAGGAGACGTCGGCCAAGATCGGCGACGCCATCGCGAAGTCGGAACGGGGCGTGTCCCTGAGCAACCGGGTCGCCGCAGGACTCCAAGACATTCTGGAGAAGGTCCGCCAAGTCGACGAACTGGTGGCCCAGATCGCCGCGGCTTCGAAGGAGCAAAGCGAAGGCATCTCCCAGATCAACCAGTCGGTGGGACGGATGGAGCGGATCACCCAGGACAACGCCGCCACCACCGAGGAGACGACCCAATCCATCGGCCACCTCACCGAACAGACGCAGGCTCTGAAGGACGCCGTCCGGAGCCTCGGGCAACTCGTCCAGGGAGCCGGCAGGATGTCACCTGCAAGGCAACCCGAACCTTCCACGGTAAAATCGCAGCCGGCACAGCCCCAATCGATGGGAGCTACCGCCGACTTTTCGGCGGCAACCGGGAAGGAACACGTGATCCTCCGGAACCCGAGCGCGACGTGGGGCGCGGGAACCGGCAACAGGAGTCCGATCGTCGCCAACACACGGACCGCCGCGGTCGATCCCGATGTCGCGTTCCCGATGCCGCCACCGGATAGCGTTCCCGCGAAATTCAACCGAAAGGAGGACACGAAGGGATCGGTTGGCACATCGAACGTGGAACTGTTCCACGACTTCTGACACTCCCCCTGAACGGGG
Source organism: Akkermansia muciniphila (assembly GCA_945860685.1). Lineage (GTDB taxonomy): Bacteria > Verrucomicrobiota > Verrucomicrobiia > Limisphaerales > UBA9464 > SXXZ01. Next base: position 19,421 of record CAMASJ010000003.1, read on the forward strand.
GGTCCGGCCCGCCACCCGGGACCGGCAGGCAAAGGCCCAAAACTCCCTACTTCACGCAATCAGAAGCCTCTTCCGCACGACCATGGCGGAATCTCAAACCTCCCCGACCAGCTTCACCAACCGACGGCCGTATTCGACGTAGTTTGTCCGCAGGGCTTCGTCTTGCGCGCCGGCGTTGGCCTGGACGTCGTGGAACACCGCGACCATGTGGGGTTCGATGCTCAACGCACCCGTGTATCCCCTCGCCTTCGCGTCCGCGAGGATCCGACGGACCGCACCGTCGCCGTCGCCCGGCCAGTGGTAGTCGGCATCGTCCCGCGCCGTATTCCAGCGGGCGTCCTTGATGTGGATGTGCACGCTCCGGTCGCGGACTTGGGTCCAGAACTCCCAGGGATCCTGACGGGGCATCGGTTCCGGGCGGGTACGGTCCAGGTTGAAGACGGGATTGGCGGTGTCGAAGACCCAAGCGAGGCCGGGCACCTCGTCGAGTAGGCGTTGGGCGTGCCTCCAACTCATCCCGCCGTAGTTCATGCAGTTCTCGTGGACCGGTTGGAGTCCGGCGTCGAGGAAGCGGCGGGTCACCTCACGCAGACGGCGGAAACGTTCTGCCTCCATCTGATCCTCATCGTCCCGCACCTTGTAGCTCATGATGCGGACGAAACGGGTTCCAAGCCGCTGCATGCGCGGGATGCACCGATCCACCTCGGCCAGGGTGATCTCGAACGGGTCCTCGATCCGTTTCGCCCAGTTGCCGATCGTCGAGGCGAAGCAGTAAACGGAGAGGCCGGCTTCCTCCAGCATCCCGACCGCGGTGTCGAAGGCCGCGTCCGTCAGGTCGTGGAGATTCGCCTTGGGATGCCCGGGGACCGTCACGTTCCGGGCCTCGATGTGGCGCCAACCCAGTTCGCGGGTGGCTTCGATCTGGGAGGCCAGCGACTGGCCGGCCTCGTCGCCGATGCCGCAATAGAGGGTGGGAAAGGACATGGGGCAAACTGTTGGGAAAGGAGGTTTTCGAACCGTCGCCGCAAATGACGAAGGCCACCCTCGCGGGTGGCCCTTGGACGGAACCGCCGGGCCTACTTGGCCTTGGCGGTCTTCGCGACGCGCGCGGTTTCCTTCTTACGCTTGTTGTAGGCGTAACGGCGGCGGCGCTTCTGGATTTTGTTGGATTGTTGTCCCATGGCTAAGATTTACTTTCGCAAATGTTGCAAGTCTTGAGTCGGAAGATGCGTCGTGCCAGCGGCTGCATCAACCACTTTCTCCTCGGGTGGGCCGCAGTGGGGCTGCTCGCGACGGGATGCTCTTCGACGCCCGCGGAGAAGCAAAGCAAGGCGGAAAAGAAGGACCTGGCCCAGGTGCGGGTGTATCGGGAAGCCAAGGACTTCTCCGGCCGCGCTGCGGAAGCCGGCAGCCTCGGCACCAGCAAGGCGACGGTCGGGCGATCCGACCCGGCCGAATTGACGGTCCTCCGTGAGTCCTTCCTCGACGAACGGGACATCAAGCGCGCCCAACTCGTCGAACAGGGCGACAACGGCTTCATGATCGGCCTGGAGTTCACCGCCCACGGCAGCCTGGTGCTCCAGATGAACTCTCTCGCCGTCCAAGGCCAGCACCTGGTGGTCGCTGCGCGTTGGTCGGACGGCACCAATGTGATGGGACGGTTCATCGCCGCCCCGATCATCCGACGCCAACTGGACAAGGGATTCCTGGTCTTCACCCCCGACATGAACCGGGAAGAGGCCACACGGTTCGTGCGGGGTCTCAACAACGTGGCCGTCAAGCTGGAGAACCAGCCCAAGCCGGTGGATGAGATGAAGGCGAAGAAGGCCGCGGAAAAGGCGGCGAAGAAGCAGAAGAAGCAGGAGTCCGAGAGGCCTTCCAGCACCTTCAAGAGGGACTTCGACCCGTTCCTGCCCCAGCCCTAGTGAACCTCAGACGCATCGCCCTCCTGGCGCTGCTCCTGGTCCCGGGAGTCGGTCGCCTTTTCGCCCAACCGTTCCAGCTGCCTACCGCCAACCGTGCGGTCCTCGACCCGGATGGCGGACAGGAACGCTATTTCGTCGGCACCGTGGGGAAGCCTTGGACCAGCGGACGGTTTGGATGCGTCCGGACCGACGGGTTCCAGCTCCATGAAGGCGTCGACATCCGGCCCTTGGACCGGGATCGGCGTGGCGAACCGACCGATCCGGCCCGCTGCGCCGCCGAAGGTGTGGTGGCCTATGTGAACACCAAGCCGTCCCTCTCGAACTACGGCAACTACGTGGTGGTGCGGCACAAGGTCGACCAGTTGGAGGTCTTCACCCTCTATGCCCACCTCGCCTCGGTGAAGGCGGGGATCAAGGCCGGGACCCCGATGCAGCCCGGCGACGTCCTGGGTGTCATGGGCCGGACTTCCAACACCCGCCAACGCATCACCACCGACCGGGCCCATCTCCATTTCGAGATCCTCTTGATGGCCAATTCCCGCTATGCCGAATGGCACCGCGCGGCCCTGAAGGGAACTCGGAACGATCACGGTGACTTCAACGGCCGCAACCTGATGGGAATCGATCCCGTGGAGGTCTACCGCATTCAGGCCAAGGTCGGTGCCGACTACGATCTCGTGCGGCATCTGGGCGGGATACCCGAGCTGTGCCGGGTGTTGCTGCGCCAACCGAATCCCGACTGGGTCCGGCGCAACCGCGGCGCGGTTCGTCCCAACCCCAAGGCCGAACGCGACGGCATCGCCGGATGGGAATTGGCCCTCGGTTTCAACGGAGTCCCGCTCCACGCGACTCCGAGGAGCCGAAAAGAACTCGAGGGCTCGCGTCGAAACGCCCTCTTGACCGTCAATCCCGCGGTGGCCGCCGCCCATCCCTGCGGCAAGATCGTGGTCCGCCGCGAAGAATCCTGGGAACTCACCAACAAGGGTTCCCAACTCCTCGAACTGCTGTCGTACTGACGCCGTCCGGTCGACCGACTTCCTGCGGCTACCGCCGCGGATCACGGTTGGACCTCGATTCCTCCAAGCCGATCAGCCGCACGTCTCTTCCAACGTTTCCGCGGACGTTTCCGAAGCGACGTTCGGGACGGGCACGAGGTCCATCGGCCGCTCGTGGTCCAGGTGGTCGTTGCAGGCGGTGAAGAACTCGTCCCGGGTCGTGGCCCGCCGGATCCGATGGAGGAAGTCGGGGCCGATGCCGTCCCCGACGAAGTTCATGTACTTCTTCATCTTCTCCACCTGCAACCGCTCTCGGAAACCCGCCGTCGGCTGGGTCGCTTCGTAGAGTCTCCGGACGTAGTCCAAGACCTCCTGTCCGGTGGGGCGACGGAACCCGCGGCCGGCCCGATGTTCCCGGATCTGCCCGAAGATCCATGGGTTCCGAATGCAGCCGCGGCCGATCATCAGTCCCCGCGCGCCGGTTTCGGCAAGCACCTGTTCGGCTCGGCCAGGCGAATAGACGTTTCCGTTGGCGAGCACGGGACAACCCAAGGCCTCCACCGCACGACGGATGAACCCATAGCGGACCTCCGAACGGTACATCTCGCGGACGGTGCGACCATGAACGGTCAGGAGGTCGACCCGATGGCGGGCGACGATCTCCAGCAACGTCTCGAACACCTCTGTGTCGTCGAACCCGATGCGCGTCTTCACGGTGAAGGCCACGTCGGTGACGGCCTGCCTCATGGCACCGAGGATGCGGTCGATGCGTTCCGGTTCGCGGAGGAGTCCTCCGCCGGCGCACTTGCGATAGACCACCGGCGCCGGGCATCCGAGGTTGAGGTCCACCGCCACCACCGGATGTCCCTGGAGTTCCGAAGCCGCCTTGGCGAGCGCTTCGGCGTCGTTGCCGATCAGTTGTGCAATCGCCGGCCTGCCGGTGGGGTTCTCCTGGATCGCCTTGAGGACCGCCCGGTCGATGTTGCTGGTGGAATGCACCCGGCTGTACTCGGTCCAATAGATGTCCGGACCGCCATACTGCGAAAGCAACCGCCAGAACGGGAGGTCGGTGACGTCCTGCATGGGGGCCAATGCGAGGACCGGTTCCCCGCTGTTCAAGGCCTGTTCCAAGGCCCGGGAACGGGCAGGCAACCGCCATATGGAGGGCGGTTCTGCGCCCATCGCGCCCCCTGCCCCGACGTTCTGAACCGCTCCGGGGCTTGTGTCGGATGAAAATATGGCCATGCTCGCGCTTTCGTTTCCGTACCTATGGCTAAAGTCTACACCGACAAGGACGCCGACCTGAGCGTCTTCAAAGACAAAACCCTCGCCGTCCTCGGCTTCGGCTCCCAGGGCCACGCCCATGCGCTGAACCTCAAGGAATCGGGGCTCAACGTCATCATCGGACTCTACGAGGGGTCCAAGTCGATCAAGGTCGCCCGTGAAAAGGGCTTCGAGGTCGTCTCGAGCGCCGACGCCGTCAAGCGCGCCGACGTGATCATGATCGCCCTTCCGGACACCAAGCAGGCGTCCGCCTACGAGAAGGACATCGCGCCCAACCTGACCAAGGGCAAGACCCTGCTGTTCAGCCACGGCTTCTCGATCCACTACAAGACGATCGTCCCGCCGGCCGACGTGAACGTGATCCTGGTCGCCCCGAAGGGCCCCGGACACATCGTCCGCCGCCAGTACACCGAGGGCAAGGGCGTCCCCAGCCTGATCGCCGTCCACCAGAACCCGACCCGCACCGCGAAGAAGATCGCGCTCGCCTGGGCCAAGGGCATCGGCGGCACCCGCGCCGGCGTCATCGAGACCTCCTTCAAGGAGGAGACCGAGACGGATCTCTTCGGCGAACAGACCGTCCTCTGCGGCGGCACCAGCGCGCTGGTGCAGGCTGGATTCGAGGTGCTCGTCGAGGCCGGCTACTCCCCGGAGATGGCCTACTTCGAGTGTCTGCATGAGCTGAAGCTGATCGTCGACCTCATGAACGAGGCCGGCATCGCCGGCATGCGGTTCTCGATCTCGGAGACCGCGAAGTGGGGCGACGTCACCGTCGGCCCCAAGATCATCGACGCTTCGGTCAAGAAGCGCATGAAGGCCGCGCTCAAGGACATCCAGTCCGGCAAGTTCGCCAAGGATTGGGTCGCCGAGTACAAGGGCGGCTACAAGAAGTACAACGCCCTGCTCGCCGCCGGTGAGAAGCACCCCATCGAGAAGACGGGCGCCAAGCTCCGCTCGATGATGCCTTGGATGCAGAAGCGCTCCATCAAGGGCGCCCAGGCCGCCTACTGAGCCGTCTGCAATCCGATCCAAACCGCCGGTGGACCCCAGGTCCCCGGCGGTTTTGCTTTTCCCCGCGGACGCCGACGATGCGAATGTCCCCCCATGCGGACGCTCCACCTCGACATCTTCAGCGGCATCAGCGGCGACATGTTCCTCGGAGCCCTGCTCGACCTCGGGATTCCCTTCCCCGAACTCCGTCGGCAACTGGATCTCCTCGGCCTCGGCGGCTTCCATCTCCACGCCCAACGTCGGCACAAGTCGTCCATCGAAGGGGTCAAATTCGACGTCCACCTCGAATCCGACGGACACACCTGCGCCGAACCCGGCCATGATCATGCCCACGATCAGGATCACGCCCACGCCCACGCCGATGCCCACGGCCATGGACACGATCACGGGGATTCGCGCGACTTCGCCGGAATCCGGGAACTGATCTCCCGCAGCCCGCTCTCGGACTGGGTGAAGGAGCGATCGATCTCGATGTTCCACCGAGTGGCCGTGGCCGAAGGCAAGATCCACGGTTTGCCCCCGGAAAAGGTCCACTTCCATGAGGTCGGTGCCGTGGACTCCATCGTGGACATCGTCGGCGCCGCGATCGCGCTCGAGCTGCTCGGACGTCCGCGCGTGCGCAGCGGCCCCGTGGTGGAAGGCACCGGCTTCGTCCGTTGCGCCCACGGTCGCTTCCCGATCCCGACTGCGGCGACCCTGGAAATCCTCGGCGCCCGCGGTGTCGGCTTGAGCCAGTGCGAGGAACCGCACGAACTGGTCACGCCCACCGGGGCGGCGATCCTGGCGGAGTTCGCGGAATCCTTCGGTCCGATGGACGGCTTGGTCGCGAGCCGCGTCGGCTACGGCCTCGGCACGCGGGACAACAAGACCCGGCCGAACGTGCTCCGGGCGGTCCTGAGCGAAGGTGACGCCGTGGAACACGACTGGGAGACCGACACCGTGACGGTACTCGAGACCAACCTCGACGACGTCTCGGCGGAGATCCTGGGACACGTCCTGGAGAAGTCGCTGCGGATGGGGGCGTTGGATGCCTTCCACACGCCGGTCCAGATGAAGAAGCAACGGCCGGGAGTCCTGCTCACCCTGCTGTGCGAACCCGCCGACGCCGACCGCTTCACCGAACTTCTCCTGACCGAGACCACCGCGTTCGGAGTCCGGAGGACCCGTGCCGAGCGCCGCAAGCTCCGCCGGGACTTCGTCGACGTGAAGACGCCGTTCGGCACGGTAAAGGTGAAGCTGGGACACCTGGACGGCCGGGTGGTTCAGGCGGCACCGGAGTTCGAATCGTGTCGCAGCGTGGCGGCCATGGCGGGAGTCCCGGTGAAGGAAGTCTTCGACGCCGCACGCCGCGCCCCGATTCCGGGAGCCTCTCCTACCCCATGAACGGCCGCATCTCGTCGAGCACCTTGGGAATCGTCGCAAACGGATCCTCCGGGAACTCGTACTCGAGGGTGACGAAGCCCTGGTAGCCGGCTTCCCTCAGGATCTTGAACGTCCGGGCGTAGTCCGCCTTGTGGGCGGTCTTCCGGGAGGCAGGGCGGACCTTGCCCTTGAACTGCACGTTGACCGCCCACGGGGCACACAGGGCGAGTTCGGCATAGGGGTCTTCGGAGTAGAAATTCCCGGTGTCGAGGTTGATGCCGACCCACGGGCTCTTCACCGCCTGGACGATCCGGAGCAGGTTGGCGGAGTCCTTCACGATCCCGCCGTGGTTCTCGATGCCGAGGAAGATCCCCGCCTTCCCGGCCGCTTCACCGCACTCCTCCAGGGCTGCGATGGTGAGCCGAATGGCTTCCTCCTCCGAGGTTCCATGGACGTTGCCCGCGAAGACGCGGATGTGCGGGACCCCAAGCAGCGCCGCCCGGCGGATCCATTCCTTCACCGAGGCAATCGTTTCCGCGCGCTTCGGTCCCGGCGGATGGCAGAAGTCGTTGCCCACCGCGGTGCCGCAGATGGTGACTCCACGCAGATGGGCATGACGGCGGATATTCAGCAGCTCGGCGTCATCAACGGCCTGCGGAAAGTAATAGCTCGTCAGCTCCGCCCCCTCGCAGCGGTGTTCCACGCAGTAGTCGAGGAAACGGTACATCGTCATCCGAGCAGGCTCGCCATTTTTCTCCGGCTTGAACTGGTCCCGGAATCCGTAGGCGGCCAAGCCCAACCGCAGCCTCGGGGTGGAAGACCGAGCAAACGGCTCCGCCGCCAGCAGCGGCCTGGCCGCCAAAGTCCCCAAGGCGAACGTACCGGTCCCAAGGAACCCGCGACGGGAATAGGAGGGAATCACAGACCGGAATCTACGGGGCGGCCGTCTTCGCGGGCAAGACAGGCTTCTCGGACGCACCGGAGACGGACGCTTCCTTGAGGATCGGTCCGACCACCGACCAGACATTCGTCGCAACCCGGCGGTGTCCCTCGGCGTTCGGATGGATCTGGTCGGCTTGGTTGTACTCGGGCCGCCCCCCAACACCTTCGAGCAGGAACGGGATCAACACCGCACCATTGGTGGCCGCGAGGGACGGGAAAAGGCCCTCGAACCGCTCCAGGTAGTCCGCGCCCATGTTCGCCGGCAGACGCATCCCGGCGACCACGATCCGAACACCCGGCCAACGCGCCCGGGTCCTGTCGATCACCGCCTGCAGATTCGTCCGCGTTGCTTCAACCGAAAGCCCGCGAAGGCCGTCGTTCGCTCCCAGTTCAAGCACCAGCGCACCCACCGGCCGACGCAGAAGCCATTCCAGCCGACGCAGACCACCCGCGCTGGTGTCCCCGCTGACCCCCGCATTCACCACCGCCCAGTCGAGGCCTTCCGCGCGGATCCTCTCCTGCAGGACCGAGGGCCACGCCTCCGGCAGATCGACGCCGTAGCCGGCCGAAAGGCTGTCTCCGAGGACGACCAGAGTCCTCGACGCCGGCGGCACGGGCGCGGCGGCCTGTAGGAGGCCCACCCAGAGGATGGCGGCGAAGAATGCCCGGAGATGTCGGCTCATGTTGGAACGATCGGCCCGAACGGTCGGACAAAGCGAATCCAAGGTCAGGCCGCGGTCTCGGCCGCAGCGGCCGGTTTGGGCCGGTACAACACCACCACGTGGCCGATCACCGTCACCAGATGGCTGCCGGTCTTCTGGGCCAACTGCTCGGCGACTTCATGGCGTTGGTCCTTCAGCTCGTAGAGCCGCACCTTGACGAGCTCGTGCAGGGCGAGCTCCCGGTCCAAGCCGGCGAGGAACTCAGGGGAAACCCCGCCTTTTCCCAGACGGGTGACGGCTTCAAGGCGCTGGGCGCGTCCACGGAGCTTGCGGAGTTCGGCGCCGCCAATGCGGCCCGGTGTGGTTGTTGGATCACTCATGTCTCTGATTCAAAGCGTTCGGATCTTCGCGACGATTCCGGTGGTGGAACGGCCCTGCAGGAATGGAATGAAGACGATGCGTCCTCCGCCTGATTCCACCGCGCGTCGCTCTTCCTGGTCGAGGGTCTCCAGGGTGTAGTCGCCGCCCTTCACGTAGATGTCCGGCGTGCTGGCCGAAAGGAAACGCACGGCACGCTTCTCCGGGAACACCACCACCGCTCCGACACATTCCAGCGCGGCTAGTACCCGCGCGCGATCTTCCTCCGGATTCAGGGGACGGCTCGGTCCCTTCAATTGCCGCACCGAATCGTCTCCGTTCAGCCCCACCAGTAGGACATCCCCTTCCGACCTTGCGGATTCAAGGTAGGCGACGTGCCCGGCATGCAGCAGATCAAAGCAGCCGTTGGTCACCACGACCCTTCGCCCCTCGACGCGCATCCTCTGCCTCCATGCCGAAAGGGTGTCGGCCGACAGGATCTTGGAACTCGTCTCCATCTCGTGGGAACAGCGTGGAGGGCGAACCGACGCCCGTCCACGGCGGAACTCACCGGCCGGTCGACGAGTCCGGCGGGTTCAGTGTCTCTCCCGGCGCGGGTGGAATGGACTGGGTACCCTTGGAGGGCTCCTGCGGCCGTTCCACCGGGGCCACCTCCTCGGGCAGGACCACCACGGCGATCCGGCGGTTCCTCGCCCGCCCGTCGGGGGTGGCGTTCTCCGCCACCGGACGGAACTCCCCGAATCCGACTGCGGCAATCCGCTTGGGATCCACGCCTCCCTTCTCGACGAGACAACGCACCGCGGCCGTCGCCCGGCCCGCGGAGAGCGCCCAGTTGTCGGTGAAGCCGTCCGCGGTCCGGTTGCGGATCGGGACGTCATCGGTGTGGCCGGCCACCTGAACCTGACGGGACGGGTACTTTCCCAGCAACACGGCCACCTTCGCCAAGACCGCTTCGCCGTCGGGCTTGAGCCGGGCCTCGCCGGAATCGAAGAGCACCCGGTCGAGGATGTTCACGGTGAGTCGCCCCTGGAGTTCCGAGATGGTGACATCCTTGGATTCGAGGTCGGACCGGAACTGCTGTTCCATGGTGAGCCGGGCCTGAATCGAGGCCTCGACCTCCTCCTGAAGTGCGGCGGCCTCCGAGCGGATCCGCTCCAGCTCAGACGCCAGGTGCCGGTTGGTTTCGGACAAAGCGCTCGACTGCTCGGCCAGAGTCCGGAGACGGCCCAACGCCTCCTCCCGGGAAGCCACGGCGCCGCGGGCCTGGAGCCAGAAGAGCGCCAAGGCCAAGGCTCCGGAGAGGAAGGCGGCGATGATCCAGGTTTGCTTGGTCACGGAGGATGGCCTTGGAGACCGGAAGCGTTTCCGCACCGCAGGGAATTCAGCGGACGCCGAGACGGGGCAACTGGTCCCGATGGCTGCGGCTGAGGGTGACCTTGACCCCGTTCTTGAGGTTGATCGAGTACTCCCCGTGGAAAAGCGGCTGCAGCTCCTGTACCCGGTTCACCGCCACGATCGCGGTCCGGCTCACGCGGACGAACTGCTCGGGCGGAAGACGCTGCGAGATCGAGTTCATGGTCTCCCGCAAGAGGTAGGAATGGGTGCCGACGCGCAGTTCGACGTAGTTGTCGGCACTCGAGATCCAATCGATCTCGGAAAGGCTGATGAAGAGGATCTTCCCGTTGTTCTTGATCGGGATCCGCTCGGGCTGTTTGGCGCCGGCCTTCATATCCGCAAGCATCGCGCCCAGCTTGGCCTGGATGTCGTCGGGTTTGTGGCTCTTCAGCCGTTTGGCGACACGTTCCATGGCCGTTTGGAAGCGTTCGCGGTCGACCGGCTTCAACAGATAGTCGACCGCATGAAATTCGAAGGCACGAACCGCGTACTGGTCGAATGCGGTAACGAACACCACCGCCGGCGGCGCCTCCGATCCCAGCCGTTCCAACACCTGGATTCCGGTGAGCCCCGGCATCTGGACATCAAGGAAGACCAACTCCGGGCGCTCCCTTCGTATCGCGATGAGGGCCTCCTCGCCGTTGGCGCATTCCAAAACCACCTCGAAACCGGTCGCCCGGGTCAGGAGGGTCCGGATCTTCTCACGGGCCAAGGGTTCATCATCCACGATCAGGACGCGGATTAGTGACATGGGCGAAAGCTGCACCCGGTTCTCGGACTGTCCAGACTCGGTTTTGGAGGAGTTGGGCATGGGTTCAGTCGTGGCTTCTGGATCCGGACTCCACTCGGAATGGCATCTGGACGACGGCCAAAACGCCGCCGCCAACGGCATTCCCCAAACGGAACTCCCCTTCCGGACCGTAAAGCTGGCGAAGACGCGCCTGACAGTTGGAGGTGCCGACTCCGGATCCCAATCCCCGGTCCCCAGCCAATCCGCGCCCGTTGTCCTCGATCTCGATCCTCAGGTACCCCGACGGAGTCCGACGGCTTCGGATGATGATCCGACCCGGGTCCATTTTCGGTTCGATCCCGTGTTTGATCGCGTTCTCGACGATCGGTTGCAGCAGAAGATTCGGAACAAGAGCGAATTCCGTGGATGGATCGATCTCCCGGACCACCTGCAACCGATCGCCAAAACGCATCTGTTCGAGGTCCAGGTAGCGGTCGAGGAACGCCATCTCGTTCTTCAGGGAAGCCAGATGTTGACCGGACTGGTCGAGGGCGTGCCGCAACAGTCCCGCCAGCTTGACCAACATCCGGTCCGCCGCGTCCACATCCCGGTACATCAGCGTGCCGATGCCATTGAGCGCATTGAAGAGGAAATGCGGATTCAATTGCATCTGAAGAGCTTGCAGCCGTGCCGAGGTGAGCCGGTTCTCCATTTCCAACAACCGACGCTCGCGATCCTGGAGACTCTGAAAGTAGGCCATCGCATGCGCCACGGTCACCACCACCCAATACACCAGGGTGTTGAAGAAAAAGGTCGCCACGACGACATATCGCAGCAGGTCGTTGAGTGGCTTACCCCCATTCCGTGAGGGCAACAACGGCTCGACCAGAAGCGTCCGCAGGAGGATCCAGAGCAACGAGAAGACCGCTCCTCCGACGAGGTGGAGAGCAATCCGCAAACGCCAATCCGGTCCGCCAAGATGGAAACGTCGAGCCAGCCAGAATGAAGGCAGAGCGAGGACACCGAAAAGGTACCAGTCCGCCAACGCTCCCTCGATGGCCCACCGCCACGGGATCATGTCGCCGAGCTTGGCCGACTTCAGGAAATGCTGACCCGCGAACGCGAGTCCGAGGAGTGTCCAAAGCAACAGGTACAAGGCCGCGAATCGGCAGGCCTTCATCCGGTCTTGGAACGTCACCGACATCGAACCAACGGGAACAGGCGAGGGCTCCGGTGGCAACGCGGGAGTCCCAACAAAGGACGCGTTCTGAGTGGCTTGAACGGTTCAGCGGCCCCATTCGGCAAACGGAAGAGTGGCAACTCAACAAAAAGCCCCCGACCCGAAGATCGGAGGCCAAGATTGGTGCGCACGGCAGGACTTGAACCTGCACGCCTTACGGCACTACCACCTCAAAGTAGCGCGTCTGCCAATTCCGCCACGTGCGCGTTTTTTTCCTAGGTATCGCTACCCGGAGGTCACAACCCCTTCGGATTGTCGCAGAGATGGTCGGGGCGGTGAGATTCGAACTCACGACCTCTTGTACCCGAAACAAGCGCGCTACCAGGCTACGCTACGCCCCGTACCAAATGCGGCGCGGAAGTTGCGTAATGAGCGTCCACGTTGCAACGGATTTTTGTCAGAAAATCATCCCACCGATGGATTTGGGCCGATTTCAGGTCATTTCGAAGACTTGCAGAACGGTAACCAGGAACCTCGGAGCGAACCCCTCCCGGTTTCCGGCCTTCAACTTGAGGATCCATCCAAGGGTTCCCAGTGGGCGGTGCTTACCCACGGTTCCCGGTTCAGGATGGAAACCTCCGTCCCGAAACCATCGGGCGGTTGACTGTATGGTCTCGCTGAGACAGTTTCGCATCGTTCTTCCATGAAAATCACTGCTCTCTCATCGAATCGTCGCTCCGGCGGCTTCACCCTGATCGAGTTGCTCGTGGTCATCGCCATCATCGCGATCCTCGCGGGCATGCTTCTCCCGGCTTTGGCCAAGGCCAAGACCAAGGCGATGCTGACCAAGTCGATCAGCAACGGCAAACAGCTCGCCCTCGGCTGGACCCTGTACTCCACCGACAACAACGACACCCTCGTCGCCGCCCAAGGCGGTCTCGCCGGCCGCCCGAACTGGATGGAAGGTGGATTGGACTACTCCGCGGAGTCGGCCAACCCGCGCTACATCACCAACAGCCCGATGTTCAAGCACGTCGGCCAGAGCTTCGAGATCTTCCGTTCGCCGTTCGACCTCTCCAAGGTCACCTACCAAGGCCGGCTGACGCCGCGCATCCGCTCGATCTCCATGAGCCAGGTCTTCGGCTTCGGCGAATGGCTGGACAAGACCTACAACCAGAGCCAGCGCGTTTGGCGCACCTACCAGAAGGAGAGCCAGATCGATCGCCCTTCCAACACCTGGGTGACCATCGACGAGCATCCGGACAGCATCAACGACGGCGCCTTCGCCAACGCCTGCACCGGCGCCCAGGCGATGAACACGGCCCAGATCATCGACTTCCCCGCCTCCTACGCCGCCGGCGGCGCCGCGCTGACCTTCGCCGACAACCACGCCGAGGTCCGCCGCTGGGTTGGCAGCAAGATCGGCAAGGCCAAGGTCACCTACGGTCGCGGCACGCTCGTCCAGCTCAATGCCCCGGCCGGCGACTCCTGGGTCGACGTCCGCTGGATGGCCGACAACACCACCGTCCGCCTTCAGTGATTCGAGGGAACGGCCCAACCGCTCCCGAATTCTCTCTTCCCAAAACCCGCCGCCCTCGGACGGCGGGTTTTTCCTTTTCATGAATCCGGCCCGCATCGCCAGTTTCGTCCTCGTCGGCACCTGTGCCCTCTGGGCCTTCAGCTTCCCCTTGCTCAAGGCGCTGCAAGCACTGGGGCAGCGCTCCGCCCCCGGCGCGGACAGCTTCTTCATCTCCACCCTGCTGGTCGCGGTCCGGTTCTCCATCGCCGCGGTGTTCTTCCTCGCCGCTATCGGCTTCCGCCAATGGCTCGCTCGACACCGGGCGAATTCCAACCCCACGCAGGCCGTCGCCCACGGGAAGGGACCGTCTCCATGGTTCACCCGGGAGGAACTGCTCCAAGGTGGCGGCATCGGCCTTTTCGGCGGCCTTGGCCTGGTGCTTCAGATGGACGGCCTCGCCTACACTTCCGGATCGGTGTCGGCGTTCCTCACTCAAGGCTATGCGATCCTCATCCCGCTTTGGACCGCTGTGGTCCAGCGACGCTTGCCCCGATTCAGCGTGGTGTCGGCCTGCGTTCTGGTGGTGATCGGGGCCGCCGTGCTTTCCGGACTGTCCTGGTCCCAAAGACAGCTCGGACGCGGCGAATGGGAGACCCTCGGTGGATCGGTGCTCTTCGCGGCGCAGATCCTCTGGTTGGAAAGGCCTCGATTCCGGGAAAATCGGACGTGGCAATCCACGACTCTGATGTTCACCACCATGTCCCTCGTCTGTTGGGTCCTCGCGCTCCAGTTGAAGCCGGCCGGGGTCGGACTGTTTGCCGCATTCGCCACGCGCGAAGCCGCGGCCCTGCTCGCCTTACTGACGGTGCTGTGCACGCTGCTGACCTTTCCGCTCGCCAACCACTGGCAACCCAAGGTCAGCGCAACCCAAGCCGGACTTCTCTACTGCACGGAACCCGTTTTCACCAGTTTGGTCTGCCTGATCGTTCCTTCGTGGATTTCCGCGGCCACGGGGATCGATTATCCCAACGAAGTGCTGAGCAGCAACCTGGTCGTGGGCGGCACGCTGATCCTGCTGGCTAACCTATTCCTGCAAATCCCCGGCGCTCAAAAGGAAACCAAGGAAATCGCGAAGAGCCTGCCGACATCTACTCAGGAAGGCACCTAGGGTGAATCCCGAGCCGCCATCCGGTGCTCGCGTAGATTTTTTACAAAGTTCCTTGCAAGAACTCCACCACCACGCTTTCCTCAGGACGAACGTTCCAAGGGGGAACGACCCAAAATTAGAATGAAGAACATCACCAAATTGGCAGTTGCAGCCGCCATCGCGTCTGTCTCCGCCTATGCCCAGTCGGTTTCGTACACCAACTCCATTCCGCTTGCCTACGCTGGTACGGCCAGCGGCGGTATTGGTCTCAACTTCTCCGGTCAGGCGCTGACTCTTCCCCAGTGGGATTCAGCTTCCTTCCCCGGTCAGACCTTGACGGGTGTCTCCTACACCCTGACGGGCTACATGTACGGCACCTACACGATTTCGAACGGCGCTCAGGCGGCCAACTTCTCCATCAGCTTGGCCAACCCGAGTTTCTCGCTGGCTGGCCCGTTCGGCGGCTCTCCTGCTCTGAGCCGTACCTCCACCCACTTCGGTGGTGGAATCTTCGAAGACCTGCTCAACGTTGCTCCCAGTGCCGTTGTTAACGGATCGACTGCCCTCGGAACCTCCACGACGGCTACGGGCACTGACTTGTCGAATGTTGGCAGCTACATCGGCAGCGGCACCGTGACCTTCACCTTGGGTGGTTCTGCCAACCTTGGCATCTCCGGTGAAGCTACCTCGGGTAACCAGTCCGTCCTCTTCACCCAGGCGGCTTCGAAGTTCGGAGCCAGCGTGGTGTCCGTTACCTACACCTACGCTCCGACCGGAGTTCCCGAGCCGAGCACCTACGCGGCCATGGGCTTCGTCGGTCTGGTTGCCGGTGCCACGATCTGGCGCCGCCGTCAGATGGCCAAGAAGGCCTGATCTGATTTAGTTTCAATTTTGGGGAAACGGACCGGAGGCGACTCCGGTCCGTTTTTTTCCGTTTCTGCCCGCTGCGGCTTGCCCTTCCAACGGTCTGGAGACATTGATGGAGTGATGAAATTGACGTGGAAGGATTCGGAAGAGGTTGCTTGGGCGCTCTTGGACAAGTTCCCGGACCAAGACCCGCTCAAACTCAGTTTTCCCAAGCTGCACAAGATGGTGTGTGAGCTGGAGGGATTTGACGATCGGCCGGAGGCCTCCAACGAGAAGATCCTCGAGAACATCCAGATGGCTTGGTTCGAGGAACGGCAGTGATCCGGTCGATGGTGGGTGTTTCCTGCGTCCGACATTTCCGTTCCCCGGCCCCCCCTTTCCCCAACGGTTGACTGGGTAGTGATCACAAGTCCGGCAAACTCTGCGCATCGACTCGTCTCCCGCCGAGCTCCATCCTCCGGGAGTTTCGCGTTGCCTCAGGTATCCCTCTGAAGGCCTAATGGCGTCGTGAGCAACGGCTCCAACGATTCGACAACCCGATAGCGTCTGGCCGGTGTTTTCCCTGCCGGACGCCAGAACGCCTCGCACCTTCAGGTCCGGGGCGTTTTCGTTTTATGGCTCCGCTTCCGAACCGTCTTCAATCGAACCGAAATCCGATCACGACCCTCAGTTCTGCCACACACAGACCGGAAAGAGGGCCGAGAACCTAGAGCTTCCATTCCATGCAAGAACCAACCCCTTCCCCTTCCCTCCAGGCCGCCAAGTCGGAGGTCGAACGCAAGACGCTGGAACAGCGCGATCAGATGGGTGAACTGGAACGCATCCGCCATTCCTGCGCTCACATCTTGGCCACCGCGGTTCTGAGGATCTGGCCGGATGCCCTTCTCGACATCGGCCCGCCCACCGCAGAGGGCTTCTACTACGATTTCGACCTGCACCACCGCTTCACGCCCGAGGACTTCCCGCGCATCGAGGAGGAGATGCGCAAGGTCATCAAGGAGAACCAGGTCTTCCAGAAATCCATCCAGACCCGTGACGAAGCCAAGGCCTACTTCGAGTCCAAGGGACAGAAGTTCAAGGTGGAGCGTCTCGGAGACATCCCCGAGGGCGAGGCGATCAGCTTCTACCAGAACGGCGAGTTCGTGGACCTCTGTGCCGGCCCGCACGTGATGCGGACGGGCAACGTGAAGCCCGGCGCGATCAAGATCCTCAAGGTCGCCAGCGCCTACTTCCGCGGAAACGAGAAGAACCCCCAGCTCCAACGCCTCTACGGCACCGCATTCAAGAACAAGGAGGAGCTGGAAGCCTGGCTGAAGATGCAGGAGGAGGCCCGGAAACGGGATCACCGCCGCATCGGCGCCGAGATGGGACTTTTCGCCATGGACGCCGAGTATGTCGGGCCCGGACTTCCCCTTTGGCTGCCCAAGGGAACCGTCCTGGTGGAAGAATTGGAGCGCTTGGCCAAGGAGACCGAGTTCCAGGCCGGGTATGTCCGGGTCAAGACGCCCCACTTGGCGAAGGAGAAGATGTACCGCACCTCCGGCCATCTTCCCTACTACGCCGAGTCGATGTTCCCGCCCATGGAGATGTTGGAGGAGGACGAGCGGGCGAGACGCGATGATCTGATGGAGAAGCGGGCGGATCTCCTTCGGCTCGACGAAGGCCTTTCGAACGCCATCGGAGCCAACACCAGCGGATTGACCCGGGAACAGATCCGCCAAGACGTCCACCGGTTGGAAGCCGAGATCTCGCTCCTCGGTGGCCGCTACTACCTCAAGGCGATGAACTGCCCGCACCACCATCGCATCTTCGCAGCCGAGCCCCGCAGCTATCGGGACCTGCCGCTGCGATTGGCGGAGTATGGCACCTGTTACCGTTACGAGCAGTCCGGCGAACTCTTCGGTCTCATGCGGGTGCGTTCGATGAACATGAACGACGCCCATCTGTACTGCACCGCGGAGCAGTTCGCCGACGAGTTCCGGGCGGTGAACGAGATGTACCTGAAGTACTTCAAGATTTTCGGGCTCGACCGCTACCAGATGCGTTTCAGCACCCACGATCCGGCCCGGCTCGGACAGAAGTTCGTCAACGAACCTGAGCTTTGGAAGAAGACCGAGGACATGGTCCGTCAGGTGTTGGTGGAATCCGGGATCAATTTCGTCGAGGTGGCCAACGAGGCCGCGTTCTACGGACCCAAGATCGACGTGCAGGTATGGAGCGCCATTGGACGGGAGTTCACCATCGCGACCAACCAGGTCGATTTCGCGGTGCCTGCGCGCTTCGGATTGACCTACCGCGACCGCGACAACACGGAGAAGACCCCTCTCTGCATCCACCGCGCGCCCCTCGGAACCCATGAGCGATTCATCGGTTTCCTGATCGAGCACTACGCCGGCAACTTCCCGCTCTGGCTCGCCCCGGAACAGGTCCGTGTCCTCACCCTCAACGACGAACCCGCGCTCGTGGACTACGCCCGTTCGATCGTTTCTGAGCTCCGGAATCAGTTCGTCCGCGTGGAAGGCGACCTCGGGCCGAACCCGGTGAAGGCCAAGATCGCCGACGCCGAGAACGCCAAGGTCCACACCATGCTCGTGGTCGGCCAACGCGACCTCGAATCCGGCGCCGTCAGCGTACGCCTGCACGGCAAGGGCAACATCGGAGCCAAGCCGCGGCAGGAGGTGGTTGCCGACATCCTCGCCTCGATCCGGGAACGCCGTTCCTGAACACGGGAGCCAATCCTACCTCCTTGATCGCCGACCCACATCGCCACCGCTCACGGGCCACGACCGTTGGATGGTTGTTTCTGTTGGTGCTGCTGGCCGGCTGCCTGCCTCAGCAGAAGGGATACCTGAGGCGGTTCGACGGGACGGTGATCGATCGGCCGGAATCGGATCCCCTTGTCCGAGGCGCCTCGCCGGCGGTTCTGACCGTCGAGGCACTGGATGGACGCCGTCGCCTCCTGGGTTTCGGAACCGGCTTCGTCGTCGGTCCTGGCACGGTGGCGACCTGCCTCCACGTCATCGAATCCGCATCGCTCATCCAGGTCCGCCTGCCTTCGGGTGAGATTCGCAACGTATCCGGCGTCCGGGGTTCGGATCCGCTCAACGACCTGGTCGTCCTCGAGTTCGATGACGGCCCTTCCTCGATCCTCCCCTTGGCACTCCGGACGTCCACGGCGTCCATCGGCGAGTCGGTGACGGCTTTGGCGGGCCACAAGCACCTGCGGGTTCATGCGACCCGGGGAAAGGTCCTGGCGGTGCCCGAGATCGGCGGCGGATTGCTCTCCAAGTCGATCGTCCTTTCCGTTCCAGTGAGCCCGGGATTCAGCGGCGGACCCGTGCTAGACGTCCAGGGAAACGTCCTCGGAATCACCTCCGAGATCCTCACCCAGGGTTCGGAAAGCGTCCTTCGGGCGGTACCGGCGTCGGAACTGGAGCCATTGCTCCGGGGCCCCTCGACACCCGTGATCCGCTGGCTCGAGGTACACCCGCAACCGACTCCGGCGGCCTCGATCCTCGTCAGCCAGGCCGAAGCGCTCGGATTTTCCAACCTTCCGCGTTCCCTGTCGCTGATCTCCGAAGCGCTCCGCCAAAGCCCGACCTTCACCCGAGCCTGGACGCGTCGCGCAGCCCTGTTGATGGCCCTTCAGCGTCCGCTCGAAGCCGAAGCCTGCCTGCGGAAGGTGGAGGAACTCCGGCCGGGCCTCACCGGAATCCGCCTCGAACGCTCCGCCTGCCTCGTCCTTGCTGGAAGGCACGCCGAAGGCCGCCTCCTGGCCGAGGAGTTGGCCCGGGAAAGTCCCGGGAAGCCGATCCTCCAAAGTTGGCTTGCCGTCGCCCGCCTTGGCGACCGGAAACGCGAGGAGGCGATCGAGGCCGGTACCCGGGCCTGCAAACTCGGACCGGACCAGGCGGCATGCCACATCACCTACGGGGTGCTGCTCGCCAACGTCGGTTGCCTGCCGCAGGCACAAAGGCACCTGGAGCGGGCCACCCAGATCCAAGGGGAACTCGGGCCGGCCTGGATGCAGTTGGGTCTCGTCCAATGGCGCCAAGGCGACACCAACAGCAGCCGGGCCAGCCTCCGGCGCGCTTTGGAATGTCCGAACCTCAGGAACCCGACCCCAGCGCTGTACGTGCTTTTCCTCTACGACTGGGGAT
Organism: Akkermansia muciniphila; assembly: GCA_945860685.1. GTDB lineage: Bacteria > Verrucomicrobiota > Verrucomicrobiia > Limisphaerales > UBA9464 > SXXZ01. The sequence goes on from CAMASJ010000003.1 coordinate 38,975, forward strand.
CCGGCGATTCGAAGGCGGCGATGAAGGCCTTTGGACGGTTTCTGGAGGCCGCACGTCATCCGGAGAATGCTCCGGGTCTCGACGCAGACACACGATTCCGCGCCGTACTGGACCGGATGCGGCCCAAGGACTGGAATTCGCCGCAAGCCCACGAAGTGCTGGCGAAGATCCTGGTGCACCACAAGGCCGGAGAGGTGATTTGGCCGATCCTCGAGGCCTGCGTCTGGACCACCCCTGACAATGTCGAGTGCTGGACGCGTCTCGCCGTCGCCGCCAACGCCCACGGGGACCATGAGCGGGCGATAGCGGCCGCCCGGCGTGCCTTGGAACTACAGGCGGGCCATTCCTTCGCCCACTGGGCGCTCGGCGTCGGCCAATACGCCCTCGGCGACGCCAAGGCCGGGAGGACGTCCATCATGAACGCCACCGTGCTCAACAACGCGAACCGGCTGGCCTGGGAAGCATTGGTGGCCATCGAGCTGAAGGAAGGGCGCCACGACGAAGCCAAGAGGATCTGGGAGGGCACACCGTCGATTTCGAAGACGGACTCCGAATTGAAGGATCTCGGGGACCTCATCCCCGACACCCGCCGGCTTCGGTCCCTTGCGGAATCGCTGGAGTGAAGGTGTCATCGCGGCACCCCGATGAAGATCCTCGTCCTGTTCGATTCGAAAACCGGCAACGTCGGTGAAATGGCCCGCCTCGTGGCCGAAGGTGCCGCCAGCCTTGAAGGCGCGGAAGTCCGCCTGAAATCGGTCGAAGAAGCGACCGCCGACGACGTGGTCTGGTGCGAGGGGATCGCGGTGGGAAGCCCCACCAACATGGGTATCCTGTCGTGGAGGATGAAGCGCTTCTGGGACGAGACGGTCGGTCCCCATTGGATGCAGCTGGACGGCCGGATCGGCTGCGCCTTCAGCAGCGCCGGGGGCTGGGGCGGAGGCATGGAGCTCGCCTGCCAATCGATCCTCACAGTCCTGATGAACTTCGGCTTCCTTACCTTCGGCGTCACCGACTACGCCGCCCGCTCCCTCACTCCCCATTACGGGGCCGTCGTGGCGAAGGCGCCCCGAGACGAGGCCGCCCAGGCCGCGTGCCGCCTGCTGGGACGCCGTCTCGCGGAATGGACCGCGATCCACTTCCACGGACGACGCGACCTCCACCCGTCCCTCCGGGTTGAAAGCCGGATGCGTCCTTCCTGATCCTCGGAATGGGAACGAAGTCGGACCTCACGCAAATCCGCCAAGACGCCAAAGGGGATCCTGCAACGGAGCCGCAACGGATTTGGTAGCCACCCACCGATGTCAGGTTCTTCCGCCATGAAACCGGCGTTCCCTTTATGTCAACTTCGCGGCTCTGCGCCTTCGCGTGAGGGTCCCTTCTGCTGGAATCGGCCCTTCCTCTGGGACTTCGCATCCGATTGCCCTTCGCTCCGGAATCCGTCGCGCCCTAGGCTCTTCCGAGAATGAGTTCTGAATCGATCCTCCGCGTCGAAGGCCTGCGGATCCAGCGCGACGGGGTGACCATCCTCGACGGCATCGACTGGACGATCGCCCAAGGCGAACACTGGGCGCTGCTCGGCGGAAACGGTTCGGGGAAGACCAGCCTGCTCTCGGCGCTCACCGGCTACCTGATGCCCACCGCCGGCGGCATCCACCTGCTGGGCCACGAGTATGGACACGCCGACTGGCGGGAAGTCCGCCTCAAGATCGGCATCGTCAGTTCCTCGGTGCGGCAGATGATGAACGACACCGAGCCTGCGCTCGATTCCGTCGTGAGCGGCCGCTACGCGATCATCGACTACTGGGGACGTCCCATGCGTACCGATTCCGTGAAGGCGCGGCAGCTCCTGGCAGATGTCGAGGCCTTGCACCTCGAGCGCCGGCCTTGGGCGGTGCTCTCGCAGGGCGAACGCCAACGGGTGCTCATCGCCCGGGCCCTCATGGCGGAACCCCGGATCCTGATCCTCGACGAGCCCTGCGCCGGCCTCGATCCGGTCGCACGGGAACATTTCCTCGGCTTCCTGGACCGGTTGGCCCGACGTCCCGACGCCCCGACGCTGGTGCTCGTCACCCACCATGTGGAGGAGATCACCCCGGTCTTCTCCCACGCCCTGTTGCTCCGCGCCGGCCGCGCCGTGGCCTCAGGGCCGCTTCGGACCGCGCTCACCTCGGGGACGTTGAGCCGGATGTTCGGAAGCCCGGTTCGGCTGGGCCGGTCGGGAGGACGATTCCGGCTTCGGGTTCCGGACACCGCGGTTCGGGACGGTGGCATCCTTTGAAGGCGCAGCCGGGCCACCTGCAGATGCGGCTGGGGCGTCGCCGGGCGCGGGTTCCCCGGGTTTGGCCGGCTTCGCCCCGGGGTTCTTTCCGGGCCGGCTCAGGACCTCGGGGGGAACCGACTTCGGATCGAATCCGAACTTCCGGCAGAACTCGGCGACCGGTGCCACGATCACCGTTGTCCGCTTCAGGAACGGATCCGGGTACTCAAGCCGCACGGCGCGGAGGGCAAGGCCATGGGCGTCGCGACGTCCGTAGAGGATGTCGCCGACCACCGGGCAACCCGCTTGACGCAGGTGGATGCGGATCTGGTGGGTCCGGCCGGTGATAGGCCGGGCGAGCACCAGCGCACGTTGGCCCACGACCTGAAGCAGTTCGAAGTGGGTCTCCGCCTCCTTGCCATCCCGGCGGTCCACCCGGTGACGGCCATGGAGCTCGGGATCAGGCCCGAGGGGTTCCGTGCAGACCCAACTCGGCCTTTGCGGAATGGCGTCGGTGACCGCGAGGTAGGCCTTCTTGACGGTGCGTTCCGCGAAGACCCGGGAGAAGGCGGACATGGCTCCCTGGCTCTTCGAGAAGAGGAGGACGCCGGTGGTCGGGGCGTCGAGGCGGTGCACGAAGCGCAGGAACTTGAGGTTGCGAGACGCCGCCCACCAGGCCGCGTGCTCGATGTCGTCGACCAGCGCGCGGTGGAGGTTCCGCTCGTGGTGCTCGGCGTCGTCGGGCCCGAGCATCCAACCCGGAGGCTTGTCGATGGCCAGCACGCCGCGGTCCTCGTAGAGGATCGCGACGGGGGTCCCATCGGGAAGTTCGAAGGAGTCGGGCTTGGCCACGCCGGATTGAACCACAGCGGTCGAAACGGCTCACGCCCTTCCTTCGACGATGCAGAAATCGTTCTGCACTTCCGCGCTCCGGGACTAGACTCCGGCCGTGCAAATCCAGTCGTTCAAGGTGTTCTGCGACCTGGCCGAGACCGAGTCCTTCACCAAGGCGGCCCAGATCAACGGCATCACCCAAAGTGCGGTGAGCCAGCAGATCACCTCGCTGGAACGCCAGCTCAAGGCGCTCCTGATCGAACGCAGCAAGAAGAAGTTCAGGCTCACCCGCGAAGGCGAGCTGCTCTACGAACACGGCAAGCAGATCATCCTCTCCTACGAGGGCCTCATCCACCGCCTTCAGGAGTCGAGGAACGTCATCTCGGGCACCATCCGCGTCGCCACCATCTACAGCATCGGCCTGCACGACCTGCAGCCCTACGTGAAGCGCTTCCTCAAGAAGCACCCGACGGTCAAGGTCCACATCGAGTACCACCGCGCCAACCAGGTCTACGACGACGTCCTGGGCAATGTCGTGGACCTCGGCCTGGTCGCCTATCCGATCCGCGATCCGAAGCTCGAGTTGGTTTCTCTGCGTGAGGAGAAGCTGGTGCTCATCTGCCACCCGGGGCATCCGTTCGCCAAGGTCAAGGGACTCCGCCTCCAGCAGTTGGAAGGACAGAAGTTCATCGGATTCGAACCCGACATCCCCACCCGCAAGGCCATCGACCGCGAACTGCGCGAGCGATCCATCTCCGTCCGCCACGTCATGGAGTTCGACAACATCGAGACCGTGAAGCGGGCGGTCGAGATCGAGGCCGGCGTGAGCATCGTCCCAGCGGGCACCGTGGCGCAGGAAGTCTCGAAACACACGTTGGCCGCCGTCCCGTTTGCCGACGTCGAACTCACCCGCCCAATCGGCCTGATCCACAAGAAGACCAAGGTGCTTTCCCCGGCGATGAAGCAGTTCGTGGCATCGCTCCTCGAATTCCATCCCTGAACAAGGTCCCCGGAGCCCGGAACCCCCGCTCGGGGTTCCCTTCTCGATCGAGGGATCAGGACCCGCGGATCGACAGGATCAAGCGATCAGGGTCGAGCGATGCACCCAGTGCTCGACGTGGAAGTCTGAATGGCGCAGCACTTCCGCCATCCAGACGAAGTCCTTCTCGAACCCCGGGAAGACGGCGTCGCCGTCGACGTTCCGGTGGACCCGGCTGAGGAACAGGTCCGTGCAGGATGGCAACAGCTGGGAATACAAGTCCGCGCCCCCGCAAAGCCATAGTGGTCTGGGATCGCCCTGAATCGCGAGACGGAGCGACTCCAGGTCGTTGAAAACCCTCACGCCCGGATGGAGGAACTCACCGCGGCTGACAACCCAGGTCTCTCGACCTGGAAGCGGGCGCCCGATGGACTCGAACGTCTTACGCCCCTGGATCAGCACCCCACGCAGTGTGACCTCGCGGAACCATTTGAAGTCCGCAGGCACATGCCAAGGAATGCGACCGTGGTCGCCGATCACGCCGTTCTCGGAGACGGCCGCGATCGCGCGGAGTCGACCCATCGTGGACTCCGGATCAGGCCTCGCCAGGAGGCGTGGACGCAGGTGCCGGCGCGGATTCGGGGGCGGGTTCGGCCGTGGGCACGGAGAGACCCTCGAAGGGGCTGGGACCCAGCGACCCCTTGGATTCCGCCGCGTTGGTGGAAACCTTGGACGAGGCGGGTGCAGCCGCAGCGGCCTTGGGGGCCTCCGCCGGGGTGGGGACAGCCTCCTTCGGGTTCTTGGCCCGCTTGTTCTTCGCCAAGGGACTGACCATCACGTTGATCGCGCGGCCGATCAGCTTCGGCGGGAAGTCCGGGTGACCCCACGGCGAAAGCTTCTCGAGGAACTTCTCCATAACCTCCTTGCCGATCTCCGTGTGCGCCATCTCGCGTCCGCGGAAACGGAGCGTGGCCTTCACCTTCATGTCCTCGCAGAGGAACCCGATCGCATGCTCCAGCTTGATACCCAAGTCGTGCGGATCGATTCGGGGGGACAGCTGCACCTCCTTCACCGTGTTGGTATGCTGGTGCTTCTTGCTGTCACGCTCCTTCTTCGACAGCTCGTACTTGAACTTGCCGTAGTCGATGATGCGACAGACCGGAGGAACGGCGTTCGGAGCGATCTCGACGAGATCCACGCCGGCCTGGCGGGCGAGATTGATGGCCGCCGCCAGATCGATGACCCCGACCTGCTGCCCGTCATGGCCAATGACACGGACGTCGCGGGCCCGGATCTTGCCATTGATGCGATGCAGGGGCTGTGCCTGCTGGTGACGCGAAAACGGGCGGTTCAAAGTACCGCCTCCGGTTTGTGGTGAATCATGCGTGCAAACGAACCGACAGACTACCCTTCAGGGTCTCGGTCGCTATAGGGGGCCACCGCTTTTCGGGCAAGCCAAAAGACCCGAAATGCCCGCTTCGCGGATGGGATTCCGGCACTCCCATTCGGCTCTTGGATCCGGCTGGACATGCGGGACGCCAGATCAGGGTCCCACGAGGGAGATCCGAGCAACCTCCAGCCTCGGCACTTCCCCGAGGAAGACGAGTCTTCCCGCGACACGCAGACTCCGCGCTGCGAGCCGCGCGTCGAGGACCAGCGGACGCCCTTCACGGCCGGTCAGCAGCACGACCACCCCGCTTCCGGTCGCGTCCCGGACCAACAGGCCCGGCGGGACCCCGCCTCGGAGGCAGACGACGGCGCAGGAGCGATGGACCTTGGCGGTTGCCGGTCGCATGACGCCCGCCCAGCACTTCGTGTCGACGAGCTCTCCTTCGAGCAGGACCTCGCCCAGATCGACATCGCGGACCTCCGGTCGGGTCTCCTGTACCCCTCCGAGCACTTGGAAGGATTCCGGGGAGTTCAATTCGATCATAGCCAGCCGACCGGCCTGGATGCGTGAGCCCTCGAACCGCACCAACTCGCCATGATGTCCCCGCGCGAAATCCGGCAGACCGTGCTTGCCGGCACCCACCAGGAGATGGTGCCGCACCACGCCTTCGTCCGAAACGGTCCGGAGCAACGGCAGCGGAGTTTCCAGGATGCGGCCTTCGAAGGCCTTGCGGACCCCGAACTCGAACGTGCCGGGCTCGGCCGGTGAGAGACCCATCGACAAGAGCGAAGCCGCTACCACACCGAAGCCGAAGAGGAAAACCACAACCCAACCACGAAACCGATTCAGGCCCGGCGGTGCATCCTTGGCGTATCCAACATAGAACTCGTCGTTCATTCCTCCCTCCCCTTCGTGGATTCGCTTCCCGGACATACGGTCCGCAACGGATTCGCCTCCGCTCGAACCCAAAGCCGTCCTCCGATGATCCGAGTCGCGTGGGTCTCCACCATCTCCTCGAAGGGCGGAGGACTGCAGCCATCCTCGGGACGGTAGTTCCATCCGTGCCATGGACACGTGATGCAGCCGTCGAGGATCCGCCCCTCACCCAGGGGCCCACCCTGATGCCGGCAGACGTTGGAGGTGGCGAAGATCCGGTTGCGGTGCCGGAACACCGCGATCCGCCCTTCTCCGACAGTCACAACCCGGCCCCGTCCTTCCAGAAACGCCTCCACCTCGCCCACGTCCACGAAGCCTTCGGCAACCGCGGTCCCCGCCGTGGGCGTCCGGACGGACCCCTTTCGCGCCGCGGTTGCATGGAGTCCGAGCAACAGGAGGAAGCCGACAGCCAGGAGCGTGGGCAGGATCACGCTGCGCTCGGTCTGAACCACCCCGGCGGCCACGTGGATGAACAACAGCAGGTAGGCGAGGTAGACGCCGAGGTGCAGCGACTTCCAAAGAGGCGGTCCGAGCCGCTTGAGCCAGAAGTCGTGGCTGGTGGCAGCCAACAGGAAGAGCACGGCCAATCCCGCGACGCCGAACGGCTCGAAGGGAAAATGCCCCACGACCAGACGCCCATCGGACAACATCCGTGCATCCTGCGAGTAGGACGTCAGCACGCTCACGAAGGGATTCACGTCCCCGAGCGCGTGGAACTGGAACAGCGACAAAACGCCGTGGACCAGGCCGATCCCGAAGAGGGTCACACCGAGGTGCCGGCGGTTGTACA
>CAMASJ010000004.1 GCA_945860685.1 Akkermansia muciniphila
CGCCGACGACTTCCTCCGTCCGCACGGCATCGACTACTTCGAGAACTCCCGGAGGGCCACGCTGGCGCAACGGGCCCACGCGATCCGGAATCCGGGCGGCTTCGCGGGATACGGTCCATGGACCTGGGGCTTCACCGCCAGCGACACCCCGGAAGGGTACGCCGCCCACGGCGCGCCGCCCTCCGAGAACGAGCACGGCACCGTGGTTCCGACCGCGCCGGGAGGCTCGGTGGCGTTCGCCCCGGAGGTGTGCATCCCGACGCTGCGTTCCTTCTACGAACAGCACAGGGAGGGGCTTTGGGGGCCGTACGGATTCCGCGACGCGTTCCATCCGGGACGTGGCTGGTATGCGACCGACACTCTGGGGATCGACCAGGGGCCGATCCTGCTCATGATCGAGAACCTGCGCGGCCGCGGGCCGTGGTCGCGGCTGGGCAAGGACCCCATCCTGCGCCGCGGGCTCGAGCGCGCGGGCTTCCGACCCCTGCGTTGAACTGGCTCGCCCATTTCGTGCTGTCGCCTTCCGATGATCGCGCGCGACTCGGTGGATGGCTTGCCGACGTGCTGACCCCGTCCGAGGCCGCTTCGGTATCCGACCCGAGGGTCCTCGCCGGGATACGCCTCCACAGGGAGATCGACCGCCTCACCGACGCGCATCCCGCGGTGCTCGGGTCGAGGTCCCGTCTGCCGCAAGGAGTCCGCCGCTACGCCGGCATCGTCCTGGACGTCGCCTGGGACCACTTCCTTTCGCTCCGTTTCCGGGAGCGGGTGGGACGGGATCTCGGGGGCTTCGTGGAGGAAGTCCATGCGGGCCTTCTCAGGCAGCGTCCGATCCTCTCCGCGGAGGTGGCCGCGGTGGTGGACCGGATGATAGCCGAGTCGTGGCTGACCTGCTACCGGGACGCCGACGGCTACGAGTTGACCCTCCGGCGGATCGCGAACCGGCTCTCGCCCAGGGCCCGCGCGGCCTTCGAGCCCGAGGCGGCTCGCCGGCATTTGGAGGCCGAACACGACCGGCTGGAACCCGCCTTCGAACGACTGTGGCCGGATCTCGTGGCGCTGGCGGCCACCGAAGGTGTCGTCCTTCCAATGGCCTTCGGAGGGGATTGGCATGCAAAGCGGCCCAGCCGCGAAGGATCGGGCCGGGAACCGCGCGTTTCCTGAGGCTGGATGGTACGCCGACCCGTGCTCACCAAAGCGCCTCCCAATTCGGCGCAACAATGGCGACTTGGAGTTGCAGCGTGAGGTCCGTCCCTCGATCAGGGATCGGGGAATGGAGAGGGGACCGCAGCTTGGCAGCCGCGGCTACTTGCGTAAGAGAGGGAATGACGGATCCGGAACCGCTTGGCCCCAGGGGCCGGGCTCGGCCACAATGGGGGTTCCGCTCGCCTCCACAACGGACTGCGAAGCGGCACGCGTGCAAATCCTCCGACAACCGGTTCCGGTCTCGCCCAACGGCGTCTGTCTCGCCCTGGGAATGTTCGACGGCGTCCACCTCGGCCACCAACACGTCATCCGGCAGGCGCTTCTCGACGCGCGGACGTTCGGGGCCCGGTCGGTCGTCGCCACCTTCGATCCGCATCCCCTCGCGGTGGTCCGTCCCGAGCAGGCGCCGAGGCTGCTCCAGCCTCCGGGCCAGCGTCTCGCCGAGATCGCCCGCCTGGGCGCGGATGCCGCCCTGGTCCTGCGTTTCGACGCCGAGTTCAGCCGGCGGACCGGGGAACGCTTCGTCCGGGACCTGGCGGAAGGCTTCGTCCGGATCCGCAGCTTCACCGTCGGGGAAGGCTTCAGCTTCGGCCACGGCCGCAGCGGCGACGTCCCGCTGCTCCGTCGGTTGGGCGCCGAGCTGGGGTTCGAGGTGCATGCGATGGCGCCGATCCAGATCGGCGATGCCGTGGTCAGCAGCACCCGTGTCCGGGCGGCGCTCCGGGATGGCGAACTGGGGTTGGTCGCGGAGCTGATCGGACGTCCCTACGCCGTTTCGGGAACCGTGGTCGAAGGCGATCGCATCGGGAGGACCCTCGGATTTCCCACCGCCAACCTGGAGGTGGCCGGCCTGGAGCTTCCTCCTCCCGGCGTCTACGCGGTCCGTGCCCGGCATCCGGGCGGGGAACATCCGTCGGCGTTGAACATCGGCTTCCGCCCGACCCTGCGCTCGGGCGTGCCGGAACTGCGTTTCGAGGTGCACCTGATCGGGTTCGACGGCGACCTCTACGGCGCCAACGTCGAGGTCGAGTTCGTCCGCCGGATGCGCGGAGAGATCCGCTTCGACGGGCTGGAGGCGTTGAAGGCTCGCATTGCGCAGGACGTGCGGGAGGTCGCAGCGCTGTTGAGCTGAGGGTTCGCAGGACCCGGGCGAGGCTCCGGGACAGCTCGAGGCTTCCGCCGGATCGGCCACCGGTAATAGGGTCGGCCCATGGACAAGAACGAGGTGGCGGCGGTCCTCGGGGAGATCGGGACCCTGCTGGAGCTGAAGGGGGAGAACCCGTTCAAGACGCGGGCGTACCACAATGCCGTCCGGGTGCTCGAAGGACTGGACGGCTCACTGGAGAAGCTGGTCGCGGAGAAGCGGCTCGGCGAGCTCAAGGGCTTCGGCGAGGCCTTGCAGGACAAGGTCACCACGCTCGTCACCACCGGAAAGCTTCCCTACTTCGAGGAACTGAAGGCGTCGCTTCCGCCCGGGCTCCCGGCGCTGTTGGAGATCCAGGGACTCGGCCCCAAGAAGGTGAAGAAGCTCCACGACGAGCTCGGGATCGACTCGATGGAGAAGCTCGAGGCCGCCTGCCATGCTGGCACCATCGCCGCGCTCGAGGGGTTCGGTGAGAAGTCCCAGTCGAAGATCCTCGAGGCGATCGCCTTCAAGCGTCAGTTCGCCTCGAGGCACCGCCTGTTCGACGCCTTGGTCGTGGCGGAGCCGATCCTCGAGTCCCTGCGCGGACATCCCGACGTCATCCGCTGCTCGACCGCCGGCAGCCTGCGGCGCTGGAAGGAGGTCATCGGCGACATCGACTTCCTTGTTTCGTCGAAGAACCCGTCTGCGGTGATCGGGGACTTCGTGTCGCAGCCCGGGATCCAGTCGGTCCTGGCGAAGGGGGAGACCAAGGCGAGCGTGATCCTCGGCGCGGGGATCCAGGCCGACCTGCGTGTGGTGGCGGACGTGGAGTACCCGTTCGCGCTCGCCTACTTCACCGGCTCGAAGGAGCACAACATCGTGATGAGGCAGCGTGCGATCGCACGTGGGCTGCGGCTCAACGAGTACGGTCTGTTCCGGAGCCACGAGGAGACCCGCGATCCCGCGCTGCGCATTCCGTGCCGCGACGAGGCGGACATCTTCGCCGAACTCGGCTTGGCCTACGTGCCGCCGGAGTTGCGCGAGGACCACGGGGAGTTCGCCGCGGTCGAGTCCGGTGGACGCCTTCCGAAGCTCATCGAATGGACCGAGCTGAAGGGGTCGCTGCACAACCACTCGAATTGGTCGGACGGCCGTGACACCCTTGAGGCCATCGCCGCCCACGCCCATGAGCTGGGGCTCGATTACTGGGCCGTCACCGACCATTCGCGGGCGTCCTTCCAGGCCAACGGCCTCGACCTCCGGCGCCTTGCGGAGCAGAAGGAGGCCATCCGCCGGGTGAACGAATCCTACGCCGCCGAGGGGAGCGAATTCCGTCTGCTGACCGGAAGCGAGGTCGACATCCTCAAGGACGGCCTCGACTTCGATGACGGGACGTTGGCTGGACTCGACGTGGTGGTGGCGAGCCTGCACGTGCCGTCGAGCGACCCCGCGGAGAACACGCGTCGGCTGGTGCGGGCCGCGGAGAACCCGTACGTGCACATGCTCGGCCACCTGACGGGGCGTCTGCTGCTGGAGCGCGAGGCCTACAAGCTGGACATGGACGCCGTTGTGGACGCCTGCGCGGCCACCGGCACATGGATCGAGCTGAATGCGAGCCCGTACCGTTTCGACCTCGACTGGCGGCTGTGGAAGCGGGCGCGGGACAAGGGGGTGAAGTGCGTCATCAACTGCGACGCCCATCGGTTGCACCACTTCGACTTCCTGCGGCTCGGGGCCGGCATCGCCCGGAAAGGCTGGCTGACCCGGGCGGACGTGATCAACACACTGACGTTGCCTGCCCTGAGAACTGAGCTGGAAGCAAAGCGCCGGAAGAGCTGAGAACACTCAGGGAACCCACTGAATCGAACCTGTCCCCGAAACCATGATCCTCTACCTGATTCTGGCCACACTCGTCGTCGGAGTGATCCTTCTGGTGCGTCGTTTGACCCAGGGTGGTGCCGGTGGAGTCGGCTCGGGATCCTCGGATGGCGGATTCTCGGGCTTGGACCACGGCTCATCGGGTGGATCCGGAGCCGATTGCTCGTCGGACTCCTCGGATTCCGGAGGGGATTGTAGTGGGGGAGGCGACGGGGGTGGCGATTAGACACAGCGGTATCGCTGATCAACGGGCGCGACGGATGACGTTTTGCGCGCCGGCCCGGATCGGGTGCCGGGTGTTCGAGCCGTCTGGCCAGCGGACCTCGGCCGAGTCTGCCGTCGCGGTTCCCAAGCCGAAGGTCAAGGTGAGTTCGCTCTGCGAAAGGTAGCTCTTGGTCGGCATGACATGACGCGAAAGACGTCGCCCGTCGCTGGTGGCGACCGTCACCCAAGCTCCGATCGCCTCCGGGTTGCCGCGGTCCCCGACCAAGCGGATGCGGATCCATCCATGTCCCAATCGCTGGTCGTTGCGCAGGAGCAGGGGAGGACCGTTGATCTGGGTGATGACCACGTCGAGATCGCCGTCCGAGTCCACGTCGGCGTAGGCGGATCCGCGTCCGACGACCGGTGTGAACAGGTCGGGGCCGCTCACCTCCGGCCCCGCTGCGGTGAAGGTGCTTCCGCCCCCGGCGTTCCAGAAGAGCTGCGCCGGCTGACGGTAGCGGACGTCGGCCTGGATCTTCTCGATGTCCTCCTCGATGTGGCCGTTGGCGGTCAGGACGTCGAGACGTCCGTCGAGGTCGTAGTCGAAGAAGAACAGCCCGAACTTCAGCAGGAGCCTGCTGGCAGGGCCTAGTCCTTCGGGGATCGCCTCGTCGGCAAACACCAGCTCTTCACGCACCGGTTGTCGCACGTAGAGCGCGTTCATCTCGTTCGCGAAGTTGCCGATCGCGATGCCGAGGGCGCGGTCGTTCCGGAAGCGGGCAGCGTCGATACCCATGGCGCCGCGCGTCTGGCCGTAGGCATCGAAGGCGATGCCGCTCTGTGCGCCGATCTCTCGGAAGGTGCCGTCGTGGCGGTTGGTGAAGACGAAGTTCTGGACGGTGTCGTTGGCCAAGACCAGGTCCATCCAGCCGTCCTCGTTCAGGTCGATCGGTGCGACCGCCAGGGTCTTTGCCATGGGATGGCCGGTCGCCGGATTCCGGATGACGAGCCCGCTCTCTGGGGAGACGTCGGTGAAGCGTGTGGTTCCGGTGCCGGGGTCGGTTCCGTCGTTGCGCCAGAGGCTGGGCGCGGTTCCGGGGAAGTTCCAGGGGCGACCGTAGGCGCGGCCCACTCCGACGAGTTGGTTGTTCACCTCGTGGTCGAGCGCGGGAGTCCAGCCCACGTAGCGACCCACGAAGAGATCGAGGTCCCCGTCGTTGTCGGCGTCGAACCATGCGGCGGCGGTCGTCCAGTCACCGCCTTCGGCCGGGATTCCCGACTGCCGGGTCATGTCCTCGAAGCGGGCCTCGCCGCGGTTGCGCAGGAGACGGACCCCACCCACCCCGGTCAGGAGGATGTCCGTGAGGCCGTCCCCGTCGAAGTCCGCGCAGGCGGCACCCATCCCGTAGAAGGGACGGTCGAGTCCCGAGCCCTCGGTGACGTCGGTGAAGCGCCACGGGCCGCCGGAGGGCGTGTCGTTGCGGAAGATGCGGGAGAAGGAGGTGGCGGGGGGGGTGGTCGATCCCGGCCAGTCGCCGGAGTTGACGAACAGGAGATCCGGATCGCCGTCCGCGTCGAAGTCGAGGAATGCCACGCCACCGCCCATGGTTTCCGGGAGCAATTTGGATCCGGTGGCGCCGTTGCGGTGGACGAATCCCACGCCGCTTTCGGCGCCGACCGCGGTGAAGCGGGCCAGCGGCGGGCGGGCACCGCTGATGGCGTTCAAGGGGGCCTCGAGTGGGGTGATGCGGGCGTCGTTGGGTGCTGCGGGGCGAGCGAACCACCAGACGGCGCCGCCGGCGACGAAACCGAGGACGACCAGCGCCAGCAGGGAACGGCGCAAGGCCGCGCCGACCAGGTCGGCGTCCTCCGCGGGCGGGATGGGGTCCGGCTCGTTCGGCAGCATGGTTCCCGGACACCTTTCGACAGGGCAGCTTTGGATTCAATGGAAGAACCCCGGGGATTCGTCACCTCGTGCCGTCGCGCGCTTGGCATCGGGGGAGCGGCTCTGTTTGGATGGGGTGGTGGAGGTTGAGACCATAACGGTGGACATGCCGGCGGAGGGTCTGCTGACCGACCTGCTTCGGGAGGTGTCCCGGTCTTTCTACCTGACACTTTGGGTCCTGCCGGCGGCGGTCCGGACACCCATCAGCCTCGCTTACCTGCTCGCCCGCGCCACCGACACCGTCGCGGACGCGTCCGGTGTGCCGGTGGAAGCACGGTTGGACGCCTTGGAATCGTTGGGAAACTGGATCCGCGGCGACGCCGTGAAGCGTCCTGACTTCTCGCGGTTCCTGGGTTCGGACGCGGGAATCACGGAGGCGGAAGGACGTTTGTTGTCGCGACTTTCGTCGGCGGTCCAGTTGCTGGAACTGTGCGACGCCTTCGAGCAGGAGAGGATCCGGGAGGTGCTCGCCGTGATCGTCTCAGGGCAGGTGCTCGACCTGCGGCGGTTCGGCACGGTGGAACCGGGGACCGTCCGCGCCTTGGCGACGGCGGCTGATTTGGACGACTACACCTACAGGGTTGCCGGCTGTGTTGGGGAGTTCTGGACCCGGTTGTGCCGGAAGTCGGTCTTTCCGGAGCCCCGGCTCGACGATGCGAAGTTGCTCGAGGATGGGGTCCGCTTCGGGAAGGGCCTCCAGTTGGTCAACATCCTGAGAGACCTGCCGCGGGATCTGCAGGCAGGTCGATGCTACTTGCCTGTCAGCGAACTTTCGGAGGTCGGATTGGAGCCCAGGGACCTTTTGCAGCCCGCACGTTCCGGGGCGCTGAGCCCCGTTTACCGGCGTTGGCTGGACTTGGCCGAATCCCATCTGGAATCCGGTTGGCGCTACACCACATCCGTGCCCCGGTCGTGCGTGCGGGTTCGATTGGCCTGCGCCTGGCCGGTGCTGATCGGCATACGGACCACAGGGCTGCTCCGGGAAGGCCCGGTCCTCGAGCCGCGGCATCGGATCAAGTTGGACCGGAGTGCGGTGCGGGGAATCCTATGGTCGTCCGTGTGGAGACTTCCGTTCCGCGGTCTTTGGGAATCTCAGTTCAAAGGCCAGCGACGCACCTTGAGGGTCCAGATGCCATGAATCCGCAGCCGCCCAGTTCGCCTTTGTCGACACGGGTGGCCAGTCATCTGCGGACCTTCGTCCTCTCCTACCTGGTGTTGGCCTCCGGACTGGTCTTCAGTGGCGTACTCTCCGGCTCGCTGCGAAGCCATTACCAAAGACGCGAGGAGATGTCGTTCCGCCAGAAGTCCGAGGAGCTTCTGGGCCGCTTCGATTCGGTGCTGCTGTCGTACGAGGTCTTCCTTCGGGGAGTCGCCGGCTACTTCTCCTCCAGCCAGCAGGTCGCGCCGTTCGAGTTGGAAGGCTATCTCCGTACCGCCATCGGCAACCTCACCAACAGCGTCCTGCTCGACATCGGGTTTGCCGAGCGTGTGGGGACGAACGAGATGGCCGACCACATCGAGCGGATCCGCCAGGCTGGGAATCCGAAGTACTTCATCCAGCGTCCCGAGGGACCGGTGGAAGGAGGACATGTCTACCCGATCACCCAGATCAGCGATTTCAACGCCGGCGCGATCCGGGCCATCGGTTGGGATCTCGGGCAGGATCGCGCCCGATTGGAAGTCCTGCGGACCGCGGTCCGGACGCGGAATCTCGCCGTTTCGGGACCGATTTCGCTCCACCGCGAGATGAGCACCAACTCGCTGCCGGGGGTGCTGGCGGTGCTTCCGGTGTTCGTCCAGCCGCCCGCCACCCAGTTGGAGACCAACGCCCATCCGGTCGGATTCGTCTTCGGCTCGATCCTGACGGACCAGCTCTGGAAGCCCTATCTGCAGGGTCTCGATGGCGTCCAGTTCCGGATCCTCGCGGATTCCGATCCGACGGCGCCCCCGGTGTTCGCCTCGTCCGGGGATCCAGGGGAGCCCGGAGAACCGACGCGCTCCCGGGTGGGGACATTGGAGAGGCTGGGCCGGCGTTGGCGGGTCGAGTTCCTCGATTCGCCCGCCTTCGCCGAGCAGTTCCACTCGCCGCTGCCGGGGGTGGTCCTCGGCGTCGGAACGGCGTTCACCTTGGTGCTCTCCGTCGTGGCGTCAATCCTCGCCCTGCGTCGCAGGGATGCGGAGTTGTCCGCCGTGAAGATCGGGGCATCCGAATCCCGGGCCCGTGCGGCCCTGGCGGAACTGGCGGAGCGGGAACGCCAGATCGCAGACGAACGCGATCGCCTGGCGGTCACCCTCAAGTCCATCGGCGACGCGGTCATCACCACCGATGTCGACGGACGGATCCTGTCGCTGAACCGGGCCGCCGAGAACCTGCTTGGGCGCAGCGAACGCGAGGTTCTTGGCGTGGAGGTCTCGCGGATCCTGAGCCTGCGCCAGCGGGAATCGGGGCAACCATTCCTCGACCTGGGCGTGCGGCTGCGGGGGGTGGCCGAGTCCGACCTGATTCCCGGATTCTTCCAGTTCGCCCGGGAAGGGCATCAGGAGCGGACACTGGTCGTGGCGCTTTCGCCGCTGCGGGTGCGAAGGGCGGGTGCGGAGGGACGGGTGGTGGTGCTCCGGGACCTGACGGAGAGGCGCCAGCTGGAGGAGGAACAGATCCGGGCCGGACGACTGGAGTCGGTGGGATTGCTGGCCGGCGGCATCGCGCACGACTTCAACAACTACCTCACCGCCATCCTCGGCAACCTCTCCCTGGCGCGGGATTCGAAGGGGGCGGACCTTGAGACGTTGCTGGAGCGGACGGAACACGGCGTGCGTCGGGCCCAGCGGCTGACCCAGCAGCTGTTGACCTTCTCCAAGGGCGGGGCGCCGGTGGTGCGGCCGACCGACCTTCGTGAGCTGGTGCGGGACACGGCCGAGTTCGCCGTCCGCGGCGCCACGGTCCGCTGTGAATTCACGATCGTACCCGGGCTCTGGACGACCGCCGTGGACCCAGCGCAGATCTCGCGAGTGATCCAGAATCTCGTCGTCAACGCGTCACAGGCGATGACCTCGGGCGGGGTCATCCACATCGTGATGGCCAACCAAGGGGCGATGCCCCGATTGGGAGATGGCCGGTACGTGCGGGTCTCCGTGGTCGACGATGGACCCGGAATCGCCCCGGCCCACCTGGCCCGGATCTTCGAGCCGTATTTCAGCACGAAGTCCGGCGGCTCCGGCCTCGGCCTGGCCACCGCCTTCCGCATCGTCCGGCAGCATCGGGGGGACATCGTAGTCCGATCGGAACCGGGACGGGGTGCGACGTTTGACCTCTACCTTCCGGCCACCGACGAGGTGCCCGTGCCCGAGGCGCCAGTGCCGGGCAAGCCGGTCCGTGGCATCGGACGGGTGCTGGTGATGGACGACGAACAGGCTATCCGCGACGTGGCGAGGGCGATGCTCCGCCGGTTGGGATACGAAGTCGAATGCGTCGCTAATGGGACGGATGCCATCCAGCTCTACCGGGAGGCCATGGAGCATGGAAAGCGGTATGACGTCGTGCTGCTCGACCTGACCATCCCGGACGGCCTGGGCGGACTGGAGACGGCCGCGATGCTCCGGGAGGGCGATCCCGAGGTGGTGACGGTGGTTTCCAGCGGCTATTCGGTCGATCCCATCATGGCGGACCACCTCCAGCATGGATTCGCCGGGGTGCTTCCCAAGCCCTACCGGTTGGACGAAATGGCCCAGGTGATGGACCGTGTGCGCCGTCGATGAAGGTCCTGATTACCGGTGGAACCGGATTTGTCGGTCGTTCGATCTCCCGAGGCCTCTCGGAGGCCGGAGTCCCGCACCGCCTGCTTTCCCGTCGCGGGGTTGGGCTGGGTGGGCTGTCGGAAGGATTCGCCGGCTCGATTCTCGACCGGAGTTCGTTGGACCGCGCGTTGGTCGGATGCGACCGGGTGATCCACCTGGTGGGCATCATTTCCGAGGCGCCGGGCCAGACCTACGAGGGGGTCCACGCCGAAGGAACCCGCCAGGTGCTGGATGCGGCCCAGGCCGCGGCCGTGCGCCGATGGGTCCACATGAGCGCGTTGGGAACGCGACCTGATGCGGTGGCCCGCTACCACCGCAGCAAATGGGAGGCGGAGCAGGCGGTGCGGTCCTCGGGGCTGGATTGGACGGTGTTCCGGCCGTCTGTGATCTACGGGAAGGGCGACGGCTTCGTGAACCTGTTCGCCGGAATCGGAAGATGGTCGCCGTTGGTTCCCGTGGTCGGCGGCGGCCATTCGCGGCTGCAGCCGGTGGACGTCGAATCGGTCGCGAGGTGTTTCGTCCGCGCCGCGGTGGAATCCCTGGGGATCGGGGAGACCTTCGACGTGTGCGGTCCGGTTCCGCTGACGTTGCGGGAGATCCTGGACGAGATCGATCGGGCGATGGGGCGGCGACGCCTCCGGTTGGTGGTTCCACGTCCGGTTGCTTGGGGGCAGGCCCGGTTCCTGGAATGGCTTTTCCCGTCCGTGTTCCGGCAGGCGCCGCCGCTAAATCGGGATCAGATCCTCATGCTGGACGAGGACAATGTCGGGGATCCGCTCCCTGCGAGGCGCCTGTTTGGGCTTCGCGAGGAGAGTTTCGCAACTGGCCTCGCGCGGATGTTTGGAGGAAGTGGGATCAAGAGGTCTTCTTGATCCGTATGCCGCCGCCGCTGGTGCGAAGGTGGACCTTGGGGCCGCCTCCGTTGACCTGGCCGCGGAGTTCATCGCGTTCCCGCTTCTCCGGCGAGGAGACCGGGAGCTCGCTGGAGACGCCTCCTCCGGAGCTTTCGGCGTCGAGGTGGAACTTGGCATCCGAAGCGGTTCGCACGGTGATGCCACCGCCGGACGTCTCCAGATGGACGTCGCCGGGGACGGGCGAGGGGAGTTCGGCCTGGATGCCGCCGCCGCTGGTCGAGCCGTTGAGGGCCCCGCCGACCTTCTCCAGGACGATGCCGCCGCCGGAGGTGTCCACCGTCGCGGGACCGTTGAAGTTCCGCACGGAAATCGGGCCGCCCGAGGTGTCGGCATGGAGAGAGCCACCCCCACCCTTGACCTCGATCCCGCCTCCGGAGGTGTCCACATGGATCTCCCCCACGCTGTCATCGACATGGATGCCGCCGCCCGAGGTGTCTCCGTGGATGGGGCCACGGATCCTGGAAAAGCGGAGGGAACCGCCCGAGGTGTCGGCCTTCACCTGGCCTTCGACGTCCGCGACCGAGATCGGTCCGCCGGCGGTGTCGAGTTCCAGCTTGAAGCGTGGGGGCACCGAAATCCTGAGTTTCGCCTCGGTACGGCGGTTGCGGAGGATGTTCCAGTTCCATTGTCCGCCGCTGGCATCCTTCCGGACGGCCGTGAAGACGAGCGTGTCCCCTTCCTCGGAGATGCGGATGGGTCGGTCCTCGAGGAAGTCGGCCTCCTTCTTCCGATTCCCCATGGAGATCCGTCGCAGGGAATCGAAGACCACTTCGCTGGTGGAGTTCGTGGAGACCTCGATGCTGCCGAACTCGATGCGCACCTTCAAGGTGCCCCCTGGGGCGGCTGGCACACGGTGGAGCAGCACCTCCTCGGTGTTTGTTTCACTCGTGTGAACCACGGGAGTGATTTCGGCGCCAAGCGAATTGGCGCCTATCGACACCCACAGGGCGAAGAGGGTCGACGTGGACAGGATATTCTGGGCGGGAAGCATGGTGGGTCTTGGCGGCAACCTCGGACCCGAATGTCCCGGGCGCACGAAGGTGTTGAGTTTCTCGTTCTTCAGCGATATTGGGATGAACGGTTGAGGGCCGATGGCGGCTCCGCAGGTCCAACTCCGGACGTGGACCAACAATCGAATCCACGTACGGTCCGTGCGGGGTGTCGCCATCGGCCCTATCCGTTTACCTGCCAGTTCACCGGGCTTCGAATCCAGGTTTCGGAATCAATCCCAAGGGGACCGGACCTACTTCCTTGATTCGTGTGCCCGAATCGCTGACAAACCACCAAACCGGCGTTTCGGACTCCCGGGCCCGCCGTCTGTTCAACAAGCGGACGCGGGAATCGGCAAACGGACAAATCCTACACCCGGTGCTACGTCCTGGGGTTTCAGGAAGTTTGGATTTTCTTTGGAAAGCTCCCCGAGTCGGGGAATTCCTCCCTTCGATGCCTTCTGGGCCGCAGACGACAAGTTGAGGGAGGCTGCGTGCCCCGGTGCCCTCGGACGCAGTGTTTGGGAGGGTGCCATGGATATCCATCACAGTGGCACGGCCTCCCCTTACCCCAGAGTCGATTCACCTCTTCCGTCCTTGAAAAGGGTGCAGGATTTGCTTACTTTTTTTTGGTCTGGGTTCGAGGGAAACCAGATCATGCCGGGATTCCCCGGTCACAGGAGGTCATGAATCGCAAAAACAGTTGGTCAGCATTCGTCGTCGGCGCCGGACTTGCCGGAGCAGCCCAGGCACAGAGCCAGCTGAGCACCTACAATCTCATCGTCCGGGACACGCTCGCCCAAGCGAACCGTGTCTACGGACGGGTGATCGTCCAGAACATCAATTTGGCTGGGGAAGATCGGGTCGTGGAGGTCGGAACGAGGTTGGGTTCCTCGAATTCCGATGGAATCACACCGATTCCTTCACAGTCGACTCCGAGTCTTCTGGTCGGGGGCTATATCAATGCAAACGACGACGACGACGACGACGACGACTACACCATTCGGGTTATGAATGGCAGCGCGTTCCTGGACAACACTTCGGGATCCGCACCATCGAGCCGTATTTCCCTCCAGCAGTCTTCCAACGGCGCGACGATTCAGCGGGCGAATCCCACTGGATCCTCTCAGGCGGCGACCTTTGATTCGGTGTTCAATGCGGTGGTGACCGAAGCTTCGACCTATGCCACCAGGGCGTCGAACGCGTCCTTCAGTTCGTCCGGAAACACCACCACCTTCACCATCCCCGCTTCGACCTCGGTCCGCCAGGTGGTCTTCAGCCTGACTGAGGCCCAAGCTGAGACGATTTTCGAGAACCAGAATGGGCAGGTCCAGTTCAACCTGAACGGCCGTCAGGTCAGTTCAATTGATTCGATCATCGTCAACATCGCCGGCTTCGACAGCGGCGCCAATTTCAGCAATCTCGCCAACTTCCTGGGAACGATCACCAGTGATTTGAGCTTTCGGTCGAGGGTCCTCTGGAACTTCCATCAGCACGATGGGGACATCACGCTGGACCGGAGCTGGTACGGCTCGATTTTGGCTCCGGAGGCTACATTGGAGGGCGATTCCGACCTCGTTGGTTCGGCCGCGGTGAAGAATATCCTTTTCAACGCCGAGATCCATGGGCCTGCATGGACTGGAGTGCCCGAGCCGTCCACCTACGCTGCGATCTCCTTCGTGGTCGCCGTCGGCGGAATGACCGTTTGGCGTCGGCGCCGTGCATCGAAGGTCTGATTCGGCTTCGGTCTGCCGTTACCTTCGGAGGGGTTCTCCTCGGATTTTCCGGGTGACGATTCCTCCGTCACCGCGGTTCAGAGCCATCGTCTGACGAGGTTTTTCTCCGCCGTCTTCAGGCGGTCCGTGTTCAAGCCGGCAAAGATCCTCTTTGCCGCTTCCCGCTGCTGATTGGCGGCCAAAACCAACGCGTGAACCATCCTCCAGCGGGAGGGTGCCTGTTCGAGGTTCAAGCCCTGTCCCTCCAGGACATCCAGTGCCTCCGACGCCCGGTTGTCTTGCAGATAGAACAAGGCCAGCGTGATCCTCAGACCTGGCTGGGAATCGGGCTGTTGTGCGGCTTCTATGAACTGCTTCTCGATTTCCGGGTCGCGTCGGCCTTCGAGAAACAGCGTGTACGCCAACTCGTTGAGGGCCAGTAGGTCGTTGGGGTTCAGGCTCAGGAGGCGGCGCGTGGCCAGGATCACCAGGTCGGGCCGATCCCCCAATTGGGAAAGCCTCAAGACCTGGAGAGCCGCCGCTTTGGCCAATGAAGGCAGTTCGAGCAACTCCACCCAGGCGCGCATCGCCATGTTGTGGTCGCCCATCTGCTCTGAAAGCTTGGCCAACCGCTGCAGTTCCTCGGGAAGTCCCCGGGCGTATCCGATGGCGGAATCGAGGTGGTTCCGTGCGGCTTCGGCATTGCCCTGCGCATGGGCCGCAGAAGCCAGCAGTCCGAAACGCCGATATTGCACCAAGGGCAACTCCTTGTCTTCAAGCAGGGCAACCAGGTCGTCCCATCGGCCGACGCCGCCAAGTGCCGTGCAATGCCAGAAGATCCAGCCTTGGTCCTTGCGAGCCCGGGCGAGAGGCATCGCCTCCAAAAGCTTCTCTGCGGCGCCGTTCTCGTAGAGCCACTTCAGGCACAAGGCCACCTCCGCCGAATTCGTTCGCTGCGCGGCCAACTCGGTGGTGCGGGTGACCAGGACGCCACGGGACTCAGGTGCCAACTCCAACCGCAGGGTCAGCAGGCTCAGCATGGAGTCCACCGGTGGGTTCTTCAGACGCTCCAGTTGGTCTGCGATGGAGGTCTTTTCCTCGCGGGTCAGCGATTTGTCCACCGCAAGGGTCTTGAGCGCCTCGATCTGGACGGGGCTTTCGCTTCGGGCCAGTTCGCGAAGAAGGCCGCGGCCCTCGTCCCGATAGCTGGGAAGCGGGTGGCCCGCCATCAGGCTGGCCAACGCCAGCTTGGGTGCCGCGTTGGTGGGATGGAGGACGGTTCCACGGCGGGCCACCACGATCGCCGCCTCCACATCTCCACGCTGGCGGAGGAAGCGGATGCTAAGGCGGATGTTTTCCAGATCCGCCTCGTCCTCCTTCACCAGTTCGGCCAATTCCTTTTGGGCCAGGTCCTCCCGACCCAGATTGAGCGCCGAGGAAACGAACCGCTGCCGGTCCAGTCGTGTCGCTCTTGGGTCGGCGACCACGGTTTGCCAATAACCCAAGGCCTCCGGCATGCCGTAGAGGTCGCACATCTCCGCCGTGATGCGGGCCACGGTCAGGCGCTTGGGCGCAAACTGAACCGCGGTGCGGATCCGAGTCATCGCGCGTTCGAATTCGCCGGCGTCCATGGCCGCCCTGGCCTCCGCAGCCAGGGCGTCGCCCCGACGTTCCTTCATCCAACGATATGCGGGACGGAAGTAGACAGCACCCAGGCCGATGAGGATCACCAAGGCCAGGAATCCAGGAAGGATCCAGCGGCCCTGTCGCTGGTAAGCCTCGATGACTTCCCGATGCTGGGAGTCTTCGGGTGAGGGGCGCTCGGCGTCCATGGAACCCCGCGTTACCGGAGTCCTCGTTCCGAATCAAGCCGGCATGCCGCCAAAAGGAAAACGGCGGCCGGTTGACCGGCCGCCGTCGGAGATCGAACTGGTGTCTTGATCCGGACTACCAGCGCATGTCGGCCACGGTTCTTCCGGCCGGGATGAACGGAAGGACGTGTTCGGTATAGGGGGTGATCACGTCGAGCACGTAGGCCGTCTCGGAAGCCAGCATCCGTTCGAGGGCGGCGCGCAGGTCCTTGCGGTAGACCACGCGTTCGCAGGAGACGCCGAAGCTGTTGCAGACCTTCACGTAGTCCGGGTAGATCCCGGAGCGGTTGGCCGGGTTGCCGAGGTAGGTGTGGCCACGGTTGCCGTCATAGAAGTTGTCCTCCCACTGCACCACCATGCCGAGGTGCTGGTTGTTCAGGACGATCGCCTTGGCCGCGATCTTCTCGATGTGTGCGGTGGCCAGTTCCTGGATGTTCATCAGGAACGAGCCGTCGCCGTCGATGTCGATCACCTGCTTGTCCGGGCGGGCCACCTTGGCGCCGAGGGCCGCGGGGAAACCGTAGCCCATCGAGCCCAGTCCGGCGCTGGTCACGAACTGCCGGGCGAACTTGTACTTGTACCACTGGCCGGCCCACATCTGGTGCTGACCGACGCCGGTGGTGATGATGGCGTCGCCCTGGGTCAGGCGCCACAGCTCCTCGATCACCATCTGGGGCAGGATGTATTCCTCCCCGTCCTTATGGAACGGCTTGATGTGGGCCGAGTCGACGATCTGACCTTCCGTGGTGTAGCGGAACGGAGCCTTGGCCTTCCACTCCGTGATCTGGTCGTGCCAAGTCGGGAACTTCTTCTTGATCCCGCCGCGCTGGGCGATCAGGGCGTTCAGCCGGGTGAGGGCGTCCTTCAGGTCGCCATGGATGGCGAGGTTCGCACGCTTGTTCTTGTTGTGCTCCGAGGCGTCGATGTCGATGTGGACGATCGTTGCGCCCTTGGCGAATTCCGAGAAGGCGCCCGTGACGCGGTCGTCGAACCGGACACCGAAGGCGAGAAGCAGATCGCAGCCGTCCTTGAGCTTCACCAGCGGTTCGGTGGGGTCGGTGCGCTTGACGTACTCGCCGTTGACCGCCCAGTTGGCGAAGGCGGCACCGTGCATGCCGAGCCAGCGGAGCGACAACGGATGCTCCTCAGGGAAGCCGCCGACGCCCATCAGCGTCGTGGTCACCGGGATCTCGCCGGACTCGGCAAAGCGAAGCAGCTCGCCGGAGGCGCCGGCGGTGATGATGCCGCCGCCGCAATAGAGCACCGGGCGCTCGGACTTCTCGATCAGGCCGATCACTTCGTTCAAGGCCAGTTCGTCTGCGAACACCTCGTCGGTGTAGCCCCGCAGATTGGCCTTCACCTCCTCGATCGTCGGCCAGACCGGTCGCGCCTTGAGCTGCTGCACGTTCTTCGGGAAGTCGATCACCACAGGCCCCGGACGTCCGCTCTGGGCGATGTAGAACGCCTCCTTCACGATCCGGGGGATGTCGTTGATGTCGGTGATCAGGTAGGAGTGCTTCACGATCGGCAGGGTCACACCCACCATGTCGGTCTCCTGGAAGGCGCCGCGACCGATCATCGCCTGGGGCACCTGTCCGGTGATGGCGACGAGCGGGGTGCTGTCCATGAAGGCATCCGCGATCGCGGTCACCAGGTTGGTCGCGCCGGGACCGCTGGTGGCCATGCAGACGCCGGCCTTGCCGGTGACGCGGGCGTATCCTTCGGCAGCGAAGCTTCCACCCTGCTCATGACGGGGAAGGATGGTGCGGATCTTGGACCGGGTCAGCGACTGGTGGATCTCCATGCTCGCTCCGCCCGGGTAGGCGAAAATGACCTCGACGCTTTCACGCTCAAGGGCTTCGACGAAGATGTCGCGTCCGAACATCAGCGGTCCGATTTCCTTGTTCGGATTCGGGGTGGGGGTGGTCGTCTTGGTGGCCGTGCTCATTCTGTGTTGTCTCCGTGTCTGGCCGGACGTCGTGGATCTCTGTCCTGCTAGGAACAAAAAACCCACGGCCGTCCCCGGCCGTGGGTTCTTGTGAAAGTGTGTTCAAGCACGACAAGACCCCGCGGCGGCGATGCCGCCTACGACTACGGGGACAAGTACGATTGCCGTGCTCATTGACGGGAGAAAGGTACCAAGAACAGGCGCGTCCGGGTCAAGCTCCGGTTGGCCGTTAGGTTCGGCTTTCGCCGGATCCGATTCCCGGCGGGCTCCATTGGAATGGACCGGATTCGAACCGGTGTTCCAACCGGGCCAACACCACGCCCCAGGATCTCCGGAAATATTGGTGCGCCGCATCCCATTCCGGGCCGTCGCCCCAGCCCAGGTGGGTCAGGGTGACACGGGTGGCCACCAATCCCAATGCCTGAAACTGGACCACCACCCAGGTCTTCCTCAACCGGACGGTCGGGAACCTCGGCGGCGCGTTCCATTCGAAGGCCAACAGCGTCCCGGGGACGAAGGTCTGGATCCGGCAACCCTCGCTCCCACGGCTCCCGGCCGGTGCGTCCAGACGGAAATACAACTCGAACTTGCCCCCGGGCCACAGTTCGACCAGGGCTTGGGGCGCAAAGAAGGTGGCCAGACCCTCCGAGGTGGTCCAGGCGGACCAGACCGCATCGGCAGGGCCTGGAATCGTGAGAACCAGGCGGATGGCTTTCATGCACAGGATCGGGGTTCCCCGCCCGTGCTCGGGCAGGTTGCCGACACCGTAGCGGATCCCTTCCTCTACGCACTGGACGGCTGTTTTGTTTCGGAGAATTCCACTCATGGATGACCCAGTCGTACCTGCGAGAAGCCGGTCTGGCTTCAGGATCTCAGGCGGCCCATCCTGTACCCCATGCCTTCCGTCCTCGCCGTCTTTGCCCATCCGGATGACATCGAGTTCCGTGCCGCGGGGACGCTGCTGCTGCTGCGCGACCGCGGTTGGGAAGTCCACTACTGCAATCTCTCCAACGGCGACTTGGGAAGCAGCGTGATGACCTCGGCCCGGACGGCGCGGATCCGGGCTGCCGAAGCCCGGGCGGCCTGCGAGTCGATGGATTTCCGCTGGCATCCGCCGATCGGCCGCGACCTCCAGATCTTCTACTCCGACCGTCGTGTGCGCCAGGTCTGCTCATTGGTGAGGAAGGTCCGCCCGTCCATCCTGTTGACCCATCCGTTGTCCGACTACATGGAGGACCACATGGAGACGGCCCGGATCGTCGTGACCGCGGCCTTTGCCCGGGGAATCCCCAATTACAAGTCGATCCCCGCACGGTCGCCCGTGCTCGATCCCGTCACGATCTACCATTCCACGCCGCATGGGCTTCGCGGGCCGATGCGGGAGCTGGTGCAGCCGGAGTGTTACGTCGACATCACCTCCGTGGCGGATCGGAAGCGGGCGGCCTTGGCTTGCCATGCGAGCCAGAAGGAGTGGTTGGACGTCTCCCAAGGCATGGACAGCTACCTCGTTTCCATGGAGGACGAATGTCGGGAACTCGGGCGTCGGTCGGGGAGGAAGGGGCTGGCGGAAGGATGGTCGCGGCACCTGCACCTCGGGTTCGGAAACGAATCCGATGATCCCCTGCGAAGTGCTCTAGATCGACTCTGGAGTCCCGGAGATGCCGGGAAATCCGGCATGCGCGGAAGGTCCGTGCGTCAGCGTCGATAGAGACGCTTCAACGCGGCGGCGTTGGCCTTGCAGGTTCCACGTTCGGTGATGAGGGACGTGATCAGGCGCGAAGGCGTGACGTCGAAGCCGTCATTCCGGGCGACCACGCCTTCAGGGGTGATCCGGACCTCGAGCCGGCGGCCGTCTGCGGCGGTGCCCTGGATGTGGGTGAGTTCGCGGGCATTCCGCTGTTCGATCGGGATTTCCCGGACGCCGTCTCGGATCGTCCAGTCCACCGACCCACCCACGAAGGCGACGTAGAACGGAATGCGATGCTCCCGAGCGGCCAAGGCCTTGAGGTAGGTGCCGATCTTGTTGGCCACATCGCCCCGTGAGGTCACCCGGTCGGCCCCGACGATCACGGCGTCCACCAAACCCTGCTGCATGAGATGCCCCGCGGCGTTGTCGGCGATGAGCGTGTGGGGAACGCCTCTTCCGCCGAGTTCCCAGGCGGTCAGGGCGGCGCCTTGGTTTCGCGGGCGGGTCTCGGAGACCCAGACATGCACGGGAATGCCCGCCTGATGCGCGAGGTAGATCGGCGCCGTGGCCGTGCCCCAGTCGAGGGTGGCGATGCGACCCGCGTTGCAGTGGGTCATGATCCGGAGCGGTTCTCCGGTTTTTTTCCGCGCGAGCAGTTTCCGGAAAAGCGCGAGACCGTTCTCACCGATGGCCCTGTTGATGGCGACATCCTCGGCGACCATCGCCACGGCCTCGTCCCATGCGGCCTTGGACCGTGACCTCGTGGGCAGTGGCTTCAGCAGGGTGCGCATCCGTTCCAACGCCCAACGGAGGTTCACCGCGGTGGGGCGCGTGTGGACAAGCGACTCGAACGCCTTTTCCAGCCCAGCGTCCGAAGGGTCGGCCCGCATGCCGAAGGCCATCCCGAAGGCGGCGGTCACGCCGATCAGGTTCGAACCCCGCACCTGCATGCTGCTGATCGCCTGGGCGGCCCCGGCGACCGTCTCCAGGCGGATCGTCTCCACGGCATGCGGCAGCAGCGTCTGGTCGAGGATGCGGATCGAACGGCGGTCGCGTCCTGGTTCGAGGGAGCGGATGGAGGCGTTCGAGTTGCTCATAGGCCCAGACGTTTCCGGCTTTCCAGGACGCGCGAGGGATCGGCGATGTATCCCGCGAGCTTCTCCAAACGTTCGCCGGCGGCGACCAGCGTCTCCTCTCGCTTGGCGAAATGCAGGCGGAGGAAGCGGTGTTCCGGGTGACGGAAGAAGCTCGATCCGGGAACGCCGGCGACGCCGATTTCCCGGATGAACCACTCGGCCGCGCGGACGTCGTCCTCGAATCCGAGCACCGAGATGTCGAGCATGACGTAGTAGGCGCCCTGCGGTTCGGTGAAGGGCAGCCCGGTCCGCCGGAGGTAACCCAGGAAGACGTCCCGCTTCCGCGTGTAGAGCCGCCGCAGGTCGTCGTAGTAGGAGGGAGGCATCTCCAGTCCGGCCACGGCGGCCTCCTGGAGCGGGGCGGCCGCGCCGACGGTGAGGAAGTCATGCACCTTCCGGGCCTGGGCGACGACCTCCGGACGGGCGAACACGTAGCCGAGTCTCCAGCCGGTGATGGAATAGGTCTTCGAAAGGGAATTGCAGGTGATGGTGCGTTCGAAGGCACCCGGCAGGGCGGCGCCATACACATGCCTATGGGGCTCGTAGACGATGTGTTCGTACGGTTCGTCCAGGATCACGAACGCGTCGTGCCGCTCGGCCAGTGCGAGGATCTCGGTGAGTTCCTCGCGGGTGAACACCTTGCCGGTCGGATTGGAGGGGTTGCAGACGACGATCGCCTTGGGCTTGCGTTCAAAGGCCTTCTCCAGGGCTTCGCGTCGGTAACGGAAGTCGGGAGGTTCCATCGGAACGTAGATCGGCTCGGCGCCCGATAGGATCGCGTCGGCGGCGTAGTTCTCGTAAAATGGGGAGAACACGACCACGCGGTCCCCGGGATCACACGCGGTCATCATCGCCACCATCATGGCCTCGGTGCTGCCGCAGGTGACGACGAGATGGCGGTCGGGGTCGACCTCGAGTCCGGTGTCGCGCTGGATCTTCGCCGCGAGTGCGTTCCGGAATCGGGGGGCGCCCCAGGTGACGGAGTATTGGTGATGGGGCCCCCGGGTGGCGCGTTCCAAACCGGCGAGCAGTGGTTCGGGCGGGTCGAAATCCGGGAATCCCTGGGCAAGGTTGATGGCGCCATGTCGGCTCGAAAGCCGGCTCATGCCGCGGATGACGGACTCGGTGAAGGCGTGGAGACGGGATGCGGTCTGGGGCATCGGGAGGCGGAGGATGGCAAGCCGCATCAAAGGATCCAAGAGTCCAGCCACCGGATTTTGGGAATGAAAAAGGGCGGCCCGTTTCCGGGACCGCCCTTTTGCGGAAGGGAAGATTGGTTCGGGCTATTTGATCGTCGCCTTGGACCTCATCCATTGGAGGTCCGGGTTGTTGGAAGTGTCGACGTTGAGCGTCAGCTCCGCGCCGCGCCGGACCGACTGGGTGAACTCCCGCGAGCGCCACTTGTGGATCTCGGAATGGCCGTCTGCGAAGGTGAAGTGGCAGCCGTTGTTGTAGTAGGCCGCCGGGAAATCGACGATCTTACCGGTACCGCTCAGGGCGCTCATGTTGACGACGAAGTAGCCGTCGTTGATGGAGTCCTCCCGTTCGTCCACGAACACGAAGCGGTCCGACGGGGAATCGATGACCGAAAGCAGCGGGTACTCGCGGCCGAATCGATCGCCGCCGGAGTCGGTCCAGACGCCGCCGCGTCCCATCCAGTTGTTCATGGAATAGCTGCGGACCCGGTTCTGGATCTGGCCACGGAACTGGGCGGATTCCGGTTGGTTGCCCATCACCTTGCCGGTGGTGCGATCGCCCGGGGCCCGCCAGGCCTCCTTGCTGCTCAGGTATTTCCAGAGGGGGCTGTACTTGGCCTGGGCCACGGCGGAGACGAGTTCCGCGTCGTGATCCGGCGGGATGTCGAGCCAGCCTTCGCCGTTGGGGCCCATGCCGCTCCATTCGCGGCTCTGGTTGATGCGATCCCCGGCCAAGGCCACGGAGGGGTTGCCGTCCGTGGACGTGTAGCCGACGGAACCCATGAGACGGTCGTTGGCATCCGTGGCGTACATGTTCCAGCCCAGGCCCATCTGTTTGCCGTTGCTCAGCGCCTTGACCTGCATCGCCTTGGACTTGGCCCGGCCCAAGGCCGGCAGGAGCATTCCTGCGAGGATGGCGATGATGGCAATGACGACGAGGAGTTCGATGAGGGTGAAACCCCGCTGGAATCGGGGCCGCAGGGGTACAATGAGGGTGGGGTTCATGGGAACTGCGTGTGGATTCCCCGAGAGTGTCCCCGAGTCATGGTGCTGCAAGGGAAAACAGTGTCGTGGGACGTTGAGACCAACAAAAAAGCCCGCCGGATCGGCGGGCTTGTGAGGGGAAATGGATCCGGAACTCAGCGGGCGTAGGTGCTGCGCTCCTTGAGCCAGTTGAGGTCGATGCCGCGGTCGGCCGGAGTGGCGCCGATCGCCGCCGTGCGCTTGGTGATGTTGCCATCGCGCCAACGCTTGATTTCGGAGTGACCGTCCGCGTAGGACAAACCGCCGGCTCCGTTGTGGTAGGTGGCGGGGATGTCGACCCAGTTGCCGCTGTTCGGATCGCAAACGAACCAGCCGTCGTTGATGGACGCCGGGTTCTCGTCGATCGTCACCCAGGTGTCCGCCGGGCGGGTGATCTGGGACTGGCGGCGGAAGTTGATGATGCCGGCTCCTTGGAATCCTCCGGTGTTGCTGTCAGCCGCCCAAGGGTTGATCGGGTTCAGCCAGGCGTTCATCGACATGGAACGAACGGTCGAGTTTCCAGCGCCGCCATAGGGGCGACGGGTTCCGCCCTGCCACGTGTGACGGTCGGAAGGACAACGGTACGGCCCCATGCTGTTAACGAAGGGAAACAGCAGGGAGTGCATGATCAGCGCCGAATTCGTGGCCACATTGGCGACGTCCATCGTGCCCATCGCCCACTGGTTGAGCGGATAGTTGCGTGCGGCGTTGGTGGCCGAGACCAACGAGTCCAGCCCCGCGGTCCGGCAGATCAGGTCGTTGTATTCACCGGAATAGAGGGTCCAGCCGAGCATCAGCTGCTTCCCGTTGTTCATGCAGGCGATGCCTTGGGCCTTGGACTTTGCCCGGCCGAGTGCCGGGAGCAGCATGCCCGCCAAGATGGCGATGATGGCGATGACGACGAGGAGTTCGATCAGGGTGAAACCGGCGAGGTTCGCCCGTCGCTGGGAAAAATGAATGGACTTCATGTCTTGGGAATTCGTGGGGCAGGCGTGAAGTTCCGGAATTGGTGCCGAATTGGCAAGTGTTTGTTGACCACCGCACAGCTGTGTCGGTTTCGTGAAACTGGACATTATCCGTCCCCGGGACGGAGTCTCGTCTCGGGATGCGACTGCGAGACCACCTGAACTCCGCGGCGGAACGAATGCGGAATGCCGGAATCGAGGATCCTGAGTCCGAGTCCCAAATCGTTGCCGCCGAGGTAATTGGGGTTTCACGACCTCGCGTTGCCTTGCTGCTGGACTCGGTTCCGCTGCAGGGATTCGAGGCCCGTTTCGAGGAGGTGATCACGGGGCGTCTTCGGCGGGTGCCTTTGCAGCATCTCTTCGGCGTGGCGCCTTTCTTGGAACTGGATCTCGTGGTGAATGGCGACGTTCTGGTACCGCGTCCTGAGACCGAGATTCTCGCGATTCGTGCCGTCGAAATCCTCCGGCGAGAAGGTGGTGCCCGGGGTGCAATTCTGGATGTCGGCACCGGTTCGGGATGCCTTTCCATCCATCTTGCCAAAAGCCTTCCAGCGTTCTCGATCCAGGCCATCGACGTCTCGCCCGCCGCCCTCTCGGTGGCGGAACGGAACGGTGCGGTCCATTGCCCGGGGCGCATCGACTTCCGCAAGGTGGACGTCTTGGGGCTTGGTCCCGACGCCTTCCAAGGACTGGACCTTGTGGTTTCGAATCCACCGTATATCCCGTCGGCAGAGATCCGGACCTTGGAGCCCGAGGTTCGGGACCATGATCCGATTTCGGCGCTCGATGGGGGAGCGGATGGTTTGGTCTTCTACCGGCATTTGGCCGACGTTGCGGTGGATTGGGTCCGACCTGGGGGATGGATCCTGCTGGAGTTGGGCGACGGCCAGACGGACGCGGTGGGAGCGCTGTTTCGTCGACGGGCTTGCGAGGTCTCGGTGGAGAAAGACTTGAGCGGACGTGACCGGGTTCTCATCGTGCGGACGTCCTCGGCATGCGCGGCGTGAATCCCACGCCCGATCCGATGCTTCACACCCAATTCCATGGATAGTTTTCTCATCGAGGGCGGAGTGCCCCTGAAGGGCGAGGTCCTCATCAGCGGCTCCAAGAACGCGGTCCTCCCGATCATGGCCGCGACGCTGTTGACCGCGGAGACCTGTGTGATCCGGAAGGTTCCCGACCTGAGCGATGTCGGGTTCATGGCCAAGATCCTCCGTTCACTCGGGGCCGAGGTGTCCCTCGAGGGCGGCACGTTGACCGTGAAGGCGGAGAAGCTGTCCGGCTTCGGCGACTACGAGTTGATCCGGAAGATGCGGGGATCGATCTGCATTCTAGGGCCGTTGCTGGCGCGATTGAAGGAGGCGCGGGTCTCGCTGCCGGGTGGGTGCGTGATCGGGACCCGTCCGATCGACCTGCATCTGAAGGGGCTTCAGGCCTTGGGAGCCGCGGTCGAGGTCGACTCTGGCTACGTGCGGGTGCATGCGCCGAAACTCGATGGGCAGATGGTGTTCCTCGGCGGGCGTGTCGGGCCGACGGTCCTAGGAACCGCGAACATCCTCATGGCGGCCACCTTGGCGGAGGGTGTCACTGTGATCGAGAGCGCGGCCTGCGAGCCGGAGATCATCGACCTCGCCGACTTCTTGAACGCGATGGGGGCGAAGATCCATGGAGCCGGTAGCCCGACCATCACGGTCACCGGCGTAAAGGAACTGCATGGCGCCGAGCACGAGGTGATTCCGGACCGGATCGAGGCCGGCACCTTCGCTGCGGCGGCCGTGGCGACCGGCGGGGAAGTGATCCTCCGCGGGGCGCGTCCGGACCATCTCGGAGCGGTGCTGGACAAGCTGCGGGAAGTGGGCGGCGTCGTCACCCGCAACGCCGGTTCCCTGACGGTGCGGGGCGGAGGGGCTCTTCGTCCGGTGGACATCACCACGATGCCCTACAGCGGATTCCCCACCGACATGCAGGCCCAGCTGATGGCGGTGGCCTGCTTGGCACCGGGCACCAGCATCATCACAGAGCGGATCTTCGAGTCGCGCTTCATGCATGCATCAGAGCTGATGCGCTTGGGGGCGGAGATCGCCATCGAAGGGCCTAGCGCCATTGTGAAGGGGGGCAGGCCTCTGAGCGGTGCACCGGTCATGGCGTCGGACTTGCGTGCCTCCGCGGCCTTGGTGATCGCCGGACTGGCCGCCGGTGGGAAGACGCAGGTGAACCGGGTCTATCATTTGGACCGAGGTTACGAGCGGATGGAGTTGAAGATGCAGGCGTTGGGCGCGCGGATCTCTCGGGTTCCCGGGGAATGAGCAAGCTGTTGCTAGCGTTGTTGATCGCCTCCGTCGTCTACGGGGTCTATCGGATCTCGAAGGTCTACGAGGCCGCCGACGTGGAAGAACGCGCACGAGCCCGGGAAGCGGCTTCCGAGGTCGCCCCGGAGGCTTCCCTGCCGGCGCTGTCTCCCCAAGCCGAAGCGACATTGGCCGCCGCGGCCGCGGCCGGCGCTCCTGCGTTGAAGACCTGGCTGGAAGCCAACGCCCGGTTCATCCCGGAACCGCGACTCTCTGCGATCCAGTTGGACTACGCCCAACTCCTGATCCGGAGCAACCCGGCGGAGGCTCGCCGAATCTACGAAGCGGTGAAGGCCCGCACACCGGCAGGTTCTCCTCTCGCGCCCCGCTTGGCGCGGTTGTCGAAGACTTTCCTTTAACCGATCCAATGGACATCACGTTCAGTTGCCCGGGCTGTGGCATCAGCCTGGAGGTGGAATCCGAGGCGGCAGGTCAGCAGTTCGACTGCCCGTCCTGCCACAAGCCCATCCAAGTGCCTTCCCCGGCTTCCCCGGGACTGGCCGGTGGTCCGCCGGCATCCCAAGTGGCTGCCGCCGCGGCAGTCCCACAGCCTCAGGCTTCGAAGATCGAGAAACGCATCAGCGTGCCCGTCACCTCCAATCCCGTGGAATCCCTCATCCAGAAGCCCAACAAGTCCCTCGACGCCGTCTCCCGCGATCAGAAGCCCGGCCTCCGGGTGAAGACGATCCGGCATTCGGACTGCAAGGAGGTTGGGAAGGACAAGTTCGACGACACGGTCTCGGAGTTCCTCAACCGGATCGGCGACAACGCCGTCGTGAGCATCACCCCGATCAGCTACAGCTACGTCGAGATGGCCACCCAGAAGCTGGTGACCGATTTCGGCGTGATGGTGGTGTACCGCGCCTGAACCGTCTGCGGCGGCGGACGCCGTCGGGAGGCCTGCAGTGGCGGCGATCCGGAAAGGGGGCGGCGAACGGAGGTCGCTCCCGGGGAAGCCCCGGATTCCATGGACCTTGGGATTGGCCTTTCTGCGTAACCGGGACCAACCTCCCCGGTCTACGGTCCCGTCCAAAGATGAAATCCGCGCTATTCGTCGCCGTCGCCGCCAGTGTCGCCCTGCTGAGTCTCCATGCCGGCGAGGCCGAGGACCGGCTCAAGGCGGCCGTCGCCAAGCTCACCGACGCCCCGGGCTACACTTGGGTCTCCACGACCGACATCAGCGGCGCCCCGATGCGGTTGAGTCCGACCACGGGCAAGGTTGAGAAGGGGGGCTTCATGGTCCTTTCCACCGAGGCCTTCGGGTCCGAGATCGAGGTGGTCCGCAAGGGCACGAACGCGGTGGTGAAGACCGATGACGGCTGGATGACCGCCGCGGAGCTTCCTCAGCCGAACTTCGGCGGCGGCGGAGTGCCCAACATGGGGGCGATGATGGGGCGCCGGCTCCTTTCCTCGAAGCCGCCGGGCGAGGAGGTGGACTCGCTGCTGCGCCGACTCGGACCGCTCAAGGCGGATGGCGACGTCCTCTCCGGCGAATTCACCGAGGAAGGTGCGAAGGAGTACCTGAAGGAAAGCCGTCGCGGACGTTCCTTCGCCGAGCCCAAGAGCGCCAAGGGCGGGATCCGGTTCTGGCTCAAGGATGGAATCGTTTCCAAGAGCGAGCTGAACCTCGACACCGAGATGGAAACCCCGCAGGGATCGATGTCCCTCAACTCCAAGACCACCACGGAGATCAAAGACGTCGGAACCACGAAGGTGCGCGTCGCTTCCGAGGCGTTGAAGAAGCTGGGTCTCTGATCCGCGCCCGTCTCCATCCCAACCTTTCCCATTTCCGCTTCCCCCCGAATGAAGGCTTCCCCCGTTTCCCGTTTCAACCGCGCCGACCGCACTTGGGCGGCCTCGATGGTCGTCCTCGCCTTGGGCTCCGCCGGCTGTGACCGCTTCAAGAAGGAGGCGCCACCCGAGTTCAAGACCGAGGTCGCGGTGCTGACCAACATCGTCCAGAGCGTCAGCGCCAACGGAGGCATCGCCCCCACCCGGCAGGTCCAGGTCGGATCCCAGATCTCGGGTACGATCACTGAGCTCAAGGTGGACTTCAATTCACGGGTCCAGGAGGGGGATGTGCTCGCGAAGATCGATCCCGCCATCTACGAACGGGCCTCGGCCCGGGCGGATGCCGACCTCTCGAATGCCAAGGCGGGCCTTGCGTTGGCCGAGTTCAACTTCAAGCGTTCGAAGGAGCTGTACGCGTCCAAGCTGATCTCGGAGACGGAGTATCAGCAGGCGGACGTGTCCCTCCTTCAGGCTGCCGCGGTGGTCAAGACCCGTGAGGCGGCATTGGAGAGCGCCAAGGTGGACCTCGATCGTACGACGATCTATGCGCCGATCAGCGGCGTTGTGGTCACCCGCAGCGTGGATGCCGGTCAGACGGTCGCCGCGAGCTTCAGTACGCCGACCCTTTTCCTCATCGCGCAGGACCTCACGCGGATGCAGATCGAACTGGCTGTTTCCGAGGCCGACATCGGCAACGTGGCCGAGAAGCAGCGGGTCGAGTTCAACGTCGATGCCTTCGCCAACCGCAAGTTCGACGGGACGGTCCGACAGGTTCGGTTTGCGCCGACGACCAACCAGAACGTGGTGACCTACACTACCGTGGTCGACGTCGACAACCGCTCGATGCGGCTGCGTCCGGGCATGACCGCAACCGCAACCATCATCACTTCCGAGAAGACGAACATCGTCCGAATCCCGGCTTCGGCCACGCGCTTTGCGCCGCCGTCCGCGGTCACGGTCCTGCCGGCGACCAATCAGGTTTCCACCAACGACATCGTCCGTCCTTCGATGCCCGGGATGGAGGGCATGCCGACTCCGCCTTGGGTGGCAGAGGGGCGCCGCCCGACCGAAGAGGAGCGGAAGAAGTTCGACGAAAGCCTCACTCCTGAGCAGCGGCAGCAATTCCAGGCGATGCGCGAACGGATGCGGTCGATGATGGCTGCCGGCGGAGGTGGCGGCGGCGGGGGCATGGGCGGTCTCGGCGGCGGGGGTTCGCCTCGTCCGCGTCAGGCCGAGGGGCCGACCCTCAAGACCATCTACACGCTGCTTCCCGGTGCCGAGGGTGCCGCGCCGCAATTGCAGGCGGTGAACGTGAAGATCGGTCTCACCGACGGAAGTTCCGCCGAGGTGATCGAGGGGCTGCAGCCGGGTGCCGTTGTCGTGACCGGCCTACGGACGACCGCTGCGGCCGCGGCCGCACCTGCTGCCAATCCTTTCGGCGGACCGTTCGGCGGGGGCCCGCGCCGTTGATTTCAACCAACATCCCGATGCCCGCCGTCGTCCAGTTGATCGATTTCCGCAAGACCTACCGCACCGGTGAGATCGAGGTGCAGGCCGTCCGCGGAGTGAACCTCACCATCGAGAAGGGCGAGTTCGTCGCCATCATGGGTTCCTCGGGCTCCGGCAAGAGCACCATGATGAACACCATCGGTTGCCTCGATCGGCCGACCGAGGGCAAGTGCCTGATCGACGGTGTGGAGACGGGTTCTCTCGGCCGCAACGAGTTGGCCGAACTGCGCAACCGCAAGCTCGGGTTCGTATTCCAGGGGTTCAACCTCCTCTCGAGGACGACGGCCCTGGAAAACGTGGAGCTGCCGATGATGTACGCCCGTCCGCGCCCCACGGCATCGGAGCAAAGCAAGAGGGCCACCGAGGCATTGACGCTCGTGGGCTTGGGAAAGCGCCTCGACCACACACCCAGCCGGCTCTCCGGCGGTCAACAGCAACGGGTGGCCATCGCCAGAGCCTTGGTGAATCGGCCGACCCTACTCCTCGCCGACGAGCCGACTGGCAACCTCGATTCCCGGACCAGCATCGAGATCATGGGCATCTTCCAGAAGCTGAACGACGAGGGCATGACCGTGGTGATGGTCACCCACGAGCTCGACATCGCGAACTACTGCAAACGGGTCGTGGTGATGCGGGACGGCCTCATCCGCAGCGACACCGCGGTCACCTCCCGGTTCATCGCCGTGGAGGAACTCCAGAAACTCGAGGCCGAACAGAAGGCCGTCCAACTCACCGCCTGACCATGTTCTCCGTCCTTCGAATCGCCCTGCTCGCCTTGCGCCGGAACCTGCTCCGCTCGTTCCTCACCATGCTGGGCATCATCGTCGGCATTTCGGCCGTCATCGTGGGTGTGTCCATGGGCACCGGCGCCAAGGCCGAGGTGGACAAGCGGATCGCCAGCATGGGGCAGAACCTCTTGACCGTGCTTTCCGGCAACATGTCCCGCGGCGGCGTCCGCGGCGGCTTCGGCATGGCTCCCAACCTTTCGGTCGAGGACTACGAGGCGGTTCGACGCGAGGTCTCCGGCATCTCCGCGGCCAGTCCCGAGGCCCGGACTTCCGCCCAGGTCGCCGCCGGCAACCAGAACACCTTCATCCAGGTCTCCGGCGTCAGCGAGGAGTACATCCTCGCCCGTTCGTGGGGCCTCAAGTCCGGCGCCAACTTCACCGGCGCCGACGTCCGCGGAGCGTCCAAGATCTGTCTCGTGGGTGCGACCTCGGCCAAGACGCTCTTCGGTGAGGGCATCGATCCGGTCGGGCAGGTGATCCGGATCAAGAACGCTCCGTTCACCGTGGTTGGTTGGCTGGAAGCGAAGGGTTCGGGCAGCTTCGGACAGGATCAGGACGACATCCTGCTCGTGCCCTACACCAGCGTGATGAAGCGGCTTTCCGGGGACACCAAGTTCCGCTCCATCTTCGTCCAGGCGGAGAGCCCGGACTCCATCGCGGATGTCCAGCAGCAGGTCACCGAGCTGCTTCGCCGACGCCACAAGATCGCCGACGGACGCGACGACGACTTCATGGTCCGCAACCAGCAGGAGACCTCGGATTTCTTCAACGCCAACAATCGCATCATGACTGTGCTGATCGGCTTCTTCGCCGGCATCTCGCTCGTGGTCGGAGGCATCGGCATCATGAACATCATGCTGGTGAGCGTCACCGAGCGGACCCGCGAGATCGGCATCCGATTGGCGGTCGGGGCTCGGGGCAGGGATGTCCTGATGCAGTTCCTGACCGAGGCCGTCCTGCTGAGCGTGCTCGGGGGTGCCTTGGGCATCGCCACCGGCTACTGGCTCGCGCCGCTGCTGACCCGTCTCTTTGAGTTCCCCACCTTGATCTCGCAGACCTCGGTCATCCTCGCCTTCAGCGTCAGCGCAGTGATCGGAATCGTCTTCGGGTTCTTTCCGGCCCTCAAGGCGGCAAACCTCGATCCCATCGACGCGTTGCGCTACGAGTGAGTCCATGGAAGGCGATGCCGATCGGGTGGCCCAATCCAAGGCGCAGCTGCGTCAGGAGCTGAAATCGCGTTGGGCATCCTTGGATTCCGTCGAAAGGGCTCGGCAATCCGCTTTGGTCTGTGCCCGGGTCTTGGATCTGGCCGAGTGGCGGGAAGCCCGTTCGGTGGCGCTTTTCGATCCTCGGGGCGACGAGCCCGATGTCCGCCCCCTTTTTGTCGAGGCCTTGAGGACCGGACGGAGGGTGGCCTTTCCCGGATGGGATCCAGACAGTGAAACCTACTGCTTCCGAGAGGTTTGTGGGCAAGGGGATTTCGTGTTGGGTCGCTTCGGGCTTCGGGAGCCGTCCCAAGACTGCCCCCGGTTCGGGCCGGAGTCGCTGGACTTGGCGTTGGTCCCGGGCGTAGCGTTCACCCTTGATGGAGCGCGCTTGGGTCGTGGTCGTGGTTTCTACGACCGGCTCTTGGCCTCCTTCCGTGGAACGGCCTGCGGGGTCTGCTTCGACTTCCAATTGCTGGAGAAGATCCCGGTGGCCGCCCACGACGTGAAAATGCAACGGGTCCTGTCGCCTACCTCCGCAACGAGGGACGGCGCGGGTTGAATGAATGCCATCTGAAGCTTGGTTGCTGTCGGCCGCCTTTGCAGCGGTCGGGGCCGGGGTCGCCTACGCCTTTTTCCGGGTGAAGGAGCAGGCCCTCCGTGCGGAGCTGTCCGTACGCGAACGCGAATTGACCGAGCAGGTCCGTCGCGAGGCCGAATCCGCCCGGGTGCAGGCCCGGTTGACCGCGCAGGAGGAGTCGTCCCGCTGGCGCGCCGATCAGGACCGGGACCTCGAGTCCTCCCGTCAACGCCTCTTGGCGTCGGAAGGTCGTGTCGCGGAACGGGAGGCCACGGTGGGACGGCAAATGGACCGTCTGGCCACCTTGGAAGGCGAGCTCAAGGTTCGTCAGGAGTCCGTCGACGCCGCCCGGACCACGCTGGATCGCGAGCGGGAAGAGGTGCGACGGTTGTCCGAGGAACGCCGTTCCCAGTTGGAGCGGATCTCCCACCTGAATGCGGTCGAGGCGCGGACGCTCCTCTTGAAGGAGGTTGAACAGGAGGCGGCCACCGACGCCGTCAACCTGACCCGCCACATCCTCGAAAAGGCCCGCACCGGCGCCGAGGACCAATCCCGACGGATCATCGCCACGGCGATCCAGCGCTATGCCGGGAAGCACACCTTCGAGACCAGCACGGCGACCGTGGCCCTGACCGGCGACGAGATGAAGGGCCGCATCATCGGCCGGGACGGTCGGAACATCCGGGCCTTCGAGAATGCGACCGGCATCACGGTGCTCGTCGACGACACGCCCAATGCCGTCGTTCTTTCCGGATTCGATCCGGTGCGTCGGGAGATCGCCCGTCAATCCATGGAACGCCTCATCCTCGACGGCCGGATCCACCCGACCCGGATCGAGGAGGTGGTCGCGGCGGTGAGCCAGGAGATGGAGGGATTCATCCTCCGCAAGGGCGAGGAGGCCATCTACAAGGCGGGGCAGCCTCCCATGAATCCCGAGGTGGCTCGGATGCTGGGACGTCTCCACTTCCGCCACAGCTATTCCCAGAACGTGCTCGACCACTCCATCGAGGTCGCGCACCTGGCCGGGTTGATGGCCGCTGAACTCGGCGAAGACACCGCCTTGGCCCGTCGGTCAGGGCTCTTGCACGACATCGGCAAGGCCATGTCCCACGAGATCGAAGGCCCGCACGCGATCGTGGGCGCCGACTTCCTGAAGCGACTCGGGGAATCGCCGGTCATCGTCAACGCCGTGGCTTCACACCACGATGAGGTCCCGCACGAGACCATCTTCGGCATCCTTGTCGCGGCCGCCGATGCCATCAGCGCCTCCCGTCCGGGATCCCGTAGCGAGGGGATGACCACCTATCTCCAACGCCTTGAGAACCTGGAGCGCATCGCCTTGGACTTCGACGGCGTGGAACGTGCGTTCGCCATCCAAGCCGGCCGGGAACTCCGCGTCGTGGTGAAGCCCGAAGTGGTCGACGACCGCGAATCGGTCCGCCTCGCCCGGGACATCGCCCGGAAGATCGAGGATCAGCTTCTCTATCCGGGTCAGATCCGGATCACCGTGATCCGTGAGACCCGCTGCGTGGAGTACGCGAAATAGGATCCGTCAGGGGTGCAAAATGCCGGCTTCCCGTGCACCCGCGGGACCTGATCGGCGTCACCGACATCGGTCGACTTCTGTTTCGGACGTAGGCTGCAAGTCGTCTCGACCATCCGATTCAGGGATTCCATGTCCAGACGCTGCGCCTTCTTCCCGGCTTTAGCGTTTGACCGTGCTTGACCCCCCCGCTTACGGTCCCGCGCTCCGCAGGAATCGGCAAATCGTTATGATCGGTACCATCCGTAAACATTCGAAATGGCTTTGGGGCGTCATCGTGGTCGCGGTGATCCTCAGCTTCGTCATCTGGTCCGATGCCACTCCAGGCCGGTCCGTCTTCAGTTCCACTGGGAGCGATTTCGGGCGCCTCTACGGTCGTCCCGTCACGCGGGACCAGTACCTCAAGGCGTTGAATGCCGTCGAGGTGGACGATCGCATGCGCGGCAACCAAGGCCGGACGGGTGTGGATCGCGAGCGGCAGGTCCAGGAGTACCTGCTCCTGCAGTCCAAGACCCGTGAGATGGGAATCCAGGTGAGCGATGAAGCCGTCGGTGCGTACATCCGCGAGACCTTCAAGGATCCTTCGACCGGCGCCTTCAACTACGACGCCCTGATCCAGAACCTCCAGCAGCGCACCCGTGTTCCTGAGGCGGCGTTCATCGAGTACGTCCGCCAGCAGGTGGCCATCCAACACCTCGTCGAGGTGGTCGGGGCGTCTTCCCGTCTGGTAACACCTCGGGAGGCCGAGGCGGAGTTCACCCGCGAGAACGAGCAGTACGTCGCCTCCGTCGCGCTCTTCAGTGTCTCCAACATCCTTTCTTCGATCACCGCCAAGCCCGAGGAGTTGACCCAGTTCTACAGCAACCGGATCGCTTCCTACCGCATCCCCGAGCGCTCGGTGCTGATGTATGTCCGCTTCGACGCGACGAACTACCTCGCCGAGGCCAAGTCGGAAATCACGAAGGACGTCACCTTCACCAACCGTTTCGAGCAGTACTACACCCAGCGCGGCGCGGATGCGTTCCGCGACGAGCAGGACAAGGTGATGTCGAAGGAAGCCGCCTTTGTGAAGCTCCAGGAGGAGACCGCCGAGCAGGGGGCTCTGGTTCTCGCACGCCGGGCCGCTTCCGTCTTCAACGACGAACTCGGCAAGCTGACCAACGTGAATCCCGCGGCCTTCGCGACCACGGCCCAGAAGCTTGGCGTGCCCGTGCGGAGCACGCCTCCCTTCCGTGCCGGCGAGCGGATCGTCGGGCTGGAGGAGTTGACCCAGCTCCCGCAGCGCGTGGCCGCCCTGGACGCGGAGACCCCGTACACGGAACCGCTCGACGGCACCTCCTACGTGGCCATTCCCCTGTTGCAGGCGAAATTGCCTCCGGAGATTCCCTCCTTCGAATCCGTCCGCGAACGTGTCGGCCGGGACTTCAAGCAGGACCGCGCCCGGACTTCCGCCCGTGAGGCCGGTGAGAAGTTCCAATCCGCGGCCGCGGCCGGGGTTGGTGCCGGAAAGACCTTCTCCGAGGTCGCCGCCGCCCAGAGGGTGACCCATGCGGAGTTGCCTGCGTTTTCGATCGCATCGCAGTCTGTTCCCGGCCTCGATGCCCGCCTGAACCTCTACTCGCTCAAGAACGCCGCGTTTGTCCTGAAGACCAACGAGGTGGGGCGCTATACCGAAACCGCCGACGGTGGCTTCGTCCTGTATCTGAAAGAGAAACGGGCGGTGTCCGAAGCCGCGATCAAGGCCGGTCTGCCGGCGGCTCTGGCGGAATCGCGTCAGCAGCGCCGGATGGCGGCGTTTCAGAACTGGTTTGGCATGGAGTTCCAGAAGGCCGGGCTCGCCGCCGCCGCCAAGGCGGCCGCCGGAAGCCCGGTTCCATGAAGTCCTCGGGACCGGTCGTCAAACTGTCCTCCCCGGCCACCGGGGAGTTCTGGCCGGTCCCGGTCGTTTTCGAAGACGCCAACCTGCTGGCGCTGAACAAGCCGGCAGGCCTCCTCACCTCTCCGGACCGCTACGACCGTGAGCGGCCGAACCTGATGAAGCTGCTTCATCGGGACGTGGAGCGGAAGGCTCCCTGGGCGGAGGCGCGGGGCTTGGACTACCTCGCCAACGCCCACCGTTTGGATTTCGAGACCAGCGGTGTGATCCTTCTGGCGAAGGACAAGCCGACCTTGGTCGCCCTCGCCAACCAGTTCGGGACCACCCATCCGGAGAAAGTCTACGTCGCCTTGGTCCAGGGGGTTCCGGAGACGGAGTCCTTCGAGGTCGACCTCAAGCTGAAGCCTGACGAACGGGTTCCGGGTCTGATGCGTTGGTCCAAGGAGGGCAAGCAGAGCCTCACGCGCTTCCACGTCCTGGAACGGTTCCAAGGGGTTTCCCTTTTGGAATGCCGTCCAGTGACGGGTCGGACTCATCAGATCCGGGTCCACCTGAAGGCGGCGGGTTTCCCCATCTACGCCGATGACGACTACGGCGACGGACAGCAGCTTTTCCTTTCGTCGCTGAAGCGTTCCTACCGTCTCAAGGAAGGGGCCGAGGAACGACCTTTGACCCCGTCGTTGGCATTGCACGCCTGGAAGCTCACGGTGACCCATCCCGTGGGTGGGCATCCGGTGGAGATCACGGCTCCGTGGCCAGCGGACCTCGAGGTGGCCCTGAAGTACCTGCGCCGCTACGCGGTCTAGGACCGACGTCTTTCGGGTTCTGTTTGCTGTTCACGCCGTCCGAATTGGAGTCCAATCGCCGGGTCTCGTGAGCTATCAGGTCATCGCACGCAAATACCGGCCGCAGCGGTTCGAGGACGTGGTCGGGCAGGAGCACGTCACCACGACGCTGGCCAACGCCATCCGTGCGGGCCGCATCGCCCACGGCTACCTCTTCTGTGGGCCGCGCGGCACCGGCAAGACGACGCTCGCCCGCATCTTCGCCAAGGCCCTGAACTGCACGGGCGGACCGTCTGCCGAGTTCGACGAGTCGGATCCAAGGGTGCGTGAGATCACCGAAGGCCGTTCGCTGGACGTTCTCGAGATCGACGGCGCGTCCAACAACGGCGTGGACCAGGTCCGGGAGCTCCGGGACACCGCCCGCTTCGCGCCGGCCACGGGGCGATACAAGATCTACATCATCGACGAGGTCCACATGCTGTCGACGGCCGCCTTCAACGCCCTGTTGAAGACGCTGGAGGAGCCGCCGGCCCACGTGAAGTTCCTCTTCGCCACGACCGATCCGGAGAAGGTGCTGCCGACCATCCTGAGCCGTTGCCAACGGTTTGATCTCCGCCGGATTCCATCGGCTTTGATCGTCAAGCATCTCGCTTGGATCGCCGGGGAGGAGAAGGTGGAGATCGACCAGGCGGCTCTGCATGCGATCGCGCGGGGCTCGGACGGCGGCATGCGCGATGCGGAATCGACGCTCGACCAGCTGATCAGCTTCTGTGGCGGCAAGGTGGTCGAGGCGGATGTCCTTTCGATGTTCGGACTCGCCGCCCAGGCGCATCTCCTCGAGTTGTCTGCCGCGATCCTCCGTTCCGATGCCGCGGGGATCCTCGGTCAACTCGACCGGTTGGCGAAGTCCGGCAAGGACCTCGGCCGCCTTTTGTCCGATCTCCTGCATCACTTCAGGAACCTACTCCTGCTGGTGATCGACCGCGGGAACACCGGGTTGGTCGAGGCGAGTGAGACCGAGCTGGCGGCGCTCAAGACGCAGGCGGGGCTCGTAGACGCCGAGGCGTTGACGCGGGTGATGGAAGTGTTGAGTTCCGCGGAGGGGCGCCTGCGGGACGTGGCTTCCCGGCGCATCTTCCTCGAGGTGACCCTTCTCAAGGCTTCCCAGGCCCGTGAGGCGATCCCGCTCGATGGCGTGTTGCGTCAGCTCAAGGCCCTCCGCGAGCAGTCGCCCACGCCCCAGCCCACCGTGGTCGCCGCGGTCCAGCCCCGAGTGCCGTT
Organism: Akkermansia muciniphila; assembly: GCA_945860685.1. GTDB lineage: Bacteria > Verrucomicrobiota > Verrucomicrobiia > Limisphaerales > UBA9464 > SXXZ01. The sequence goes on from CAMASJ010000004.1 coordinate 37,305, forward strand.
GGATCCTCACGCGCAGACCGTGGTCGCCACACCGCCCCCCATCGTTGTAACGCAGGCGCCGGCCGAGGTTCCGCAACGAGCCGCATCCGTACCGGCACCGTCCGCACCGCCCGTGACTCCGGCGCCAGCGGCATCCCCGACGACTGTGGAGACGCCTCGGGCCGTTCCTGTCCCGGAGGACATCGATTCCGTCTGGAAGGCCCTGCTCGCCGGAATCCCTGCGAACGAGTCGCTGCTGCGTTCCTCGCTCCAATCCTGTCTCCCGACGCAGCTTTCCCGCGGTGTGTTGACCGTCTCGCATCCGGCAGACGTCTATGTCGACACCCCGCGCAACCAAGCGACCCTGAAGGCGGTCCTGCGTTCGCTCGGTCCCAACCTGGGCGAGGTGCGTTTCGTACAGTCCGAGGCCGCCCCGTCCACCGAGGCGATCACCTTGACGCCGACGGTTCCGCCTCCGCCCCGGGAACCGGTTCGGTCACCGTCTCCGGAATCCAAGGCCCCGGAGTCGAAGTCGCGTCCGGCGCAACCGGTCCTGTTGAACAAGGAGGAGTTCCTCAACGACCCGCTCGTGCGTCAGGCGCTGGAGGTCTTCAAGGGACGGATCATCGAGGTGCGTGCGGCATCCGACCCGGTGGCTGGAGAATGATCTTCGGCCGCAATTGCCGCCCGGCTTCCGGGCGGTTAATCCTTCCCCCCGATTCGAAGCGGGAGAAACACCATACGATATGAGCAGCGTCGGAAAACTCATGAGGCAGGCCCAGCGGATCCAGCAACAGATGGAATCCGTCCAGGCCTCGCTCGCGCAGAAGTCCATCGAGACCAGCTCCGGCGGCGGAGCGGTCAAGGTGACCGTCAGTGGCGACGGCAACGTGAAGTCCATCCGCATCCTTCCGGACGCGGTGAACAAGGACGACGTGGCCTTCCTTGAGGACCTCGTCCTGACCGCGGTCAACAGCGGCATCGCACAGGCTCGGGAACTGTCGAACAAGGAGATGGGCTCCGTGACCCAGGGCTTCGGCCTTCCCGGGATGTTCTGAGGTGGTTGGCGTCGCTCCATGACAACCTTGCCGCAGCCGGTCATCGCCCTGATCGCCGCGTTGAAGGGGTTGCCGGGAATCGGTCCGCGGTCCGCGGAACGACTGGCATTGCATCTCGTCCAAGCCGACGCATCCGGCGTCCGTCTCCTCGCCGAGAACCTGATCGCGGCCAGGGAACGTGTCGCGGGCTGCCAGCGTTGCGGCGCCCTGACAGAGGTCCAGCCCTGCGGGATCTGTGACGATCCTCGGCGTGACGGCTCGGTGGTGTGCGTCGTCGAACGCCCGACCGATCTGCTCTCCTTCGAGCGGTCTGGCTCCTTCAAGGGACGCTACCATGTCCTCGGAGGCCGGCTGAGCCCATTGGATGGTGTCGGGCCCGAGGATCTGCGTATCGATGCCCTGACCCATCGGATCGATTCCGAGGGATTCCGGGAAATCATCCTCGCGCTGTCCGGCGACGTGGAAGGGGATGCGACGACGCACTATCTTGCGCGGCTCTATTCCGGACGCGGTGTCCGGATCACCCGCTTGGCGCAAGGCCTGCCCGCGGGTGCGGGCCTTGAGTATGCCGACGAGCTGACCCTGAGCCGGGCCATGGAAGGACGGCGGGAATTCCAATGAAACCAAATCCTACAAAAGCCGTGGTCTTCGACTTGGGCAAGGTGCTCCTCGACTTCGACTACGGCCTGCTTGCCCGCCGGGTGGCGCCTCGGTGCCGCCTTACCGCCGAGGAGTTCCGCCGCGAAGTCGACCAGTCGCCGTTGCTGCACCGCTATGAGACGGGCTTGATCGACGACCAGGGGTTCCTTGACGCCGTGATTGGGCGTTCGGGTTTCGAAGGGGACCGCGACGAGTTGGGGCGCCTGTTCGGCGACATCTTCACGCCCATTCCCGAGATGGTCGACCTCCATGGAAGGTTGGTGGCGCTCGGAATCCCTACCTACGTGTTCTCGAACACCAACGCCTTCGCCATCCGACACATCCGCGAGTCCTATCCGTTTTATTCGGGCTTCACCGGCGAGATCCTTTCCTTCGAGGTCCGTTCGATGAAACCGGATGCGGGTATCTATGTGGCGCTGGAGAACCTGTCGGGGCTCCGTGGACCGGACCTCCTCTACATCGATGACCGGCCGGAGAACGTGGAGGCGGGAACCGCGCGCGGATGGCAGGCGTGGCTGCATTCGGATCCGTCCGTGACCGTACCCCGGGTGTTGGATCTGTTCCGCTGAAAGGACGCTCCCGGGAGGGTTCTATCCGAGCCTCCATCAACACCGTTGCAACCTCCTGTCGTTCGGCTTCACTCCGCGGCCGGATGAATCACAGTGACTCCCCTTCGGCCCTCGGTTTCCGCATGCCCGCGGAATGGGAGCCGCACCGCTCCACCTGGCTGACCTGGCCTCGTCCCGAGGGAATCAGCTTCCCCGACAAATACGAAGGCGTGCCCGACGTGTACGCCGAGTTCATCCGGCTTCTGGTGCAGGTGGAGGACGTGAACATCAACGTCTGGAATAGCGAGATGGAGGAATGGGTCCGAGGTCTGCTCCGCGAAAGGAACGTTCCGCTGGAACGTGTCTTCTTCCATCATTTCCCCGCCTACGAACCTTGGTGCCGCGACCATGGTCCGATCTTCCTCGTGCGAGACCGTGGAGGAGTCCGCGAACGTGCTGTGGTGGATTGGGCATACAACGCGTGGGGCGGCAAGTACCCGCCCTACGACCTCGATGATGCTGTTCCAAGGCACGTCGCCGCGCTGCGACGGCTGCCCCTCCATTCCCCGGGTATCGTCATGGAGGGTGGCTCCATCGAGGTCAACGGTGCTGGAACCCTGATCACCACTGAGGCCTGCCTCCTGAATCCCAACCGGAATCCCCACCTGAATCGAGAGCAGATCGAGGGTTACCTGAGATCCTTCCTCGGAATCCGCAACGTCCTTTGGCTGGGGGACGGCATTGTCGGCGACGATACGGACGGCCATATCGACGACCTCACCCGCTTCGTGGATCCCGGAACCGTGGTCACCGTCGTCGAGGAGGATCCTTCGGACGAAAACCACGACCTGCTCCAAGACAACCTCAAGCGTCTGCGAACGATGCAGGATCAGGACGGTCGGCCCTTGAGGTTGGTCGAGTTGCCCATGCCTGGAAGGGTGGAGCACGACGGGCAGAGGCTTCCTGCGAGCTACGCCAACTTCTACATCGCCAACGGACTGGTGGTCGTTCCGACCTATCGGCATTCCAACGATCGCCGAGCGATCGAGATCCTGCAGTCGGTTTTCCCCAACCATCGGGTGGAAGGGCTGGATTCCACGGAGTTGATCTGGGGCCTGGGCTCGTTCCACTGCATCTCCCAGCAGGAACCGGCGGGAATCTGATCCGCAGCAAAGACAAAACGGCCGCCGACGGGTGTTGTCGGCGGCCGTCCGGGATTGGAATCCCAAGGTGAGTGGGCGTCCGTTCGGCTACCAGGTCGCGTCAGGCCAGAGGTGGGCTCCGAAGTCCTTCAATTGCTGGATCAGGGTTGGCGAGTAGCCAAAGGTCGTCGCGGATTCAATGATTCCGGCGTGGCTTCGGATCCAAGGGGGAGCGGTCGTCGTACCCGGCGTGTTGTCGTTGTCGAGCGGATCGATTTCGCCGGTGACGTTGATGAAGTAGCTGCGTCCGAAGAATGTCGTCCAGTTTGAGGATTCCTCCACGAAGGCGCTGATCACCGAATCCCGGAAGTTGGGATCGTAGTTGCTCCAAGCGGCATGGCTTGCTGAGCCGAAAATCCAACCAAGACGGGGACCCGCGCTGAAACCCGAGTAGCTGTTGGAGGGGGTGAAGGGATCGCTGGTACCCGCCTCGGCTGATTTTGCCATCACCGTGAGCATCATCGCCTCCGATGGGAGTCCGTGGGTCCACAGATGGAAGACCTGTCCCATCAAGTAAGCCCAATCAATGGGGCTGGTGTCGTTCCGGCGGTGGTTGGAGTCGTTCAGGACCAATTGAAGCCAATACCATTGGAAAGAACGGATGGCCAACGTCTTGGTAGTCGAATCGCGGAGCGAGTTCTCGACCTGACGAGTCATCGAAAGCTGTGGCGCCGTTTGAAAGGCGGTGCCCGTCGTTCCTGGCCAAGTACGCGCTGCGGACTCAGGCCAAGGGAACATATACTTGCCCGAGTCCTCCAGGCTGAGCGTCTGGAGTGCGTCCCACGTGCGTACCAGACGCCATTTGGCCAAGCTGTACCGGGCGATCTGGAAAGCCGCGCTGTCATCGGTGTCTCCACCCATGGGAACCAGATGGGTGGCCGCCCATCCCTGAAAGGCCGCCCAAGCGTTTGCCATTTGGATTTGGAACTGTTCCTTTGGGGTGGTCCTCAACAGCTTGAAGGCGGCATCCACCGGCAGGAAGGAATCGCCCCAATAGTCGAGCGGATGCACCTGTGGGAGCCAAGTGTTCCAGTCCGGAAGCGGCAGCTGGATCGGAAGCTCACGGGCGTTGATCGTGGCTGCGAAATTGAAGGAGGGAGCGCCGCCGCCGAAAAGAGAATTGAAGGTCGCAGTCTCGTTGGTGGTGACCGCACCGATTCCACCACCGGCCGCCCAATACCCGATCGGAAGCGAATCCAGCCCAGCCGCC
>CAMASJ010000005.1 GCA_945860685.1 Akkermansia muciniphila
CAGCTCCGCCGCCATTTTTCGTGTCGAAGGCGCCGGATTTCCCGGCGCCAGCGGCCGGCCATTGTGCAGTGGCGCGAGACATTGCGCCTCCAGACGGATCCGTTCCTCCTCCGCCGTGGCCCCTCCGACACCCGCCCACAAGGAAACCATCGCCACGGCGGTACTCAGCCGTCGGACAAGGTTTGGTGAGGCCAACCAGTTCAAGATCCTTGTGCGACCCCAGACGTCGCAAGTGGTTACAGTTGTTGTAGGTGAACCATGTTCGCTGTTCACGAACTGGTTCCGGAGTGGGGTGAGCTGTTCGATGTTGGTGGGCTCCGGGGAAAGCGAAGGGGCCTCCGCTGGAATGCGCTGAGAGAACGGGGAATATCCGAAACCGCGCAATGCGGGAGCGGCGATCAAACTGGGCTCGCCGGCAGGAATCCGAGGCGATTGCGGATCGCGATGGCGGACCGTGTTCCGCGGATGGGGCGGCTTTCAGGGCCAGGGAGTCCGGGGATTCGACCAAGATGACCGGGGCTCGGTTTGGACAAATCACACGACTTGCCAACACCTGCGGCTGGAGTCCATCCGTGGGATCTGCGGATGGATCCGCGGTTCCCCCTCAGGCCCGGTTTACCGTTTTACGCCGAGGGCGGCGAGGATGCCGCCGGCCTTGGCCCAGGTCTCCTCGTGTTCCGCGGTGGGATCGGAGTCGGCGACGATGCCGGCACCGACGTGGAACCAGGCGCGTTGGTCCTTCAGCACGACGGTGCGGATGGTGATCGAGAGCTGGCTTTCCCGGTTGAAGCCGAGGTAGCCGATGCAGCCGGTGTAGGGGCCCCGGGCCACGGGCTCGAGGTGGTCGATGATCTCCATCGCGCGGATCTTCGGGGCGCCCGTGATGCTGCCGCCCGGGAAGCAGCTCTGCAGCACGTCGAGGTGCGACAGGCCGAGACGGATCTCCGATTCGATGGTGGAGACGAGGTGCTGCACCTGGCGGTAGCGCTCGAGCCGGGCAAGTTCCGGGACCCGGACGGATCCGTATGTGCTGACGCGTCCAAGGTCGTTGCGGAGCAGGTCGGTGATCATGACCAGTTCCGAGCGTTCCTTCTCGCTGCCCAAAAGCTCGCGGGTGAGGTTGGAGTCGAGTTCCGGCGAGTCGGATCTCGGTCGGGTGCCCTTGATCGGCCGCGTCGTCGCACGGCTGCCGCTCAGGCGGAGGAAGAGTTCCGGCGAGGACGAGAGGATGCATTCCTCCTCGCCCTCGAGGAACGCGGCGAACGGCGAGGGCGACACCTCGACGAGGCGCCGGAAGAGCTCCCAGGGCGCGTGTGGCCAAGGTGCGTCCAGCCGTTGGGACAGGTTCACCTGATAGATGTCCCCGCTGCGGATCCAGCGTTGGGCGGCGTGGACCGCCTCCAGGAAACGCTCACGGGGGAACGCCGTGCGCACCGGACCGGGCGAGACCGCGGGTGGCAGGTCAGTGGGTTCCTGCGGTTCCGGATCCGTTTCGAGATGATCCCTCCAGAACCGGAGGTCGGCCCGGGCGCGTTCTTCGGAGCGTTCGCCGTCGGCGCGCAGCCCGGTGGAGACCACGGTGGCGGTGTTCTCTAGATGGTCGAAGACCACGAGGCTGGCGTGGAAGCCCACGGCACAGTCGGGAAGCTCGAGGTCGTGCACCGCGTGGCGGCTGAGGCGGGGCTCCACGAAATGCTTGAGGTCGTAGCCCCACGAGCCGAAGACGCCGCCCAAGGGGAAGGGGAGGGCGGTTTCGTCGAGCAGCTCGAACCGGGTGATCAGGGAGTCGAGGAGCGACCACGGGTTGCCGAACTGGATGTCGACGTGGCCGTCGTCGAGCCGCGTCTCGCATCGGGAACCCACGGAGCGGAACCGGAGGAAGGGGCGGGCGGTGACGACGGAATGCCGTGCCGACGGCACCTCGAACATGGCGGTGCGCAGCAGGACTCGCCCGGGTTCGCCGCGGAGACGGGCGGCGAGGGAATCGGGGGTGTGACGGGTGGCGACCTTTTCGAGCAGCGTCCGCATGGATGTCCGGCGAGCGTAAGCCACACCATCCGCCGGCGGGGGCCGACGTCAATCCATGGAAACGAAACCGCCGGGAACGCGAGGCGTGCCCGGCGGTTCGCGAAGTGGATCCGGTTACTTGCCGGCCTCGATGCCGAGCAGTTCGACCTGGAAGACCAGCGTCGAGTTCGGCCCGATGGCGCCGCCGGCGCCCTGTTCGCCGTAGGCGAGGTTCGACGGGATGGTGAACTCGAACTTGTCGCCGACCTTCATGAGCTGGACGCCCTCGGTCCAGCCGGGGATGACGCCGTTCAGGGGGAAGGAGATGGGCTCGCCGCGCTGGACGGAGCTGTCGAACACGGTGCCGTCGATCAGGGTGCCGTGGTAGTGCACCTTGACGGTGTCGGTCGCCTTCGGGGACTTGCCGCCATCGGGACCGGCCTTGACGACCTTGTACTGGAGGCCGCTGGCGGTGGTCTTGACGCCTTCCTTCTTGGCGTTGGCGGCGAGGTACTCGGCGCCCTTCTTGGCGTTCGTGCCGCCGGCCGCGGCGGCCTCGGTCTGGCGCTTCTGGAAGAGCGAGGTTTTGAAGTCGTTCAGCGCCTTCTCGAGCTCGGCCTCGTTGAGGGCGAGCTTGTCGGCGAAGGTGTCGACAACGCCGGCGGCCAGAGCCTTGGAATCGAGGTCCAAGTTCTGGCGCTTCATGCTCTTGCCGATGTCCGCGCCGATGGCGTAGCTGGCGCGGGCCTTGTCGCCGGTGAGGTCGAGCTTGTCCTGGGCGAGGGCCGCGGAGGCGGCGAGGGTGGAGGTGATCAAGGTGGCGACGTGTTTGTTCATGTGCACTCCCGCCTCACTGGATCGCGCAGCGGGGCCGGAACGCTGCTGCAAGGAAACGGGCCGGGGAAGGAAAATGATGTCCCGTAAAAGAAGCCACCCGGCGTCCCGGAGGACGGCGGGTGGCGAAGGGAGAATCGGGCGGTCAGTGTGCCTTCTTCTTGGAGAAGACGTGCGTCGCGTGGCCGAAGAAGACCTCGGCGCCTTCCATCACGGTCTCGCTGAGTGTCGGATGCGGATGAACGATGTTGGCGAGGTCGTGGACCGTCGCGCCCATCTCGATGGCGACCGTGCCTTCGCCGATGAGTTCGCCGGCGCCGTGGCCGACGATTCCCACACCCAGGACGCGTTCGGTCTCGGGATCGATGATCAGCTTGGTGAGGCCGTCCGTGCGGTCGTAGGTGAGGGCGCGGCCGCTCGCGCCCCACGGGAACTTGGCGACCTGAACGGCGATCCCCTTGGCCTTGGCCTCGGTTTCAGTCAGGCCGACCCAGGCGACCTCGGGATCGGTGAACACCACCGCCGGGATCAGGTAGTCGCGGTTCACCGCGCCCGACTCGCCGGCGATGTTGTCCACGGCGATGCGGGCCTCCTTGCTCGCCTTGTGGGCGAGCATGATGCCGCCGGCGATGTCGCCGATGGCGTAGATCTTCGGATCGGTGGTCGCGAGGCGCTCGTCGACCTTGATGAAGCCGCGCTCGTCGCGCTGGACCAGCGTGTTTTCGAGGCCGAGGTCGCCGCCGTTGGGCACGCGTCCGACGGAGACCAGCACGCGGTCGTAGTACTCCTCCAGCTTCTGGCCGTTGAACTCGATGGTGACCTTGATCTGCTTCCCGGCGGTCTTCATCTCGAGGACCTTCGCCTTGAGCCGAACCTCCTTGAACGCCTTCTTGGCGTAGGCTGCGACCGGGCGTGCCAAGTCGGGATCGGCTCCGGCGAGGATGGCTTCCGCCGCCTCGACCACCGTCACCTCGGAACCCATCGAGGCGTAGACCGTTCCGAGCTCCATGCCGATGTAGCCGCCGCCGACCACGAGCAGCTTGGCGGGAATGTCGGCGATCTCGAGCGCCTCGGTGGAGGTCATGACCCGGGGATTGCCGAGGTCGAAGGCCTTGGGGAGGGCGGGACGGGAACCGGCCGCGATGATGGCGGTCTGGAACCTCACGTACTGCTGGCCCGCCGCGGTCTCGATGCGGAGCGTGGTGGAATCCTCGAAATGGGCGCGTCCGTGGACCACCTCGACGCCACGCATCTTGGCGAGCGAAGTGATGCCGGATCCAAGCTTCTCGAGGATGCCGTCCTTCCAGGCGCGCAACCGGTCGAGGTCGATGGTGGGTTCGCCGAAGGAGATGCCACGATGGGCGGACTCCTTCGCGGCGGTGATCATGTGCGAGGCGTTGAGCAGCGCCTTCGACGGGATGCAGCCGCGGTTCATGCACACGCCTCCAAGACGCGGGTCGCGCTCCACGAGGAGCACCTTGCGTCCGAGGTCCGCGGCGTAGAACGCAGCGGCGTATCCGCCGGGGCCTGCGCCCACGACGACGATGTCGGTCTGGATGGGTTCCATGGGTTTCGGGATGCGCTTAGAGCTTCACCGCGGATTCCTCGAACCCCTCGATCGCCCGGACCAGGTCGACCGTGAAACGGGCGGCGGACCCGCCGTCGATGATGCGGTGGTCGTAGCTGACGGTGATCGGCATCATCGGCCGCGCCTCGATCTTGCCGTCGTGGGTGACCACCGGCTTCAGCGAGGTCTTGCCCAATCCGAGGATCGCCACCTCGGGCTTGTTGATGATCGGGGTGAAGTGGGCGCCGCCGATGGCACCTTGGTTGGAGATGGTGAACGTGCCGCCCTTCATCTCCTCGGCGCCGATCTTCCGGTCGCGGGCCTTGGCCGCTATGGCGGCCAGTTCCTTGGCGATCTCCAGCAGCGACTTCTTGTCGGCGTCTTTCAGCACCGGCACCAGCAGGCCGGCGTCCGTGTCGACCGCGATGCCGATGTGGTAGTAGTGCTTGAGGACCAGGGTCTCGGCGACCTCGTTGACGCTCGAGTTGAACTTCGGGTGCTTCTGGAGGGTGAGGACGAGGGCCTTGATGAGGAACGGGGTCGGCGAAAGCTTCGCGCCGGCCGCCTCGTACGCCGCCTTGTAGCGGGACCGCAGGGTCTCGATGCCGGACATGTCGACTTCGTCGAACTGGGTGACGTGGGGCAGTGTGACCGCGTTTTCCACCATGCGCGCCGAGATCACCTTGCGCAGCGCCGTCAGGGGCTCGCTGGTGACCGGGCCGTGGAGGCTGAAGTCCTGGTTGATCAGCGGGAAGCTGAGTCCCTGTGGCCCTTCGGCGTAGCGGCCGGCCCGGGCGACCTTGGACTCGAGCTTCGAGACGTAGCGCGCCAGGTCCTCGATGACCACCCGTCCACCCGAGGCGCTGCCGCGCACGCGGGAGAGACGGATGCCGAGTTCGCGGGCGACCTTGCGGACGTACGGGCTCGCCGCCGGCACGGGGCCGTCCTCGGCGGGTTCGTCACCGATCACGTCGTCTTCCTCGTCGTCGACCACCGGCGCGGCGGTCCGTGCGGGGCGGGGGGCCTTGGCCGCCGCCGGAGCCGCGGGGGCCGCCGGGGCGCTGCCGGTGCCGCCGTCGAGCGAAACCAGGACGGAGCCCACCGAGATGGTGTCGCCTTCCTTGACCGCGACGGCGGTGACCGTGCCGGCGTTCGGAGAGGGTATCGGCGCGATGGCCTTCTCCGATTCCAGCTCGATGAGGGTCTGGCCGACGGTGATCGCATCGCCCACTTTGACGAGCACGCTCACCACCTTGCCGCTTTCGGCGCCGTCGCCGATTTTGGGAAACCTTACGTCCATAAAATTGACGGGCAAATGTGTGGCATCTGTTCGCGACGGTGAAATGGATTTTTTTCAACAACCCCGCGCGGAACGTTTGACTTCCGGCGGATTCATGTCGGTGGGTTCCGATTGGCCTTCCGCTTCCGGGGCGCCCATCCTCCCTCCATGAAGATCCACTACCTCGGTGCCACGCGCACCACCACGGGGTCGATGTACCTGCTCGAGATCAACGGCGCGCGCATCCTCCTCGAGTGCGGTCTCTATCAGGGGCGCCGTCAGGAGTCGGTCGAGCGGAACCGGGAATTCCCGTTCGATCCGTCGAAGATCGACGCCGTCGTGCTGAGCCACGCCCACATCGACCATTCCGGCAACCTGCCGACGCTGTGCCGCCGGGGATTCCAAGGGAACATCTACTCCACCTTCGCCACCCGCGACCTCTGCGCGGTGATGCTGGAGGACTCCGCCCGGGTGCAGATCGCGGACAGCCAGTATGTCTCCAAACAACGGGCCAAGGAGGGCCTTACTCCGGTCGAGCCGCTCTATTCCGTGGAGGACGCCGAGAAGGCCGTCCGGCAGTTCGTGGCCATCAACTACAGACGCCGCATGCCGGTGGCCGACGGCGTGACCCTGGAGTTCCGCGACGCCGGACACATCCTCGGCTCGGCCCAGGTGATCCTTGACGTCCGCGAAGGCGACCGCCGGTTCCGGTACCTGTTCAGCGGCGACATCGGCCGTCCGGCGCAGGAGATCCTGCGCGATCCGGAACCGGTGGAGGACGTCGACTTCCTGCAGGTCGAGAGCACCTACGGCGACCGAGAGCATGAGGATGCCGGGGATTCCCGCGACCAGCTCTGCCGGCTTGTCTCCGGTGCGATTGCCCGGGGTGGAAAGGTCATCATCCCGGCCTTCGCCGTCGGACGCACCCAGCAGTTGGTCTACGTGCTCAACCAACTCACCGAGTCCGGGTGCATCCCCAGGCTGCCGATCTTCGTCGACAGCCCGCTCAGCGTGAACGCGACCGAGGTCTTCCGCCTGCATCCCGAATGCTTCGACACCGAGACCTACGAACACCTCCGCACGAAGGGCAACCCGTTCGGCATGGAGAACCTCACCTACATCCGCGAGGCCGCGCAGTCGAAGAGGCTCAACGACCTCCGTGAACCGTGCCTCATCATCAGCGCCTCCGGCATGGCCGAGGCGGGACGGATCCGTCACCACCTCGCCAACAACGTCGGGGATCCGCGGAACCTGATCCTGTTCGTCGGCTTCTGCGCCGAGCACACCCTGGGATACCAGATCGTCTCCGGCCGGAGCCCGGTGAACATCTTCGGCGTGCCCCACGAGGTCCGCGCGGAGATCGGGCGCGTCGACGCCTTCTCCGGCCACGCCGGACGCAGCGAACTGCTCGCCTACGTGAAGTCCCTCACCGGCTCGATGCGGACGATCACCGTGGTGCACGGCGAGGAAGCCCCGGCCTTGGCGTTCGGTGAGGCGCTCCGGGGCCTGAAGCCGAAGTCGGAGGTGGTCGTCCCCGTGCGCGGCCAGGTCGTCGAATTCTGATCCGGAGCCCCGCTGAAGGGACCATCACGGCAAGGCGCGATGCCGCGAAGCGGGGGAGGAAGGGGAAGGGGACCGCGGATTGATGTTGTCTCCCGGCCCCAGGTCCGCTTCAAACCGCGCGTGAAATCGAAGTTCAAGGCCGTCGAGGGCGCCGTCGTGGCTCCGCTGGGGTTCCGCACGGGAGGCGTGTTCTGCGACATCAAGCGCCTCGGCACCGGCAAGGGTTCGGACAAGGGCCAGAAGCGCGACCTGTGCCTGCTGGTCAGCGAGACCCCGGCCTCGGTCGCGGGCCTCTTCACCACCAACCAGATCTGCGCCGCACCGGTGAAGGTCTGCGTGCCGCGGGTGGCCAAGGGCCTCGCCCAGGCCGTGGTGGTCAACTCCGGCAACGCCAACGCCTGCACCGGCCGCAAGGGCATGAAGGACGCGCTGGCCATGGCCGCGCTCGCCGAGGAGGCCCTCGGGCTTCCGGAAGGACGCGTGCTGGTCGCCTCCACCGGCCGCATCGGCGTCCAGCTTCCGATGACGCAGGTCGGCTCCGGCATCGCCGCCGCGGCCCAGGTCCTCGGGACCTCGCCGGAGCACGCCGCCCATGCCGCCGAGGCCATCATGACCTCCGACACACGGCCCAAGACCATCGCCGTGGAGTTCCGCGTCGGCGGCAAGACCGTGCGGATCGGCGGCATGTGCAAGGGCGCCGGGATGATCCAGCCGGGGATGTCGCCGAACGGCGCCCGGCCCGCCACGGCGCCCGCGGGGCTCCACGCCACGATGCTGTGCTTCATCACCACCGACGCGGCCATCGCGGCCAAGCCGCTGCAGGCCGCTCTCAACGAGGCCGTCGCCGGAAGCTTCAATCGCATCACCGTGGACGGCGACATGAGCACCAACGACACCGTGCTCGTGCTCGCCAACGGACTCGCCGGGAACACCCCGCTCCGCAAGGCCTCCGGTCCGGGCTTCACCGCGTTCGCCGAGGCCCTCCAGCATGTCTGCCTGGAACTCGCCAAGATGATCGTCCGCGACGGCGAGGGGGTGCACCGCGTGGTGACCGTCCGCGTCGAGGGGGCGAAGTCCGATGCCGAGGCGGATTCGGCCGCGCGCGCCGTCGCCAACAGCCTCCTCGTCAAGACGAGCTGGCACGGCGGCGATCCGAACTGGGGCCGCATCATCGACGCCCTCGGCTACAGCCCCGCCACCGTGGTCGAGGACCGCGTCGACATCGGCTACGGCTCGGCCGGTTCGAAGCGGATCCTCTGGAGCCTCCGTCGCGGGCAGCCCACGAAGACTCCGTTTGCCGACCTCTGGAAGGCCGTGCAGGCCGACGAGTTCGAACTCCGCATCCGCCTCAACCTCGGCAAGGGAAGCGCCTTCATCCATGCGGCCGACCTGACCGAGGAGTACGTGGACTTCAACAAGGGCACCATCGCCGACCCGTCCCAAGCCGGCGCCTTGGGCGGCTGAGTTTTCCGACTGGCTCCGCGAGCCCCGCGCCTCCGCGTGGGCTGGCCTACCCCGACCGGGGTTTCCCGCGGAGACGCGGAGGCGCGGAGGGGATTCGCAACCCAGGATGCCAAGGAACAGGAAGTCCGCTTCCTGCTCTTCCCCTGGAGGCCGTCCGCCGCCTTCGTGCGTTGGAGCGACTCCCGTCTTCACCCGGCACCGGGATCTTGGCGTCGATGGCCGAAGACCTCGCCGCGGTGACTTGAGGAACGGGCTTGTGTCGGGGATCCTGCGGACGTGTCCAACGATCCAGCCTCGCCGTCCGGGTCCGAGTCCGTTTCGGAGATCGTCGCGTTGACCGCGCGGTTGCGGGCCTTCCGCGACGAACGGGACTGGGGCCAGTTCCACAACGCCAAGGACCTCGCGATGGCTCTCAGCATCGAGGCGTCGGAACTGCTCGAATGCCACCTTTGGAAGGGGCCCGACGACGCGGATCCGGCGAAGGTCCGCGAGGAGTTGGCCGACGTCTTCGCCTACGCCTTGCTGCTCGCCGACCGCCACGGTCTGGACGTCACCCGGATCGTCACCGAGAAGATCGCCCGCAACGCGGAGAAGTATCCGGTGGCGAAGTCCAAGGGCTCGGCGAGGAAGTACACCGAACTCGGATCATGATCCTGTATCAGGCCACCAAGTCGGACTTCCTTGGGGACCTCGAGGAGTCGCGGATCGACCAGTTGCTGGTGGACGGATTCCGTCGGCATTTCCGCCAGGGCGTCTCGCCGGCCGAGGTCGGGAGTTGGCGGAATTCGCTCCAGTATGTCGGCAACGTCCTGCGCGATCCGGCGATGCCCAACGACCTCGGAGTAAGCGTCGAATGCCAGATCCCTCGGAGCAGCAAGCGGATCGACGTCATCCTCACCGGACACGGGGCCGCGGACTCGGCCCACGCGGTGATCCTGGAGCTGAAGCAGTGGGAACGCGCCGCGCGCACGGACATGGACGCCATGGTCCGGACGTTCCTCGGTGGAGGAGAACGCGAGACCATCCACCCGAGCTACCAGGCCTGGTGCTACGCGCAGTTGCTGGAGCAGTTCAACCAGACCGTGCAGCAGGAGAGGGTGGTCCTCCATCCGTGCGCCTTCCTCCACAACTGCACCGACGCCGCCGGCCTGCGGGACCCCTTCTACAAGGAGCATCTCGAAAGGGCCCCGGTCTTCACGCGCCATGAGGTGGCCCGCCTACGCGGCTTTATCCGCGAATTCATCCTGCACGGCGACCACGACGGGATCATGCGGCGGATCGAGCGGAGTCCGCTCAGGCCGAGCCGGAAGCTGTCCGACGCGGTCGTGGGCATGTTGGAAGAGCGGCCGGAATTCGTCCTCGTGGACGAGCAGAAGGAGGTCTTCGAGAAGGCGTTGCGTCTGGTGCGTCTCTCGGAGACCTCCGGGAAGCAGGTGATGATCGTCCATGGCGGCCCCGGCACTGGTAAGAGCGTGGTCGCCATCAACCTCGTTGCCCGGTTGATCGGCGAGGGACGCTTCGCCCAATACGTCAGCAAGAACAGCGCTCCGCGGGCGGTGTACAGCGCGCGACTCGCGGGCCGGCGGAAGGTCTCGGAGATCTCGGGCCTGTTCTGCGGTTCCGGAAGCTACATCGGGATCGAGCCCGACTCCTGCCAATGCCTCGTCGTGGACGAGGCCCACCGCCTGAACGAGAAGAGCGGTCTCTACGGCAACCTTGGCGAGAACCAGATCCAAGAGATCATCCGTGCGGCCAGGTGCACGGTGTTCTTCGTCGACGAGAACCAACAGGTGACCTTGAAGGACATCGGGATGCCTGAGGACCTCCGGATGTGGGCGGATCGCTTGGGCGCGCAGGTGACGGAGATGCGCCTGGAAAGCCAGTTCCGTTGCCAAGGCAGCGACGCCTACCTCTCGTGGCTCGATCGCCGGTTGGGCATCCGGGACGAGGGCCGGGCCGATCTCGAGGGGGCCGGCTACGACTTCCGGATCTTCGACGATCCTTCGGAGCTGAGGGCCGCCATCGAGGCGAGGAACCAGGACAACGGCGCCCGATTGGTCGCGGGATATTGTTGGCCCTGGAAGAGCAAGAAGGACCCGGCCGCATGGGACATCGAGTTCCCGGGAACGGGCTTCCGCGCACGGTGGAATCTGGCCTCGGACGGCAGCCTGTGGATCGTGCAACCCGGATCGGTTTCAGAGGTGGGCTGCATCCACACCTGCCAAGGACTCGAGGTGGACCACGTGGGAGTCATCATCGGTCCCGATCTGGTGATGCGCGGCGGCGAACTGGCCACGGATCCCGCGGCGCGGGCGGGATCGGACAAGAGCGTCCACGGCTGGCGTCAGCGGGCGAAGCGGGATCCGGAGGGGACGGCGAAGCTGACCGACCGAATCATCCGGAACACCTACCGCACCCTGATGACCCGTGGCACGAAGGGTTGCTACGTCTACGCCGTCGACCCGGGCGTCCGCGAGTGGCTGCGGGATGGGCCGACGCCGACGGCGTGAGGTGCAGGGCGCTCCGGTAGTCGTGGAGCGGTCAGAGACTCGTGACCTCGTCTCCTCCAAAACTCAGTTCCTCTACCAAGACTCGCTTAGCCATGGATGTCGTCGATGGCCCGTCTGGTTTCGTTGCAAAGGCACCTCTTCGATTTCCAAAGTCATGAGCGACTCTGCTGCCATTTCTGTCCCCAGAGGGTCGTCCGATTCGGGACGAACGCTGGAAAGTGATACTCGGCAAGCCAGTTGGTGCGAATGCCAGGGAACCTGCGCTCCAACTCTGTGAGCAGCTCGCCGTAACCGGCGAAGTCATCGCTGACCATCATGGATGTGCCGTCCTCATGCACACGGAACCCAAGACACGTTTCGTCTGTGGTGAAAAGATCCCTCTTGTATGCGAAGATCTCCAAAATCTCCGACCATGAAGCACGCGCCAAGGTGTTGCCGTGGTCGACAACGGTGAATCCCGAATCGTCGGAGATTATCTGACGGTTCTCTTTTGCCGGGCCAAGTGCTTCAAGGATTGTGGTTATCAAATTCATCAGGACGCGCGAATTGGGGCAACGCAAAGTTCAATGGTAGAGGGCTTCCGTTGGTGCCCTTGAAGTTGTCTCTGTGCTGAATGGTCGCCCCTGTTCGCCGATCTGTCGGACTTGCATTCCGAATACCCAAAACGGTCTGCTGCACTCAGGGGTTACCGACGGTTTAGAGCAAGTATTGCAAGGCGGATACCGACAAGGTGACGTCCCTCACCCTGGGTTGCAGCGCTTGCAATAATGAAGCTTTCGGCGAATTCGCTACTGCAATTGATTGAACTGAAATCAAACGAGGCGAATTTGTGGTGATTGGAGCCCAATCTAGGAGATGATATCACTATTCAACGCCCTTTCGTAGTGGTGAACAAATCCATGCCGGTCGAGAAGTGAGGTCTCGCTCTCCCCGTTGGAAAGCTAGGTGGTTTCGAAGATATTGAGGAATAGGAAATTCCAACGCTCGGCCTTCTGAAAGTTCAATGGCCGCCAAAATTCGTGTGTAGTCTTCGATTGGGCGGTAGTTGAAGGTTACATCGTACTGATCATTGACCAGGGTGGCCTGATTGGGAGCGGGAAGGAATTCTATATGAGTCCTTGCATCTGGTTCCCTATAGTTCCCCAATCTCTCGCTAAATTCATTCAGGTCGATGCGATTCATTTAGGTGCTTTGAGATCGTCCCGCAGCACTTTCTCCGCGCAGTAGCAGAGGGACGTTAAAAATGGAGAACCGCTCGCTCGGCTCTGAGGTGAGCGGGAGCATGATCTGCGTCCCCTCGCGGGAGGCCGCGACCTTCAACGGTCGCGGCCTCTTCGCCCTATCCCGAGCGAAGTCTATGGCAAAGCTGTGGGTAACCTATTCGTCTCGAACCTGTGACTCAAATCTTGGTAAGGTGGTCAAGGTTGCCAAAACCGGCATTCAGCACGGTTTGGATCATTCATGAAGCAATCGAGGCTGCCAGGCCAGAGGCCGTACAACTGGATTCAGTGTTGCCAGTCGTACGTTCCGGTCGAGGATCCAGTCGTTGAGTCAGGTTCCAATTGCTCTGCTTCCTGTCGGGAAAAAGTTCACAGCAGCTTGCCGCCTCTAGCCGAGTTACCAGTGTTCGAGGTAGGTGTCACGTTATCGTATTACACAGGAGGCGTAAAAATTACACAGGAGGCGTAAAAGGTAGGCAGCGATTCAGTGCACGTCGTGGATTCGGCACATACCTTTCAATTCCCGGATGCATTTTATCTTTTTTGTTATCGCGACCACAAAATGGAGCCGTCATGAGGATTTCCAATGAGAGTTACCGACTCCCGGCATCGATCTGGAACGGGTTTTTTTCGCATCTCGGCGTTCGAGATTGGCAATTGCGCTTGTTCCGTGGGCCGGTGTCCCCCTTAATCCGCCGCGCCAGGGTCCATGGATCTCGGACTTGTGAACCCCGCCAGGGCCGGAAGGCAGCAACGGTGCTTGCTCCGTGACTGCCGTGGGTGCCCTGGCATTTTTCCTTCCTCCCTTTCCCCCTACGGCCTCGTCCGGACTCCTGTCCGGCTTCCTCCACGGAGCGATTCCCGCGGTTGTTGACACCCGAGGGCATGGTATGGTCAGCGGACCTTGAAGACTGACGTCCACTGGTTCCGCCGGGATCTCCGGATCTCGGACAACACCGCGCTCCATGCCGCCTGGTACGGCTCGGATCGACTGGTGCCCTTCTTCTGCTGGGACGACGCGATCCTCAAGGCCCCCGACGTCGGTCCGGCCCGCGTCGCCTTCCTGTTGCGTTCCTTGGAGTCATTGGCACGCAACCTCGAGTCCTTGGGCCATCGGCTGATCGTGCGGCATGGGCGCCCGGAGGAGGAGTTGGTCCGGCTTTGTCGTGAGACCGGGGCCAAGGAGGTCCACACGAACCGCGACTACGAGCCCTACGCCCGGGAACGCGACCTCCGGGTGCACACGGCCTTGGAAGTGGAAGGGGTGTTGCTGAAAAGCCACCGCGACTCGGTGATCCGTGAGGAGCGGGATCTGCTCTCGAAGACCGGCGGGGTCTACACCGTGTTCACGCCGTACTCCCGGGCCTGGCGTGCGTTGCCTGTGCCTGCGCCGCTTCCCAGGATCGGAGGTCCCCGCACCGCATTGCCGGCCGATTGGGTGTCGCTGCCGCTGCCGTCGGACACGGAGGCCTTGGGTCATCCGCTGCGGCAGGAGCTGTTTCCGGCAGGGGAACGGTCCGCACGCCAGGCCTTGGACACCTTCGTCGAGCACCGCGTGTTCGACTACGAGACCGCGCGTAACCATCCCGCCGACGACACCGGGACCTCCCGGCTTTCGGCGCACCTGCGGTTCGGCACGGTGAACATCCGGACGGTGCTGGAGCGGCTCTCATCGGCGCGGGCGAAGGCGACGACGCCAGCGCAGGTCAAGGGTGCCGACGTATGGCTCAGCGAACTCGTCTGGCGCGAATTCTACATCCAGATCCTCGCCAACCATCCCCACGTCGCCCGCGGTGCCTTCCGTCCCGAGTACGACGCTCTCCAGTGGTCGGGCAAGGACGCCTGGTTCGACGCGTGGGTGGCGGGACAGACCGGCTATCCGATCGTCGACGCCGCGATGCGTTGCCTCGCGAAGACCGGTTGGATGCACAACCGCCTGCGGATGATCGTGGCCATGTTCCTGACCAAGGACCTGTTGGTGTCCTGGCAGCGTGGGGAGCGGCATTTCATGCGGGCGCTGGTGGACGGCGACCTCGCGGCGAACAACGGCGGCTGGCAATGGAGCGCCGGTTGCGGCACCGACGCGGCGCCGTATTTCCGGATCTTCAACCCGGTCAGCCAGGGCGAGAAATTCGACCCCGAAGGAACGTTCGTACGGCGCTGGGTGCCGGAATTGCGGGACGTTCCGGCGGATCGCATCCATGCTCCATGGGAAAGCCCTTTACTGCCGTCGCGCAGTGGGTATCCGCCGCCGATCGTGGACCACGACGTGCAGCGCCGGCGCTGCCTGGACATGTTCCAGGCGGTGAAGGGGAAGCCGAAAGCGGCGGAGAAGGAAGAGGAGACGGAATGAACGACGTGGACCGACTCGAATACGACGCGCTGACCCGCCAATTGGAGCGGATGCGGGCGATGCAGTACGCCTACAACCGCAAGTTCTTCATCCTGCTGCTGGTCTCCACGCTCGTCGCGGTGGCTTTGATCCTGGACGGCCGGCGTGAGGGGTTGGCGGTGGTTTGCTTCGGGCTGGTCACCACCGGGGTGACGTCGTCGTTCTTCCTCCACTTCTGCGACTTCGCCCGGGTGCATGCGCGGGCGTTGGAACGTCGCATCAACCGGCTCATCGGCCGTCCCGTGCTGATCGCGTCCGAGTTGGAGGCCGACTACTTCTATCCGCACGTCTCGCCGAAGCTGAGCGGCTTCAGCTTCGCCGCCCCGGGCTTGTTCTTCTCCGTCTTCACGCTGCATTTCTGCGTCGTGTGGGGGGCGCTGGTGATTTGGGCGGGCCTGAAGCTGAGAGACCTCATGTCGGAAGGCCCCTGGTTCCTGCTCCTCTCGGCCTGGATCCTCTGGACCGCTGTCCAGTTGGCCTACCTGTATCACTGGTTTGTGATGTCTGGGGCCGAGGCCCGGCTCGCGGCCCGGCTCGCGGCGAACTACTCGGACGACACGCCGGCCTGATCGGGACCCTAGTTCAGGGACCCTCCTGCGAAGGCGCCAAGCGGCGAAGCGGATCTGATGCGGGTGGTTGAGGCGGGCGTGCCGCGACGCCCGACGCCCATGGGCCAAGGACGCGGGTGCGGGCCGGCGGGAGGGAAGGAGGAAAGTCCGCCAAAATGCGGGGTCTCTTCCCTTTTGCGTTCCGGGCGGTCCGGTCCAATACTGTCCCCCTCATTCCAACATGAACGCACCCATCCGTGTCGCTGTGACCGGCGCCGCCGGCCAGATCGGTTACTCCCTCCTCTTCCGCATCGCGTCCGGCGCGATGTTCGGTCCCGACCAGCCCGTGATCCTCCATCTCATCGAGATCGAGCCGGCGCTGAAGGCGCTCAACGGCGTGGTGATGGAGCTCGACGACTGCGCCTTCCCGCTCCTCCAGGGCGTGGTTCCGACGGCCAGCCTCGACGAGGGCTTCCGCGGCGTGAACTGGGCGCTGCTGGTCGGCAGCGTGCCCCGCAAGGCCGGCATGGAGCGCAAGGACCTGCTCGGCATCAACGGCCGCATCTTCACCGGCCAGGGCCAGGCCATCCAGCGCAACGCCGCCTCCGACATCCGCACGCTCGTCGTTGGCAATCCCTGCAACACGAACTGCCTCATCGCCCGCAACTCGGCGAAGGACATCCCGTCCGACCGCTGGTTCGCGATGACCATGCTTGACCAGAACCGCGCCTCTTCGCAGTTGGCCCGCAAGGCCGGTGTGCCCGTGACCCAGGTCAGCAACCTCGCCATCTGGGGCAACCACAGCTCCACGATGTTCCCCGACTTCGCCAACGCCCGCATCGGCGGCCGCCCGGCGACCGAGTTCATCAACGAGCCGGCCTGGTTCAAGGACACCTTCATCCCGACGGTCCAGAAGCGCGGCGCCGCCATCATCGAGGCCCGTGGCCTCAGCTCCGCCGCCTCCGCCGCCAATGCGGTCGTGGATACCGTCCGCGCCCTCACGACGGCCACCCATCCCGACGACTGCTTCAGCGTTGCCGTCGAGTCCGACGGCAGCTACGGCATCGAGAAGGGTTTGATCTACTCCTTCCCCATCCGCAGCTGCGGCAAAGGCTGGGGCATCATCCCCAACGTTCCGGTGGACGAGTTCAGCCGCTCCAAGATCGTTGCCACGGAGAACGAGCTGAAGGAGGAGAAGTCGCTCGTCGCCGAGCTGCTTGCCTGATCCGGCCAACGCCGAAGTCCGATTCCGGGCCGTCCTGCCGTGCAATGCGGGACGGCCCTTTCCATTCCCGCCCGCCTCGCTCGGCGGTGGGATTGGCACGCGGAGCCGAGGAAGGCGCTGAGAAATGGGGAGGTGACGTGCTTCAGGCCCTGGCCGCTGTCGCGATCCAACCGAATCCAGGGCGTGACGTCGGTGGGCGCCTCAGGCGGAGCGGTCCGACAGAAGGTCGTACTGCCAGTCGAGCAGGTCGTCCCAGGCCCCGGGCTCGTTGCGTCCCAGGGCGAAGAGGGTCGCCTTCGACGCGATCAGCGTCGGGTCGATTCCCAGATCCTTGGCCTTCTGGTCCCGCCGCTTCCCGATGCGGTCGGCCTCGTCGAGTTCCTCCCGGGTCATCCGTCGCGAATGGACGCGGATCGGCCGCGGACGCTGGTCCTCCGGAATCTCCAGCCCCCGGCGCACTGCCGCGACCAGGTCGGCGCGGCGCTTCGAGGTGAGGAAATGGGGCAGTGCCAGACTGCGGGTGGAATTCTTCAAGGCGGCTTCCGCCGCGATCTCCGCCATCGTCTCGTGCATGAGGATGAAGAAGGGCGGGCGTCCGGTCCGGAAGGCGTCCTTTTCCCGCCAATGCCAGACTTCCCGCAGAACGGCGAGTCCCAGCGGATCAAGCTTGTCGTGGCCCTTGGATCGCCAGACGGAGTTGTCGTCGACCTTCTCGGGCTGACAGCAGTCCTCGACGAGCCGTCCGCACGACTGCCGGTGCCAATCGAGGCGACCCAGTTCCTCGAGGCGCGAACGCAACCGCTGCTCCAACGGACGCAGATGCAGCACGTCGTTGAGGGCGTACTGGATCATCTTATCGGTGAGCGGGCGTCGACCCCAGTTGGCCTTCTGGGCACCCTTCTCGAGGGTGATGCCGAGTTCCTTGGTCAGGACGTCGTTGAGCCCGAACCGCGTCTCGCCGAGCAACCGCGCCGCCCACATCGTGTCGAAAATCCGGGAGGGCTTGAAATGGTGGCCTTGGAACAGCAGCCGAAGGTCGTAGTCTGCGGCGTGGAAGATGATCTCGTGGTCATCCATCGCCTCCCAGATCGGTTCCAGGTGGAGGTCGGCGAGGGGATCCACGAGGACGGCTTCGCCCGGGATGGCGACCTGGAGCAGGCACAGCTTCTCCGGGTAGGCATGGAGGGAGTCCGCTTCGGTGTCGAGTGCGACCCATTCGGACTGCCGAATGCGTGCGGCGAAATCCCTCAACTCGGAGGTGGTGCTGATCACGGCGCCGGGAAAATGCGGAAAGGCGACGCCGAGGTGAAGCGCAATCGCGGCCGCATCAGCCTCGGGCGGATCTCCGGACCGTCCTTTCGAGGAACAAGATCAGCATGATCCCAAGGGTGATCCGGGCAAGCCAGGATCCGGGAGACCCTTCGGGATCGAACCCGCGCCAGCCCCTTTCCCACAGCTCGCGGAACAGCAGCGGCCCCCCGATGGACACCACCGCGGGGAGCCCCGTGCGGTGGAGCAGGACCGTCATCGGCGGGATCGCCAGCATCCAGAGCTGGAGTTCTGCCAACCAGGGAAGCGCTTCGGACGGATCGGGCAGGCGCCCGTTCCGCAGCCACCCCATGAGTCGGCTGCCCGCGGCGCCGCCGACGGCGCCGACCACCGCCGCGACGCGGACTCGCCGTTGCCATGCAAGGACAAGGCCCTTCGCAGACAACGGCGTCGTCCGGAGTAGTTCGTCGGCCTCGGTTTGGAATATCCGCCTCCATGAATGGAGCGCGCTCCCCGCGCAAAGGGCCGCCAGCAGGAGGTCGCGCTGTTCGCCAGGTCGGCGGCTGAAGGTCCCCGCGAGCAGGATCCCGACGCCCAGCCCGAGGAGTAGCCAAAGCCGGGGATCGTGGAGCCGGCCGTCCATGCGACGCACCAGCCAGGCCGCGGGATCCGCCGGGATCCAGTGCGACGGATTCCTTGCGGATGCGACCAGGCCGGAACCGCGGTTGGGTTCCTCCGCGGGACGCCAGGTCCGCACCAATGAACGGCCGGCGAGATGGACGGCGCCAAGGACCGCCGCGAGGGAGAGAGCGAGGACACCGGCTGCCGCGGTGACGTCGATCCAGCCAGTGCCCGTGTTGATCTGGGGCGCCGAGAGGAAGTTCACGGAGCCGTATTGCAACCCGGAGGTCCACCAGAGCATCCGCCACCGCAGGAACCATGAGTCCTCGAACGAGCGGACCAGCAGGTTCGAAGGTGTCGCGAGGTGCTGTCCCAGCGTCGATGCCGTCACATGGAGAAACACCACACCGGCCGCCGCGGCGGCGGAGAACCCGACCGCGGCCAGCCGGGCTGCGAGGCCATCGCGACACAGGGACGAGGCCAGCAGCCCCGACGTCAGCGCCAATGCGAGGGCCGCCGTCTGGAAGAACGCCATCCTGAGGATGTCGGGCAAGGTGATGCCGCCAAGGAGCAGGGGGACCACGAGGACCGGCACGATTGCGAGGAGGACGGAGGCGCCTTGGAGGCAGTGTGCGGCAACCTTGGACAGGACCACCTCGATGGGCCGGAGCGGTGTGAGGAAGAGCAGGCCGATGGTCCCCTCGCGTTTCTCGCGGCTGAGGCAGTCCGCCGTCAGAAGCGGACCCACGATCCAGAGGAAGGCGAAGACGAGGCGGTTCAGGCCGATGAAGAGGGGGCGGCCCGAGGTCGCGGCCGCGAGCCGGAGCGGCTCGACGGCATTCCAGACGACCACTGACATCACCACGACGGCGAGGGCACGGACGACATGGGTGGTCGATCTCCGCGCCATCTCCAGCAACTCGCGGCGGAAGGCGGGGGAGGCGCGAAAACCCATGGTCGGTCCTCGACCTACTGGGTCTCGCCCCGGGTGACCCGGAGGAACACCTCCTCGAGGCCGACTTCTTCCGGTTTCAATTCCAGGACCCCCAGACCGGCGTGGACCAGCGTCCGGGCGATCACGGAGGGATCGGCATCGGGGCTGGCGAGGACGACGCGGACCTGTCGTTCGAGCGGAGCGGCCTCGAGGATGCCTTCCGCACCCCGGAGGCAGCGAACGACGGCTTCCGGCTCCGAATGGGATCGGACGAGGTACACGGGGCCCGCGGAGGCTGGGCCGGCGGCACCCTGCACGGGACCGGAGTAGATCAGGCGACCCCGCTCGATGATCGCACATCGATTGCACAGCGCCTGCAGCTCGCTGAGGATATGGGAGCTGATGATGATGGTCTTACCCATCCGCCGGAGCTCCTGCAGGATCGCCATCATCTCGATGCGGGCCCGCGGATCGAGGCCCGATGCCGGCTCGTCGAGCAGCAGCAGCTGGGGATCGTGTATCAATACCCGAGCGAGGCCCAAGCGCTGTTGCATGCCGCGGCTCAGGGCGCCGATGACGGAACCCCGTTTGCCGGTCAGCCCCACCAGCTCGAGGACGTCGGCGACGGTCCGTTCCCGGCGTTCCGCGGGAATGCGGTAGCAGGCCCCGAAGAAGTCGAGGTACTCGGTGACCTCCATGTCCTTGTACACGCCGAAGAAGTCCGGCATGTAGCCGATCAGGTGCCGCACCTGGTCGGCTTCGGCGACGACGTCCTTGTCGAAGATCCGTGCGGTGCCTGCGCTGGGGGTCAGGAAGGTGGCGAGGATCCGGAGCGTCGTCGTCTTCCCGGCGCCGTTGGAGCCGATGAAGCCGAACAGGTCCCCGCGCTGGACGGTCAGGTCGAGCCGGTCGAGCGCCGTCATCGTTCCATAGGTGCGGGTGAGTCCCGAGGTGTGGACTGCGGGTCCCGGAGGTACCGGGGGTGGATTGGCGGCGGCGGCACCGGGATTCATGGGCGGCTGGGATTCTGGGGACGGAGCAGCATCCGGAAGACGGAGGTCGTCCGGTGGCGGGAAACCTCGAAGCGGTTCAGGGGATCGGAAGGCCGATGGTCCTCGACCAACGCGAAGACGAGCAGGCCCTCGTCCTGCAACAGCGAGGACATGTCCTGGCCGGCGGCGCCGCGGCTTCGGTATCCCCGATCCTCTTCCCGTTCCTCCGTCTCCTCCAGAGGGGGGACCTCCGAACCCAGGATGGAGGCCGCGACCACCGCGGCGCCCCGATCGTTGAGCCGGGGCGGATCGTCGCTTCGACCGAACATGGCCCGTCGATGGTTCAGTACGGCTCGGAACCGCGGAAGATGTTCTTCCAGGAAGCCCATCCGGGAGACGACCTCACTGGATTTGCGGTGCAGCGTCGCGGATCGACCCGGCGGAAGGTCCCGGATCGGGCCGTGGACCAACCCGGATTCGACCACCCAGATGGCGGTGATGCGGTCGGGACCGCTGTTGCGGAAGGAGACGCTGGCGCCATCGGCGGAAAGGGCCGCCTCGAATGGGGCGGTCGCCGTGCCGGCCCACTCGGCTGCGGCGGTGCGGCTGGTCCAGATCGGCACGAAGAGTTCTGCATCCATCCCCTCAGACTTGCCGCGGCTCAGGAGCCCGGAACCGCCGCCGACGAGGTCCATCTCGCCGAAGGGTCGGCGGAACACGGCGGAATCCCGGTCCAACGACAGTGAGTAGCGTTCGTTTGAAGGGGAATAGACCGAGCCGTAGGTCCTGCCGCGGACGCCCATGGCCGTGCCGTTGGTTCCGAGCGGGTGCAGGTCGACGAGGTGGAACTCGTTCCACTCCGTCTTCCCGGCCCGCAGGTGGAAGCCGATGGCGTAGAGCATCAGGGAGAAAGCGACGACATAGGCCGGGAAGGTGACCAAGGTCAGCATCGGCTTCCGGAGGCGGCGGACCAGCCAGCGGTCGAAGGGGCCGATCACCACCAGGTACACCACGAGCAACGCGAGGAGTGAAACGATCGGAAGCTTGCGGACCTGTTCGGTCTCCACGAGGGCTGACATCACGTCGTCGAACATCGGTTCCGCCCAAGTCAGCAAGGCCTCGGAGGTGAGCAGTTGCGGAGGCACCCCGAAAAGGGCGGCCCAGAAGTGTCCGCCGGCCGACGCGCCGCGGAGCGGTTCCCGTTCGGGATTCCAGCCGAGGAGGGTGACGCGACCCCAACCCACCGCCCGGGTCGAGGCGATGGTCGTCCCGCCGACAGAGATCACCGGACGGGCGTTCGGTGCCAGCGTTCCGAGGACCGTCGAACTTTCCAAACTCCGGTCGAGGCCGTCGCCCGGGGCCGTCTGGAAAAGCCGCCCCGATCTTGGAGGCTGGCCCTCATCCTTGCCCTTCCGAGACCGCAGGCGAGGCGAGGGCGACTCGAATCCGTGGGAGGGACGTGCCGGGGCCGACCGGATCCATTCGAGCAGGGCGGGACCGACGACGACCGCACCGCTGTTTCGCGGCTGGATGGGCAGGAGGGATTTCAGCGCGGGTGCCGAATCCGCGCCGGCAACCTGCTCGAGGGCGAGGACCAGATGGCCGCCGTTGTGGACCCAGGCGAGTAGAGCGTCGACTTGGGCCGGCCGGAACGAGGCCAGCCGGTCGGAGTGCAGGTAGAGCCCGCCAAGACCTTCCAGCGCGAGTGGGTTCTCCGGGAAGTAGGCGGGATCCATCCGGGCGATCCGGACGTTGCCGTCCCAAGCTTCCGACGATGCTCCGGGCATGGATGGGAGTCCGCCGGACGACGCTGGAATGGCGCCAAGTACCGACCCTTCCGCGGGGACAAAGGCCAGGTTCTGGGTTCGTTCCGCCAGGGTCTTGTCGAGGGAGTCGGCGACGCGGACGTGGACGCCCGAGACGTTCACGGAAGACGCGTAGGCGGTGAGCAGGAAGCGTTTCCGGGTGCCGGTGGGAAGCGATTCCCGGAGAACCTGACGGTCCGAGGCGGCGCCGCCGAACCCGAGCTCGATCGTCGCATCGAAGGTTCCGCCGTCGTTGAAGACCTCCACAGCCACCGGGAACCAGTGTCCGGTACGGACGGCGCCTTCGTAACCAGCGAAGACGTCCAACTGGATCTCCGCCCGCGCCTTCAGGAACAGGAGCCCGAGGACCAGGAGGAACCCGGCGACCAGGCGTCCGGACCACATGCGGCCTTGCGACGGAGTTGGGTGTCCGTTGAAGCCTGCGTTCATCGGCGGACTCCTTCCGTCTGCGCGAGTTCCTTGAACAGCCGTTCGAAATCCCCGAACACGCGGTCAAGGCTGAAGCGCTCTTGCACGGTTTCCCGGGCCGCCTCGGTGAGAAGCCGGGTGCCGGGGGCGTCGTCGAGCAGCCGCCGCAACGAGTTGAGGTAGGCGCCGGCGTCTCCCAGTGGGACGACCAGGCCGTCGATGTCCGAGGTGAGGATCGCGGTGACGCCACCGGCTCCGGCGGCCACCACCGGGGTCCCGACCGCCATCGACTCGATCAGCACCCTTCCGAAGGGTTCCGGCTTCAGCGAGGTGTGGAGGAGGACGTCGAGGCTGGAAAGCGCGGCGGCGATGTCGCTTTGGAAGGGGACCATGGAGACGCGTCCGTGGAGCGGAGCTTGGGCGACGCGGCTCCGCAACTGCTGTTCGAAGGGTGCGTCCTCGTTGAAGGCGCGTCCGATGATGACGAAGCGTCCGGCGCGTCCGGAGGCGATCCACTGTTCGGCGATCTGGAGGAAGAGTTCCTGGCCCTTCCAGGGGGTGATCCTTCCGACGACCCCGATGAGGGGTTCCCGGGGCGCAAGGTCGAGTTGCGCGCGGAGCGGTCGTTTGGCGTCGCGGACGTAGCGGTCGAGGGGGATGCCGTTGAGGATCGTCCGGATCCGTTGCCGGGGGACACCCAACCGGACGAGGGCGTCGGCTCCGGCCTGGGACACCGGAGCCAGGCGGGAGGCAAGTCGGCGGGCCTTGTGGGAGAAGGCGCGCCGGATCGGCCAGCCGAAGAACTCCGGCGTGAGCAGGTCGTTGACCCACCAGACGGATGGGATTCCCGAACGGGCGGCCGCGGCGCCGGCGGCGAAGTGGTCCTTGTTGGTGGGTGTGAGGACGGCCTCCGGCTTCAGGCGGGAGATGAGTTCGCGGAGCGTTCCTGTGGCCCGTTGAAGCTCCAGAAGGCCCTTCACCTTGGCCCATGGGGAGAAGGAGCGTCCCACCACCCGGAGCTCGTTCAAGGCCGGTGCGAAGCCGTACGGCACTCGGTCCACGCCCATGGCGGCCAAAGCGGAATCCAGCGGACTGCCCGGGGCGCAGGCGACCGTCACCTGCCATCGCAATGCCAGTTCGGGGTGCCCCAGCAGTTCGACCACGTTCACCTCGGCCCCGCCGAGGACCTTGCTGACGTGGTCGGCGATGAGGATGCGCCGCGGTGACATCGGAACGAACTTAGCCAAGTCTGGATGGGAAGACCAAGCCGGGACGCAATCTGGAGCCAAGGCAGGGTGCCCGTTGCGGTGCCCTTACAGTTCACTCCGAACCAGAAGCCGACCTTCATGGCTCCCTTTGGGCGACGAGGTGGAGGACCGTCGTCCGAGGTGGATCTTGGGCCGCCGTGGTCCGGGAAGGTCGCCGGCACCTTTTGGTAGACGCTCGGCTCGGAGGAGGATTCGCATTGCGGCCGTGCCGAAAAGATGGAGGGTTGGGTCGGATGTCCGGAAAACGTCTGGCGACCCTCCTCCTGCTGCTCTCGGCGCTTTGCCCTACCGGCATTTCTGCCGCGACGCCACCCGTGCCGGATGCCCCGGTACTCCAGGGTTCGCTGCTGGGCGGCGGCGGACCGGACTACACCCAGGACGCAGGACATCGGCTCGTCCGCGGACCGGGCGGCGCCTTGTTCCTTTCCGGCATCTCCGGTTCGAGGGTCTTCCCCTACACGTTGCGTATCGGTGATTCGACCGGGGAGGGCTCGTTTGTGGCCCGGTACCGTCCGGACGGTTCGGGCACCGACTGGATCGCGTTCCTCGGCTCGCTGGACGTCCGCGCCATCGCGGTCGACGCCGCGGGCGCGGTCTACCTTGCGGGGGACACCGGCGGCTACTCGCCGATGGCCAGCACCGCGCAGCCCCAGGCGGGCGGCAATCGGGACGCCTTCGTGGCCAAGCTCCGGCCCGATGGAATGGCCCTGGACTACTTCACCTTCCTCGGCGGTTCCCAGCTGGACCTGGGGTTGGCCATTGCCGTGGACACCAACGGCGCCGCGGTGGTCTCCGGAACCACCACCTCCAAGGACTTCCCCGTGACCGCCGGCGCCGCGCAGACGGTGGCGGGCGGACGCTACGACGCCTTCGTGGCCCGCGTCTCCCCCGACGGTCGGCGCATCGAATACGCGACCTACCTCGGCGGCACGGGTTCGGAGCGCGCGGCGGATGTGGCTCTCGATTCCCAGGGGCGTGCGATCGTGGCCGGTCGCACCAGCGGGACGAACCTCGTGGCCGGTATCGAAGAGGCCCGGTTGGGTGCGTCTTCCGGGCGCATCGACGCCTTCGTGGCGCGGTTGGGTGTCGCCGGAACGACCTTCGAGGCCCTGGCCCGGATCGGTGGCGATCGCAACGACGGCGCTGCCCGCCTCGCGCTCACTCCCGGAGGCGACGTCGTCCTGCTCGGCACCACCGATTCGGAGGATTGGCCCGTCGCAGGCGTTCCGCTCCCGGGTGCCAACCGCGGTGGCGACGACCTGTTCCTGGCCCGTTTGGATGCCGGTCTCACCCGCTTGGAATCCGCGGTCTGGCTGGGATCCGAGGGCACCGAGTCTCTGGAACGGCTCCAGTACTTCGGCGGATTTCAGATCGACGGCGAACCGGCCGGCGACGGAAGCCTGCCGTTCGAGACCGGCGGGCTCGCCATGGCGGCAAATGGCGATGTGCTTGTGGCGGCCACCACGCGGAATCCCTTCTGGAACGGGGTCCGCGCCGCGGGCGGGAACTCGGAGGTGCTGGCCGCCCGATTCTCGCCGGACTTCGCCACGATTCGTTGGATGGATCTGCTGGGAGGACGCGAGGACGACCTGGGGGCGGCCGTGGCCGACGATGGAGCCGGTGGCGCTTGGGTTGCAGGAGAAGCCGGGCGTCCGCTGGTGCCGCCCTATTTCCCCACCACCGGACCGTCCGGACAGGCGGACTTCGGTGGCGGCGTTTCCGACGCCTTCCTGCTCCGGTTGGGAGCCGTGGCCACGGCTCCCGTCAACGATGCCTTCCTCGCTGCCACGCCGGTGGTCGGCGGAAGAGTGACCGTCCGTGCGGACCTTTCCACGGCGACCGCCGAACCGGGAGATCCGGCATTCGGCGATGCATCCCCGGGGCGCACCGCCTGGTGGACCTGGACCGCGCCGGTCGCGGGCCGGCTCTCGATCGGAACCCGCCCCGGAAGTCCGGCGGCCTGGGGCGTCTACACCGGGTCCACTCTCTCCTCCCTCGCCGAGGTCGCCGTCGGTCTGCAGCCCGGCGTGCCCGGACGCTTCGCGGTGACCGCCGGGACGACCTATCGGATCCTGCTACGCGCCCCGGCGGGACAGGCCGGGCCTGTCGATTGGAGCCTGCGGTTCTCGGGTGTTCCCAACGATGACTTCCTCGAACGGACTCCGCTGACGGGATTGCCGGTGGAGGTCACCGGCGACACCACACGGGCGACCGTCGAGCCCGGGGAAGGGCTGCTGGCGGATGGCTCGGTCGGCGGCGGTTCCGTCTGGTGGGAATGGACTGCCACGACCACCGGCGCGGTGGAGGTCGAGGTGGACGGCGGCATCTTCCTGCCGTCGCTCGTGATCTTCGTTGGCGACACCCGGGAATCCCTGGTCCGGATCCAGTCCGGCTCCGGCGCCTCGGGTCCGGAAGGTTCGTTCGGAAGGTCCGTCACGTTCCTGGCCACCGCCGGGGTCCGCTACCCGATCGCCCTCGACGGCTACATCGGGGTTTCGGGACCGTTCCGCCTGCGCCTCCGCACGGGCCGGCCTCCGGTCAACGACCTGTTCTCCAACCGGACGCGACTCGAGGGTCCCTACGTGGTGCAGGCCGGCTCCAACCTCCGGTCGACCTTCGAACGCGACGCGTCGGAACCGCCCCTCGTGCGGACCAACGCCCTCGGCGAAGTGGGCGCCCCCGCGTCCATGAACACCGTCTGGTACACCTGGACGGCCACCGATACGGGCCGCACGCGGGTGGGCATCACCAACGCCGTTTTCGACACCCGGGTGGCCGTGTACCGCGGGAGTACGCTTGGAACGCTGGTGCGGGTGGCCGACGCCGATGGCCTGACGCCGGACGACCGGAACTCGCTGGCCGTCTTCGAGGCGGTCGCCGGGACCGTGTACCAGATCCAGGTCGACGGCGGGAACTACGACGGGCGCTCCGGGGATTTCCTGCTGACTCTCGTGTTGGACCATCCGCCGCGGATCCTCCCGGGGACGCTGGTCCGGGAGACCGACGGCGCACTGCGCTTCGGCGTCGAGGCGGTGCCGGGACGCCTGCTGAGGCTGGAGGCGAGCGAGGACCTCAGGACCTGGACCGAGGTCTCCTCCGAGACGCCGACGGAGCCGCGGATCTCGGTCCGGGCGCCCTCGGATGCCGGTGGCCGGCGCTTCTTCCGGTTGAACTCCCCGGAAGGTCCCTGATCGGCGGCGCCGGTTGGCCCTCGTGGGGAGCTCCGGAATCCGCCTCCGAGCGTTGGCGGGAACACGATGTGCCTGCTAGGAATTGCAGGCCATGCACGGCGTCGAATTCCTCCAGGACATGGCGGTGGTGATGATGGTGGCCGGGCTGGTCACCATCCTCTTCCACCGCTTCCGCCAACCCGTCGTCCTCGGCTACGTCGCGGCCGGCGTGATCGTCGGGCCCCACACGCCGCCATACACCCTCATCCACGACGAGGCCACCATCCGGACGCTGGCCGAGATGGGCATCGTGTTCCTCATGTTCGGCCTCGGCCTCGAGTTCAACCTGAGGAAGCTGAAGAAGGTCGGTTCCACCGCGCTGATCGCCGCCCCGCTCGAGATCACGCTGATGCTCGGGCTCGGCTACCAGCTGGGGCGGTGGTTCGGCTGGGAGTTGATGGACTGCCTCTTCCTCGGGGCGATGATGTCCATCTCGTCGACCACCATCATCGTCAAGGCCCTGCGCGAACTCGGGCTCACCAAGGAACGTTCCTCGGGCCTGATCTTCGGGATCCTCATCGTCGAGGACGTCCTCGCGATCGTGATGATCGCCCTGCTTTCCGGCATCGCGATGACCGGCTCGTTGAGCCTGCAGGACGTCGGCGTGACCGTCGGCCGACTGTCAATCTTCCTGGCCACCGCGTTGGTGGCGGGGTTGATCGGGGTGCCGCGGCTGATGGCCTACGTGGGGCGTTTCCGGAGCGACGAGATGCTCCTGGTGACCGCGCTGGGGCTGCTGTTCGGGTTCTCGATCCTCGCGGTGAAGCTGGGGTACAGCGCCGCGCTCGGGGCGTTCGTGGTCGGCGCGATGGTGGCCGAATCCCGCGAAGCCGGCCGGATCGAACACCTGGCTGCGCCGATCCGCGACATGTTCTCCGCGGTCTTCTTCGTCACCGTGGGCATGCTCATCGATCCCCGTCTGCTGTGGCAGCACGCCGGCCCCATCCTGGCGATCAGCGCCGCGGTGATGCTCGGCAAGCTGACGGCCTGCTCGTTCGGGACCTTCGTGGCGGGCGAGGGCGGCAGGAGCTCGCTCCGGGTCGGCTCGGGCATGGCCCAGATCGGCGAGTTCTCCTTCATCATCGCGGCGCTCGGCGTGCAGCTGAAGGTGACCTCGGACTTCCTCTATCCCATCGCCGTGGCGGTGTCGGTGATCACGACCCTGTTCACCCCGTACCTGATCCGCTCCGCCGGGCCCCTGGCTGCCTTGGTCGAGTCCAAGGGACCTGAACCCCTCGTCCGGCTGCTGGAGGCGTACACGCAATGGGTCGGTCGGCTCAGCCGGCGCGAAGGCCCCGGCGTCGCCTCCCGCATGATCCGGCGCTGGACGGTCCAGATGGTCCTCAACCTCCTGCTCGCCGCGGGCGTGTTCCTCGCCGCCGCCTTCCTGTCGCGGCAGACCCCTTCCTGGCTACCGACCGTGTTGCGGGAAGGGGCCGCCCACGGGGTGTTCCTCTGGTTGCTCGCGGTGGTGGCGACGTTGCCGCTGTTCATCGCCACCTTCCGCAAGCTCCAGGCGCTGGGCCTCCTCGTGGCGGAACTCAAGGTGACCCGCGCCGCCGCCGGCGAACGAACCGCGGCCCTCCGGTCGATGGTGGCCAACGCCATCCCGCTGGCCGGCCTCGCCGGAATGGTCGTCTTCGGCCTCGCCCTCAGCTCGCCGGTCCTTCCGACCCAAGGCGTCCTGCCCGTCCTGGTCGCGACCGTGGCCTTCCTCACCGCGCTGCTCTGGAAGTCCGCGATCCGCATCTATTCCAAGGCGCAGTTCGCGCTGGAGGAGACCTTCCGGAATCCCGCTCCCGTCGAGGAACCCGCGCCGCGTCCGATCCCGGCCCTGCTGCGCGATGCCGACCTCCAGACGGTGACGCTCACCGAGGGCGCGCCCGCCGTGCGCCGGCTCATCCGTGAACTCGCCTTGCGCACCCACAGCGGCGCCAGCGTCGTCGGCATCGAACGTCGTGGCGTGCCGATCATCAATCCCGGGCCGGACGAGGAACTGCAGTCCGGGGACGTGGTCCTGCTGCTGGGCAGCGCCAACCAGATCGATTCCGCGAGGAAGGTCCTGGTCGGAGCCGCCTCCGACTGAACCCGGCCCTCATTTCCGCGCGCGGCGCTTGGCTTCCAGAAGCCGGTCCATCCCGCCACCAGCGTTGCCGGGCTGTTCGGAACCGGGCTCCGACGGCTGCGTTGCCTTCGGCTCCATGACGGCGATTGGTGCCGTCGGGACGTTCGGTCGGATGTCGGCGGGCCTCTCGGCTTTGGAGGGCTCCGTCGCCGGGGCCTGGGGTGCGGCTGCGCGGACGGCATCGCGTTTGCCGAGCAGTGTCCGCAACGACTCCTCGGAGGCGCCGGCCTTGGATTCGTCTTCCGCGCCTTTGCCGAATCGCCGCAGCCGGCTCAGCCAACGTCCCCATTCGTCACGGTCGATCTCGATCCGCCGCAGGCCGATGTCGGCGACCAACAGCAGGACGATCCACTTCAGCAGGATTTCCCAGAGGTCCACCGGACGCCGGGTCCGCACGCGGTCCAGCAGGAAGGGGTTGTCCTTGGCCGGGTCGAGGATCCGTCCGCCGCCGAGCTGGGCGAGGGATTCGAGCACGGGCCGGTTGGCGCCGTGGTTCTCGAACTCGGGCGACGTGTTGACAGTGGTTCCCAAGGATTGCATCGCCACGATCCGGCCGTCGCGCCGTTCCGCGAGCCCGATCAGGTACGCGCCGATTTCCCCGGCCGGGAAGGCCGCCTCGTAGTGCCCCGGTCCCTTCTGTTCCAGGCGCACCTCGGTGCGTCGGCCGGTCGGCGAGACGGCGGTGGCGGTGAGTTCGAGGAAGTTCCGGTAGGCGCCGTCGGAGTCGACCGCGTCGACCGTCAGCCGTCCCTCGCCCCGGTCCGTGGACGCCTCGGCCTGGAACTCCGCGGTGTCCACGCGGCGGAGCACCCAGCCTGTCGCCTGCAACCAGAAACGCTTGTAGCTGCCCCAGCCCAACCAGTCCTGCGCCCAACGCGAGCGGGCGTCGGAGGTGAAGGCCGCGGTCCGTCCCAACCCGTGCTGCCAGTGGGCCAGCAGCGGATCCCCCGACGGCGTGACCAGCGGAACCTCCGCCCGGGCCTTGGGCTCGGTCACCACATGGCCGCGCAGGACCGGGAAGGCGCCGTCCAGTCCCCGGAGCGGCTCGGTTGCGGAGACCACCCGCGGAACGAACGGCGTCTCGTCGATGGCCGACTTCAAGATCACCGCCGTCTCCTTGATGAAGATCTGCGGCAGCTCCGCGCTGGAGCGCACCTCGTGGAACCGTCCACGTCCCGCCTCCGCCATGCGGATCATGGTCCGCGGCGCCACGTGTGCCCCGATCATGACCGTGCTGACCGTGATCTTGGAGTCGACGATGGATTCCATCAGGGCGTCTGCGGGTGCGGCGGGGTCGCCGTCGCTGAAGACGAGGATGTGCTTGAGGTTCGCCGTGGATTTCCGGAGGCCGTCGCGGGCCAGGGTCATCAGGCCGTCGAAGGCGGGAAGGTCGCCCTGGTTCATCCCGGCGATGGCCTTCGACGCCGCGGCGCGGTCCCCCACCGGGGCGAGGTCGAGCAGCCAGCGGTCTGTTCCGTCCCACAGCACCACGCCCAGTTCGTCGCGCGGACCGAGCGAGTTCAGGGCGGCGAGTCCGATCTCCCGCGAAATCTGGTTGCCGTTGGCGAACTCCATGCCGTGCATCACCAGCACCAGCGCCCCGGCCGGAAGCACCTTCTTCGAACTCAGGTCCATCGACACCGGCAACGCCGCCTCGAGCGGCGTTCCGCGGTAGGCGCCGGCGGTGAACGAGTCATCGCCGCCGATGCACAGCAGCCCGACGCCGAAGTCGCGGACCGCGCTCTCGAGCAGACGCATCCGGTCCGGCCCGAGGACGCCCGCGCCCACGTTGCCGAGGATCACCGCGTCGTGGTCCTGGATCTCGGCGAGGGTCGACGGGAACGCGTTCGCCGGAAGGACCCGCACCTCGTATTCGGGCCGCAGGGCGTCGACGAGGTTGCGGTCCTGCTCCGGCGAGGACGACACCAGGAGGATGCGCGGCGTCCCGCGCACCGAGGTGAAGCCCGTCGCACGGTTGTTCTGCGGGACTGTGTCGCCCTCCGCCTCCACCGTGACCTCGTATCCGTGGAACCCGGTCTCCTCGAGCCGCTGGGGGAAGGTGAAGAGGTTCTTGCCCGCCTCGAGGGAGACCTCCTGTTCGCCTAGGAGGCGGTCGTTGCGCAACAGGCGGACCTTCGCCCGGCGAGCGGCATCGGACGTGATGTGGACGCGCGCCTCGAACGGGCTGCCGCGCTTGACGGTGGCGGGCAGCACGATCTTGCGCACGGACAGGTCGGAGCCGCGGCTGCCGCCGAGCGGGAGCACGTCGAGCGTGGCGCCCTGGCGACGCGCCTGGGCCAGGGCCTGGCGGGCGTCGCCGAGGTTCTCGTGTCCGTCGGAGAGGAGCACGAGCCGCTTCTGGCCGGACTCGGGGAAGGCGGCGGTGGCGAGGCGGATGGCGGAGGCGATGTCCGTCCGGTCACCCGGGACCACGGCCTGGATCTTCTCCGTCGCCCCGCCGGAGGTGGCCTCCGACTCCAACGCGGCCTCGCTGCCGAAGACGAGGAACCCGGCCTTGTCCACCCGCTTGGCCTCGGCCGCCCAGCGGTTCGCCTGGTCGCGGGCGGACTCCTGGACCGTCGCGGCGAGCGAGTCGGAACGGTCGAGGAGGAAGAACGTGTTCATCCCCTCGACCGGGTGCCGCCAGCGGAATCCGGCGAGGGCGAGGACGACGCCGCAGACGAGCAGGAGACGGAGAGCCGTCGAGAGGCGACGGCGCCAACCGGCGAGCAGCGCATCGGAGTGCACACCCAGCCACCAGGTGGCCCCGGCCGTCACCGGAAGCAACCAGAGCCAATGCGGATGGGTGAAGTCGAACGGCATCGCGGACGCACCAACCGTGCGGCGCGCCCCGTTTTGCGCGAGGAAAAAGGCGTTGAAGCGTTGAAGCGTTGAAGCGTTGAAGCGTTGAAGCGTTGAAGCGTTGAAGCGTTGAAGCGTTGAAGCGTTGAAGCGTTGAAGCGTTGAAGCGTTGAAGCGTTGAAGCGTTCCATCGGCGGCAAAGGAGTTTTGCCAAAAAGTCCACTGCCATCTCCGCCCCCCTTAAGCCCTTCAACCTTTCAACGCCCCCGTCTCCGCCACCCCCAGCACCACCTTGCTACACGTCGGGGTGGCCGGGTATCCTGCCCCTCCTTTGCTTATGTTCACCGGCACCTACACCGCTTTGGTCACCCCCTTCCGCGACGGAGTCCTCGACGAGGCCGCCTTCGAGAAACTGGTCGCGAGCCAGCTCAAGGGTGGCGTGGACGGCATCGTCCCGGTGGGCACGACGGGCGAGTCGCCGACCCTGGACTACGACGAACACATCCGCGTGGTCGAGCTGGCGGTGAATTTCGCCAAGGGACGCGTCCCGGTCATCGCCGGCACCGGCGCCAACTCCACCAAGGAGGCGATCCTCCTCACCGAACGGGCCGAGGCCGTCGGCGCGGACGCCTCGCTCCAGGTCGCGCCGTACTACAACAAGCCCAGCCAGGAGGGACTCTACCGTCACTTCGCCGAGATCGCCCGGCACACCAAGCTCAAGATCCTGCTCTACAGCATCCCGGGCCGCTGCGGCATCGAGATCGGCGTCGACACCGCGAAGCGTCTCGCGGCGGATTTCCCGAACATCGTCGGCATCAAGGAAGCCGGCGGTTCCTGCGACCGCGTCAGTCAGCTCCGCGCGGCGTGCGGACCCCGCTTCGTCATCCTCAGCGGCGACGATTCGCTGACGCTGCCCTTCATGTCCGTCGGCGCCGTCGGCGTCGTCAGCGTGGCCTCCAATGTGGCTCCGAAGCAGGTGTCCCGCATGGTCAACGCCTTCCTCGCCGGCGATCCCAAGACCGCCCTGAAGATGCACGCGAAGCTTTATCCGCTCTTCCGGAACCTCTTCGTCGAGACCAACCCGGTGCCCTGCAAAGCCGCCCTCGCCCTCGAGGGGATGATGACCGATGAGGTCCGCCTGCCGCTCGTCTCCGCCTCCCAGGCCACCCGCGAACTCATGGCCGCGACGATGATGCAAGTGGGGCTGTGAGGAAGGGGACCTTTTCGTCCCGTCTTCCTCACCTACCACGCCTCGTGGTTTCCCCTTTTGCGCGGACTGGTCAGATCGCCTTCTGGAACAGGCTCGCGATCGGCTTCCCGACGCCGTCCCGGGTCACGTAGAACGGCCGCTTCTCGATCTCGTAGGCCAGGTTCGCCGGAATCCCCAGCGCCCGGTGGATCGTGGCGTGGAGGTCCTCGATGACCACCCGGTCCTTCAGCGTGCGGCAGGGACGTTCATCGGCGGTGACGCCGTGGAGGTGTCCCTTGCGGATGCCGCCCCCGAACATCAGGACGCATCCCGCGTCGGTGAAGTGGCGGTGCATCCCGTAGTGGGTCAGGGATTCGATCCGGTCCGGCACCGGCACCTGGTTGGTGATCGGTTTGTCCGGCTTGCCCTCCTGCATCATGTCGCGGCTGAACTCGCTCGCCAGC
Source organism: Akkermansia muciniphila (assembly GCA_945860685.1). Classification (GTDB taxonomy): domain Bacteria; phylum Verrucomicrobiota; class Verrucomicrobiia; order Limisphaerales; family UBA9464; genus SXXZ01. Next base: position 33,738 of record CAMASJ010000005.1, read on the forward strand.
ACCACCAGAGTGCGGTCCAGCATCCCGCGCTCCTCGAGGTCGAGGACCAGCTGGGCCACCGCGCCGTCGATCGCCCGCTTCATGTTGGCCAGCTTATCGTGGCCATGCTCGTGGGTGTCCCAGTTCAGGAACGGGATGTACTCGGTCGTCACCTCGATGTACCGCGCCCCGGCCTCGGCCAGGCGGCGGGCGAGAAGGCATCCGAGGCCGAACCGCTGGATGTTCGCCTTCTCGTAGCTGCCTTCGCGGGTGAAATCGCCGCCGAGCCGCTTCGAGAAGTCCCATCCGCCCGGCACGTACTTCGCCACGGTCTCGGGCTTCTCCAGCGTGAGGTCGAAGGCCTTGGCCGCCGGCGAGGCCAGCAGGCGGTGCGCGTTGTCCAGGGAGCGGATCAGGGATTCCTTCTGGAACCCGCTGCCGAGCTGGCCCACCGGCGATGCCGCCGCGAGCCGACGGTAGAACGCGTCCCGGTTCGCGAAACGCCCCGGACTCATCCCGCCGGGCGGGGTGACCACGTCCTTGGCGGCGTCGGGGAAGGGCACGTTGAACGGTCCGTACTCGCTGCCGAGGAACCCGGCCGAGGTGAACGCCTTCAGCTCCTCGCCTTCGCCGACGTCCAGCCGCTGGCCGATGTTGATGAACGCGGGGACGGCCGGGTCGCGCGGCCCGAGCGTCCGCGAGATCGTCGCCCCGATGTGCGGGCAGGCCACCGACTGCGGCGGCGCGTAGCCGGTGTGCCAGTGGAACTGGTGCCGCGAATGCAGGATGAAGCCCAGGTCCCCGGCCGTGTAGCTGCGGATCAACGTGCCCCGGTCCATCACCGAGGCGATCCGTTCCAGGCCCTCGCTGAAGCGGATGCCATCCACCTTCGTGGGGATCGAGGGGAACGTCGAAAGCACGCGGTTGGGATCCATGCCCTTCTCGAAGGGGGCGTGGCGCTTCGGATCGAAGGTCTCGGTCGCGGCCATGCCGCCGCCCATCCAGAGCACGATGACGGTGTCGGCCGTGGCCGGAAGCCGTCCGGTGGATCCCGCCCCGAGGGCCACGCGTGGGAAGCCGGCGGACAAGGCCCCGAGCGTCGCCGCTCCCAGGCCCTTCACGAATCCGCGGCGGGTGTAGTCGATGTGTTTCATGTCGGGTTTCGGGGAATCAGAGGGTGAGCTGGAATTCCGGCAGCATGGCGACGCTCCAGAGGAAGTCCTCGACCCCCTCCGTCTTCGGACGGCTTCCGACGAGCCCCAGGGAAACCCGGAGTTCCTCGCGGGTGGGCGGACGCGAGAGCGCCTGCCGAAAGACCTGTTCCACCAGCGTCCGTCCGTCGCGGTGCTTCTCCACCAGTTTGCCGGCTCCCTGCTGCAGGATCGTCGACAGCGTCTCGCCGTTGGTGAGCTCGAGGGCCTGGAGGGTGGTGGCGATGGACTGGCGGACGGTCGTCACCTGCTCGCGGTTCGGACGGCCCAGCGCCAACTGGAGGGGATCCGCCGAGGTCAGGGACGTCCGGACGCGTCCGTAGGGGCTTCTTCCGGCGACCGCCGTGGCCAGGGCGTCGGCGACGTTCCAAGGCGCCAGCGAGGCGCCGCCGAGCACCTGCGCCGGTTTCCAGCCGGTGGTCGTTCCGTCACGGGTCCATTCCCCGGTCGGCGCGGAAACGGCCATCCAGGCGGCGTCGGTCGCCAGGTCGTGGATCCGCTCGCCCTTGCGGTCCGCGGTCCGGATCCGCGCGTGCAGCAAGAGTCCGGCGGGATTCGGGCGGTCGCCCCCGTTGACCGCCTCGACCGCGATCCAGTTGGTGCCGGCCTTCAGACGGGACCGTGCGTCGTAGATCCCGGACTGGCTCCAGTCGGAAGCATCCACGCCCCGCAGACGTTCGCCGTTCACGAAGACCCGGGCCGAGTTGTCGACATGCACGAAGAAGGTCGCCTCGGTCGGCACGGCGGGCAGGACGAGGCTCCGCAGGAATCCGTTGGTCCCCGGCGGCACCGCGGTCGCCCCGTGCGGATCGCCCCAGATCCAGAACGCCTCCGTCGCCGACACGGCCGTACCCTTGCCCTCGAGCAACAGCCGGTCGAGTCCACCTTCGGGCCGTTCCTGCCAGACGCCGGTGAGGGAACCCAACGCATCCCGGAACTGTTCGGCCGTGAGCCGCCGGATCCCGGGGCCGGTGAAGACGTCGTCCGAACCGTGCTTCTCTGGGAGGTCGACGGACGGCAGCTGGTAGGCGTGGGAAGTCAGGATCAGCTCCAGCGTCCGCTTGAGGTCCCAACCGTGGGCCACGAGGTCCTCGGCGAGCCAGTCCAGGAGGTCGGGGTCCCAGGCGGCGTTCTGCATCACGTCCAGCGGCTCCACCAGCCCGCGGCCGAGAAGTCGGGCCCACAGGCGGTTCACCACCGTGCGGGACAGCCGGCCGTTCTCCTTGCGCGTGATGATCCCGGCGAGCTGCCGCAGGCGTTCCGGGCGTGGCGCCTTCGGATCGACCGCGCCGAGTTCGGGGAAGAGGAACTTCAACGGCGCCGTCTTCCCGGTGGGCCGGTCGCACAGGACCATCTCGAGCGGTCCGTCGGCGTAGATGCCCGCGAGCCCGTAGGCGTCCCCGAGCTGCCAGTCGTCGATGAACGAGTCGTGGCAGGAGGCGCACTTGAGGTTCACGCCCATCATCACCTGGCCGATGTTCTGCGCCGCCTGCATCGAGGGGGTCATCGAGGCGTTCACGGTGCCGCGCCACACGATGCCCTTGGTGAAGCCCTCGCTGCCCTCGCCGGGATCGACCAGTTCGCGGACGAAGCGGTCGTACGGCGTGTTGTCGCGCAGCGCCGTGTAGAGCCAGCGGCTGATCTGCTTGCGTCCGCCGTCGATGTAGCCCGTGCCCTTGTAGTCGTTCCGGAGGAGGTCGTTCCAGAAGGTCAACCAGTGCTGCGCGTAGCGTTGCCGGTCGGACAGCAGGGTCCGCACGAGCTGGGCGCGCTTGTCCGGGGAACGGCTGCGCTGGAAGGCGTCGAGCTCCTCGGCGCCGGGCAGCATCCCGACGGTGTCCAGGTAGACCCGCCGGGCGAAGAGGCGGTCCTCCACCGGCTTCGGCGGCGTCCAGTTCCGCTGGCGTCCGTAGGCTTCGAGAAAGCGGTCCAACGGATGCTTCGCCCTACCCTTGGGCAGTTCCGGCGTCCGGGGATCGAGGTTCCGAACCGGGGGCTTGGCGAAGGTCACGGACGCGTCCCATCCGAGACCCTGGTCGATCCATGCGCGGAGGATCCCCACCTCCTCGGGGGTGAGGCGCTTTCCCTTCTCGGGCATGACCGAATCGGGATCGGTGCCGGCGACGAGGTGGATGAGGTGGCTGCGTTCGCTGGAACCGAGGACCACCGCCGGACCGGAGTCGGCGGTGCCGAGGACGTCCGCGCGGGTGTCGAGGCGCCAGCCTCCCTTGGACTTGCCCCGTCCGTGGCACTTCACGCAGCTCGCGTCGAGGATGGGCTGGACGTCCCGGATGAAGTCGACCTTCCGGTTCGCGGCCGGCGGGAGTTGGCGGATGGCCTCGGGAGCGGGTTCCGCCGCGAGGGCCGCGAAGGTTCCCAGGAGGCCGGCCAGGCCGGCGAGGCCGCTGCGGGGGATCGGTCGGGGGAAACGCACGCCCGAACTTCCACGCGGAAGCGGTCCTGGGGCAAGTCCCCGGTGGTCGGATTCGGGGCGCGACTCAGGCCGCCGGTCCGGAAGACTTCTCGGCCACCGCCCTGGCCATCGCGGAGACGCTGCCGAGCACCCGTGTTGCGACCTCGCGGTCGGTGACCTTGACGCCGTACTTCTTGTCGAGGGCCACCACCAACTGCAGGGCGTCCACGGAGTCGAGGCCGAGGCCCTCCGGACCGAACAGCGGGCGTTCGTCCGTGATCTCCCCGGCCGGGATCGGGAGCATCAGCGTCTCGACCAGCATCGACCGGATCTCGTTGCGGAGGGCGGTTTCGTCCATGGCAGTCGCGGCGGTATATCCGGAACGGCGGGCCGGTTCAAAGGATACCGCCGTCGACCTTGATCTCGGCGCCGGTGACGTAGGAGGCCTCGGGTCCGGCGAGGAACCGCACCACGGACGCGACCTCCTCGGGCCTGCCGAACCGGCGCATGGGCACCGAGGCCACCGCCGCCTGACGCCGCTCCGGGGCCATGTGCGAGAGCGCCTCGGTGTCGATGAAGCCCGGGCAGACGGCGTTCACCGTGATGCCCAGGCGGGCCACCTCCTTGGCCAGCGAATGGGTGAGACCGACCACGCCGGCCTTCGCCGCGGCGTAGTTGGCCTGGCCCGGGGGCGCGAGCAGCGCGCTGAGCGAGGCGATGTTCACGATCCGGCCTTGGCGGCGGCTGATCATCCCGCCCAACACGGCCTGGCAGCCATGGAACACGCCGTCGAGGTTGGATGAGATCACCCGGGTCCAGGACTCCACGGGCATCGTGGCCAGGAGGCCGTCCTCGGACTCCCCGGCGTTGTTCACGAGCACGTCGAGCCGTCCGTCCGTCGCCTCGATTTCCGTGACCGCCCGGTTCCATGCCGCGCGGTCGGAGACCTCCAAGGCCACGATCCGGACCCGGTCGGGGAACTCGGCGGCGAGGGCGTCGGCGTTCTGGCGCCGGTTGCGGATCCCGAGCCAGACCCGCGATGCGGAGGGGCTGGCGAGGAGCGCGCGGGCGATGGCGATCCCGAGCGCGCCGTTGGCGCCGGTGACGAGGCAGACCTGCATGGAGGGGGAGGAGATCACCGCGGAGCCGCGGCCTGAAGCGGCAAGTCGCCGGCGGGCACCCGGCGGAACCGTGCGCCGAGGGACTGGAGGTTCGCCCCGCAGACGAGGGCCGCGGCGGTTTCGGCCTGGCCTTTGAGAATGGCCTCGATGGCGGACACACAGGTCCATCCGCCCGCGGCGCCCAGTCCATCGCCCAACCGCGATTCGACGCCTTCCGGCCGATCGGGAAAACCGTGGGTCGCGAGGTGGTCCACCGGACCGAGTTCCGCCTGGAGCCGCCGGAAATCGCGTTCCGGGTCGCGTCCCACCGAGTGGGGCAGGGGATCGGTGATCCCGGTCAGTTCGACCGGACCCGGTTCCGTGCGGAGGAGGATGGCGGCGGATCCCTCGGCGATGTGTCGGCCG
>CAMASJ010000006.1 GCA_945860685.1 Akkermansia muciniphila
CCTCGCGGACGTAGGCTTGGAACACCTCGGTGTCGGTGGCCCCGGGGCAGGTCATGCAGGCGCTCGTGCCGTCGAGCCGAACCGAGGAGATCATGGTGGTGGTCGTCCAGTGTCCATGCGGACAACCGGCCACCAGGAGCTGGCCGCGCGGGGCCCGCCCGCGCAGGCGGGTCATGTTGGTCTTGGCCGCCGCCTCGTCGATGAAGACGAGCCTGCCGGCGGCGAGCTGCCCTTGCCCGGCCCGCCACTGCCGTCGAGCCTCGGCGACATCGGCCCGTCCTTGCTCGGCGGCATGGAGCGTCTTTTTCTATATGTCAGCCCGAGGGCCACGAGCGCCTGGTGTACGGCCGGCACCGTGCAGGGCATCGACAGCTTCTCCTTGATCTGCGCCAAGGTCAGGTCGGGCTGGGCGGCCACCAACGCCAAGAGACCTTCCCGGTACTCAGGCAGGATCCTGGCCTTCCTCCCGGAGTAGCGGTGGCGGTGCCCCAGGTCGTTGGTCCGGCGCCGCTGCTGCAGAAGCTTCTTCACCATGCCGACAGACACCCCAAAGCGCTGGGCGACCTCCTCCCGGGTGCCCTGCCGCCCATCATAGGCCGCCACGATCCTCTCCCGCAGATCCAACGACAGCGTTCGCATCCCCTATCCATGGATCTTTCGGGGCAGCGTGGCTACAGTTTAGTTTAATGTGCCTTAGCGCGCGGGCCGTCTTCACTCCCTGCGGATCGATTCCGGCGGTCGGATCAGCGCTCGGACTCCGACCCCGACCCCGGCGCGCCCTCGGGCGGCGTGGAAGGCAGGATCTTCGCCGGCCCCGGCTGCTGCGCGCGTTCGGGCATCTGCATTCCAGGCGGGAGCGCAGGCATCTTCTTCGGGGCGGCTGCCTTCCGGACCGAGCTCGTCTCGTCCTGCTTGATCGGACGGTGGTAGTACGACGCGTAGTAGTACGTGGTGTAGTAGTAGTACGGGTTGTCGATCGGCACGCCGTTGACGATGAGGCCGAGGATGGGGGCACCGCGTTGACGGATCGTCTGAACGGCCATTTTTGCGAAGCGGATGGAGGTCTTGCCGGCGCGGACCACGAAGAAGATGCCGTCGAGGTAGGCGGCGATGGAGAACGTGTCGTCGATCGCGGTGAGCGGCGGGCAGTCGAAGATCACGTAATCGAACTCGGCGCGCAGCTCGCGGATGAGCTCCTTGGTGTTCGGGCCGATGAGCAGCTCGGACGGGTTGGTCGGGCGTTCGCCGGCACGCATGAAGGACAGGTTCGGGATGTTGGTCTCCCGGATGGCCTCGCGGGGGGTCAGCTTGCCGTTGAGCACCTCGGCCAGTCCGCCTTCGAGCGGTTGCTCGAAGTAGCCGTTGATGTTGCCGCGGCGGAGGTCCGCGTCGATCAGGAGCGTGCGGTTGCCCGAGTTCGCCAGGGTGATCGCGAAGTTGGTGGTGAAGGTGGTCTTGCCATCGCCCGGGACCGCCGACGTCACCGCGATGAATCGCTTGCTGGAACCCTCAGGACTCAGCAGGAGGGTCGACCGGACGCCGCGGAGCGATTCCGCGAACATCGTGTGGGACTTCATCCGGTTGAGCACGAGGTAGCCGTCCTTGTAGTGGCGTTTGTCGACCTCGGGCAGCTGGCCCATGATCGGTTCCTCCAGTGCCTCCTCGATCTGCTCGGGGCTTTCCAGGCGATCGTCCAGCTTGGCCAGCAGCCACAACACGGCGATGCCGATCACCAATCCCGCGCTGAACGCCGTGCCGACGATGCCCGGACGGTTCGGACCAAACGGCAGGTCGTCGGCGATGCCACGCTGGTAGACGTCGAAGGTGTCGGTGTCGGAGGAGACGGTGGCGATCTTGGAAAGCCGGGCCCGGAGGTCGGTGAGGCCGTCGCTGAGGATCTGCTGCTCGGTCTCGAGCCGGGAGTAGTCGCCGAGGAGTGCGGTGGAGTTCTGGACATTCTCGGTCATCTCCTCGATGACCGCCGGGAGCTTGCCCGCCTTGATCTCCAGGGCCCGGATCTGCGCCCTCCGTCCCTCGTCGATGATCTCCAACGTGGCCGCGATGGAGGTCTCGGTGTCGGTGATCCGCCGGCGGAGCTGCTCCATGTAGGGATGGGACGCCTTGAGGATCTGCAACCGGTTGGTGTAGTCCGTCTGCAGCCGCCTCTGTTCGAGCCGCAGCATCGTGTAGCTCGAACCAGGGGTGAACCGGCTGCTCGTGTCGTCGTCGCTGTTGGACGCGGGACGCGCGGTGGCGACCTCGGCCGGGTTGCCCTTCACGGTGACGCCACCCGAGGCGAGTTGCTCGGCGTTGGCTGAGCGGAAGATCTGGATCTCGGTGTCCAGGGACTGCAGCTCGTTCTTGACGTCGTTCAGCTTGGCGGCGGCCCGGAGACCGGCGTCGCGGATGTCCACGATGTTGTTGCGGCGCTTGAAGTCGGCGAAGGCCTCGCTCGCCTGGTTCAGCTTCTGTTCCTTGTTGATGATCTCGCGGGTGATGAGTGCCTCGCTGGAACTGATGGTGCTGGCGCGCTGCTGGCGCTTGAACTCGATGAACTCATCGGCCCATGCCGTGGCAAACCGGGCTGCGTAGTCCGAGTTGGTGCTGACGACCGTGAGGGTATAGACGCCGCCCTTGTCGTAACCGACCGACACCGTGGGGAAGACGAACTTGTTGGAGGAGCTGAGTCCCTCCTGGAGCTTCTGCTGGACCCGGTTGAGCAGCGTGCCGCCCCGCAGAACCTCGATGATGGCGTCCACGGAGATCGATTCCTCGAACATCGCCATGGCGGTACCCTGGTTCATCTTGGGCGCCGACATCAGCTTCGCGGAGGCTCGGAACTGGTCCGGCTTGTTCATGGCCACCCAGCCACCGATGGCGGTGCTCAACGAGACCGAGATCACCAGCAGCAGCCAGCGGTCGGCGATCATCCGGTAGTACCGCCGGAAGTGCAGGTAGAGGTTGATCCGGTCGACCAGCGACGTGCCGTAGCCCGGAAGGGGCGCCGAGTAGTTGGAGTAGCCGTATTTCATGGTGACTCGGAAACGGGATCAGAAGCGGATGCCGACGGCCGGAACCTCGATGCGGTCTCCGTCCTGCAGCCGGATGTCCATGCTGCGCGCGTTCTCCTTGAGGATCTTGTCGACGTTCACGGTGAACGACTTGGTGACGCCGGTGGTGGGGTCCTTCCGGTGGAGCTTCACCTTCTTGAGGTTGGCCATCTCGTTGCGACCCAGTCCGATGAGGGCGTCGCTCAGGAAGACCTCCTCGTTCTCGGGGATCGGGATGGTTCCGTTGATCTCCCCGAAGACCCGGGCCTTGGCGATGCCGGCGACAGAAGCGGAGGCGCTGTTGTTCACGGAGGCCAGATCCAGCTGGACCGTGGCGTTCTGATAGAACCGTTCGTCGAGCATCCGCTTCACCTCGGCGCGGATGTCGGCCAGCTTTTTGCCACGGACGTCGACGGTCACGTACTCCGTGAACTGACCCGAGACCGGGAAGTGGACCTCGCCGGCGTCAGTGACCATCGCCTCTTGGGCGGCCTGCGACGGGGCCGGGTCCTCGAGGACGCTGTAGCGGAACACGTCGCGCGGCTTGAAGTCGCGCTCTGAGGCGTTGATGAGCTTGGACGTGCCCTTGTCCTTCTCAGCGGGAGAGTTGGTCCCCTTCGCAACGGCGGTTGCCGCCAGGTTGTCGGCCTGGGGCGACGTCGGGGGAGAAGTCACCGGGGTCGGGGACTGGGCAACGGCCAGGAGGGCGGTGAGAGCGGACGCGGAGAGGATCCTCTTCATCTTCAGAACTGGTAGTTCAAGCTCAGCATCACGGTGTTCTGGTTGAAATTGCGGAGCTGCAGATCGCTGGACCGCACGCCATAGGTGTAGCCGAGACTTCCCGACAGGTTGTTGGAGAACCGATAGCTCAACGTCAGTCCCGCCGTGTAGTTTTCGCTGACCCGACCCGGCAACGGCAGCGAGACGATTCCGTTGCCCAGGTCCACCGAACCAGGGGGAAAGTAATAGAGCTCGCCGAGCCCGTCATCCACCATTCCGGGGATGGTCGGATCGAAGGACTCCGGTGGGATCCGGAAGGCTTCCCGGGGAAGGCTGAGCTCCGAACCCGAATCGGTGGAGTTCACATAGCCGCCGGAAAGCTGGAAGGTGGCCCTCTCGGTGACGTTCCATGACAGGATCACGTTCGCGAAGAACTGTTCGGTGAAGTTGTTGCCGAAGCCGGTGTTGGCCCCGCTTCCGGCGGCGAGGGTGTATTCCCAATAGCGCCGGAACCGGTGGCTGACGGAAAGGTCGTAGGTGATGCCGTTGAAGTTGGAAGCGTCCGCCACCCGGCCGTTCCGGTCGAACTGCGTCACCGAGTAGCGGACATGCGAGCTGACGTTGAAGTAGCGCCCCGGTTGCCAGGCCGCCAGCAGGCCGCCGGAGTAGGAGGTTGAACTGTTCTGGAAGTCGGTCTGGAAGGCCTGTGTCGACGCGCTGGCGGAGGTTCCAACGGTCCAGACTGGCCCCAGCCGACGGTAGAGCGCCGTGCTCGCGACGTGGGAGTCTCGGTTCAGGACGTCGAACGACTTGGAACCCGTGAGTCCCCGCTCCAACGTGTAGCTGTAGCCGCCTTGCAGCGACAGATCCCGCGAAAGGATCCAGGAGGCCGACATGCCGATCGTGTTCTGGATGCGCCGGAAAGCGGCGGTCTCCGCGGAGCCGGTCGTCACCAACTCCGGTCGCTGCGAAATGCTGGCCGGGGTCGATGTCTGGTTGAACAGGCTGATCCGGACATTCCCGGCGATCACCATCCAGTCGATGGTGGAGTTCGGCGAAACGGTCAGGGAGTCGAGCTGTTCCTGGATCAGATGCTTCTGGTAGCCAACGCCGACGTCGATCCGCAGCGTGTTCATGTCGGTCACCGGCCATTCGAGCGTGGTGTTGAACATCGGGGTGACCACGATGTCGTCGGCCCGGCCCAGGGCCTGCTCGGTGAACAGGGCATTGTCGGTGTAGCTGACGGAGGTGGCGGCGGAGAAGAGGGCGGATACCGGTCCGAAACGGATGTTGTATGGGCCGCGACGGAGCTGCGTGTTGGAGACGGGCCGGTAGGGAATTCCGCCGTTGCCCTGGAGGTTCAGTGCCGAGGCCGGGTCGTCGTTGAGGAACGAGGTGGCCTGGGATGCGTCCTGCGCGGAAACCCGGAAAAGGCAGGCGGCAGATACCGCCGCGGCCAGGGCGGCACGCGACCGGGAATGGCACTGTGCCCTGAGGCTCTTGGATGCGGATGCGGGATCCATGGGTTTCGGCGGGCCCGAACCCGGGTCCGGCGCGTCCTTGTAAATAGCGGCCGGATCGGGACGCGGCCACTTCCAAAGTGGCCGGCATCCCGGCTCCAGTCCGTCGTCCCGTGCATCGGCCGGCACATCGGTCCCCTTAACCCGCCAGGCCTCCATCGCCGACGCGCTGGAGACGGGAGAAGTAGCCCTCCCCGGCCAGCAACCTCTCCGGGCTCCCCTGCTCGACCACCTTTCCCTCGCGCAAGACCACCACACGGTCCGCATGCCGGATGGTCTCCAGCCGATGGGCGACGATCAGCGTGGTCCGGCCCACGGCCAGGCGTCGAAGCGCGGCCACAACCGCCGCCTCGCTCTCCCGGTCCAGCGCACTGGTGGGTTCGTCGAGCAGCAGCACCGGGGCGTCCTTGAGGAAGGCCCGGGCCAGATTGATCCGCTGTTTCTCGCCGGTGCTCAGGCGCGCCGCTCCGTCGCCGACCACGGTGTCGTAGCCCTGGGGGAGCCTCAGGATGAACTCGTGCGCACTCGCCGACCTCGCGGCCGCCTCGATCTCGGGACGCGTCGCCCCTTCCCGCGCGAAGCCGATGTTCTCCGCGATCGTCGCCGGGAGCAGCAACGGCTCCTGGAGCACCAGCGCGATCCGACGCCTCAGTTGTGCGCGGTCCAGGTCCCGCAGCGGCACCCCATCCCAGAGCACCTCCCCAAGGTCCGGGTCGAGGAAGCGCGGGATCATCTGGAGCAGCGTCGTCTTCCCCGCGCCGCTCGGACCGATCAACGCCACCGTCTCCCCCGCCGGGATGCGGAGGTCCAGTCCGTCCAGCACTCGGCGTCCGGACTCGTAGCCGAATCCGACGCCGCGGAACTCCAATCCCGCGCCGCCTTCCGCCTCCGGAGGCATCGCACGTCCCGCGCCGGCGGTTTCCGGGTCGGGCCGGAGCAGTTCGAGCACGCGGCCAGCACCGGCCCGGGCGTTGGAGACGGTGCCGCCCACGTGGGAAAGCTGGTTCAGGGGTTCGTAGAGCTGCGTGAGGTAGGCCAGGAAGACCAGGAGCCGTCCCGGGCTCAGACGTTCCGCCAGCACCTCCCTCGCCCCGGCTGCGAGGATGGCGGCGGTCCCGAGCCCCAGCACCACCGCCACCAGCGCGAGGTAGAGCACTTCGATCCGATGCTGGCGCCAGCGCGCAAGGAACGCCTCTCCGGCACGTCCGGCGAAGGCCTCCGACTCGCGGCGTTCCCGGGTGAACACCTGCACCAACTGCAGGTTGGCCACCAGCTGCTGCACCGAGGACGCGATCCCCGCATCGGCGTCCTGGGCCTTGCCGGCCGCCCGGGCCAGCCTGGGTCCCAGCAGCCGGATCACCCCCACCAACACCGGAACCGTGGCCAGGGAGACGAGGGTCAACCGCCCGTTCACCTGCCACATCACCACCGTCATGGTCACGATTCCGGCCGTGGCGGTGAGCACGGTGAAGACGCCCTGGTTGAACAGGGTCTGCACGGAATAGGTGTCCCAGGTCGCACGGTAGATCAGGTCGCCCGCCTGCGAGCCATGGAGGCGCCGGAGCGAAAGCCCGAGGAGCCGGTCGAAGACCGCCTGCCGCACGCGGGTGAGTCCCCGCAGTCCGGTCGAGATGACCACCGCCTGAAGCGCCGAGTTCGCCAGCGCATGCAGCACGTGCAGCCCGAACGCCAAACCCGCGAAACCAAGCACCGTCCTGAAGCGTTCCTCCGTCGTCGTCGGATCGGTCGACCGCTGGAAGAGCAGGTCCACGATCCACGCCGTGGGCCACGGCTTCAGGACCGCCGCCGTGGTGGTGACACCGAGCAGGGCCACGGCGACGAGGACGCGCCACCAATCCTCGCGGTAGAAGCGGAGGATCTGGAGGAGCCAATGCCGGGGCATGGGAGGTCGGGCGGACGTGGGCGTCAGGACCGGGAGGCCAACAGGGCCTCGACCCGCGCCACGTCCGCGGGGACGTCGACGCCGACGCTGTCGTGGTCCACGGGCGCGACCGTGATCGCGATGCCGTTCTCGAGCGCGCGCAGCTGTTCGAGCTTCTCGGCCGCCTCGAGGGACGAGACCGGGAAGGTCACCAGCCGGAGCAACGTCTCACGCCGGTATCCGTAGATGCCGAGGTGCTTGCGGAAGGGGAAGGACGCCAACTGCTCGGCGGCCGGACATTCGGCGTGGTCGCGCAGGTAGGGTACGGTCCGACGCGAGAAGTAGAGCGCTCGGCCGTCGACGGCCACGACCACCTTCACCACGTTCGGGTTGTCGTATTCAGCGAGGCTCCGGACCGGCGTGGAGGCGGTGCTCATCTCGGATCGGCCGAGGGCCGACGCCACGGCGTCGATGACCGCGGGATCCATGAGGGGTTCGTCGCCCTGGATGTTGACGTAGCCGTCCGCGGCGACCCTTCCGGCGACCTCGGCGATGCGGTCGGTGCCGCTGGGATGATCCTCCCGCGTCATCTCCACCCGGCAGAAACGGCTGGCGAACTCGGCGATACGCGGGTCGTCCGTGGCCACGATGACGTCGGCGAGGGACTTCGAGAGGCGGCAGCGTTCGACGACCCGTTGGACGAGCGGGACCCCGGCGATGGGGTGGAGCGGCTTGCCGGGGAAACGGGTGGAGGCGTAGCGGGCGGGTATCACGCCGATGAGCTTCATCGGGGTTCAGGCTAGGGACCGCGGGAGCGGAATTCGACGCCGGAGTTGGGAACGGCGGTTGCCGGGACCTCTGTGGCAAACCCTACCCGGGGCCGTGAGAGAGCGGGAGACGGACCGTGAAGGTCGCGCCTTCGCCAGGAGTGCTCCGGCACTCGACCGTTCCACTCATCGCCTCGGCGAGACGCTTCACGATCGAGAGTCCCAAACCTGTGGAACTCTCCCCGGCGGTCGGCTTGGCGCTCAGGCGCGTGTACTTCCGGAAGAGCTTCTTCTGGTCCTCCGGCGTCAGGCCGGGTCCGCGGTCGACCACGGACACCGCGCCCCGCCCCTCCGCCGACGTGATCCGGATCCACACCTCGGACGATGGAGGCGAGTACTTCACGGCGTTCGAGACGAGGTTGTCGAGGATCTGCGTCAACGCCCCGGGATCGGCCTCGACGAACACCGGGGCGGCGGCCTCCAGGTTCAGTCGGATCTCCTTGCGCAGGGCCGTGTCGCGGTTGTGTCCGAGGCTCTCCCCGACCAGGGCGTTCAGGTCGCAGCGCCCGATCCGGGAAGTGTAGCGGCCCTCCTCGATGGCGTTGGCGTCGAGCAGGTCGGTGATGAGGTTCCGCATCCGGGAACTCGCCTTGATGATCCCCTCGCAGGTCTGGGGGATGTCCGCGGCGTCCTGGGACATGGCCAGCAGCTCGGCGTTGCCGATGATGGCGGTGAGCGGGTTCTTGAGGTCGTGGGCGGCGATTCCGAGGAACTCGGTCTTCTCCTCGTTGAGCTGCTGCAGCTGGGCGTTGGAGGACTCCAGCCGCAGGAGCGCTTCCTGCATCTTCCGCTGCGCCTTGAGGCGGCTGTTCTCGAAGATGACCCCGAGCAGGAACAGGAAGACGATCAGGGTCAGGTAGCCGGCGGCGGAAACGACCGGTTCCCAGCGATCCGCATAGGTCGGCGGAAGGTGTATGCCGGCGAAGTCGAGGGCGATCACCACCGCGGCCGAGGCGAGGCTCGCCAGGGCCCAGCCCCAGGCGGCACGGGAACACACCAGGAGCAACGCGCACAGCGGGACGGTCACAAGCCAGGCGATCGAATGGCCGTCGTGCCCGCCTTCGAGGAAACAGAGCACCGTGAACCCGAACCACATGGTGCCGGTCAGGAGGTTGCCGACCCGGAGGTAGGGCACGCCCGTGCGAAGGACGAAGGGAGCGGCGAGAAACCCGATGCTGGACACCGCGACGACACCCGCGCCCCACAGGTGCCCGATGAGCGCGTAGAAAAGGGTGAACGCAAAGCCCGAGGCGGCCCCGAGGAAACCGAACCGGACGATGAGCCGCGCATGACGGGTCGCCTCGGGATTGGTGAGCAGTTCGACAGGAATGAAGCCGTCCGACCATAGCAGGAACGCGCGGATGGGCTCCACGAGGCGCAACCGGAGCGGCGGGACGTTGCGGGATTGGAATTCCGGCTTCAAAGGACCTGGGCTATCGGTAGCCCGAATCGGCACGACCGCATCCCCCCGGACACATCGGCGGGAACGGGGTCCGACCTGAGATTCCGACCATGAGCGCATCGCAACTGGCATCCCCCACCAACCCGCAGGCCCGCCGCAGGAACACCCACGCGATGCTGTGGGCCGTGGGTGTCGCAGTGGCCGGCCTCTTCCTGTCGGGATGCCACACCGGCCCGGCCCAGGCGGCGGCCAAGACGCTGACGGAGTGGCAGGCCCGCCGGATGCGTTCCATCGCCGGCACCAACGGTTGGGCTTCGCTCGTCGGACTGCACTGGCTTCCGGAGGGACGTTCGACCTGCGGTTCCGACCCTTCCCAGACCCATGTGTTCCCCGCGGGCCGTGCCCCGGGCTTCGTCGGGACCTGGATCCGCGAAGGCCGGAAGGTCCGCTTCGTGCCGGCCGACGGCGTCGCCGCCTCGGTGAACGGGAAAGCCGTCCCGACCCGACCGCTCCGCACCGACGCCAAGGGCGCGAAGCCGGAGATCCTGCGCATCGGGGATCTCTCCATCACCGTGCTCGTCCGTGGCGAACGTGTCGGCCTGCGCGTCCGCGATCCCCAAGCGCCGACCCGGGTCCGTTTCCAAGGCCTTGAATACTTCCCCGAACGCCCCGACTGGGTGCTGGAGGGAAAGCTGATCCCGGCGAAGCCCGGGACGCTCCTGCCGGTGGTGAACGTCCTTGGCGACATCGAGGAAATGCCCGCGGCCGGGACAGTGGTGTTCGTGAAGGACGGCCAGGAATACCGCCTGGACGTGGCCCTGGACACCGAGGAGGACGACCTGTTCCTGCTCTTCAAGGATACGACGAGCGGCAAGGAGACCTATCCCGCTGGACGCTTCCTGCATGCGCAGAAACCCGGACGCGACGGCCGGGTGGTGCTGGACTTCAACCGCGCCTACAACCCGCCGTGCGCTTTCACGACCTTCGCAACCTGTCCGTTGCCCCCGCGCCAGAACCGGCTCGACGTCCGCGTCGAAGCCGGCGAACTCCGCTACCGCGGAGGGCATTGAGCCGACGGAACGAAGAACGGCCTCACGCGAAGGCGCCAAGACGCGAAGGGGTGCAGGGAATCCGGGACGGACGACGCCGGTCACCGTTCGGTGTCCGGTGCCGATTCGGGCGACTCGCAGCCTCCCTCTTCTCCTCCGCGGCTTTGCGGCTCTATGTGCCAATCAGCTCCACGGTCAGCCGGGCGGTAGGAGCTCCACCCCGTACTTCGGCGCGGCCTCGACCAGCTTGGCTATGGCCTCTGGGGACGGCGGCAGCGGAGCGGTTTGGCGGTCCGGCAGACGGGTGCCGATTTCGGCGAAGAAGTCGTCCAGACCAGCGGGCGTCACGGTGACGATCATCCGACCCGGGACGGAACCGACGTTCCTGAAGTGGTGGGGAATGTCGCGGCGTCCGAAGACGAACCCGCCCGCACCGACGCGGACAGCCTCGCCGGCAATGATGAACTCGAACTCGCCGTCGATGACATAGAATGCCTCGTCCTCGAGGTGGTGGATGTGTGGAGGAGTTCCGTTGCCCGGGAGGACGAACGCCTCGAAGACGAAATAGGCCCCGTCGGTCTGGGAACCGGTGAGCAGGAACGTATAGCGGTCGCCGACCACCGAATAGACGGGAGCCGAGCCGGACACAGGCAACGGATTCATCGCGCGGCACGATGAAGACCCCGGCCGAAAGACGCGAGCCAACGCCGCCTTCAGGGACTCCGCCAGATTCGGACCTGCATCGAAGTCGGATCTGGGCAATGCAAGGAATCGGGCAGGTTCATCGGCGCCCGCAAGGCGCGGGGATTCTTGGAACAAGTGGGCGAAGGTGCTGATGTGCGACGCTCATTCACAACCCCATGTCGCTGGCGGACGTGTCCCCAATGAGCTCCTCAGCATACTAACCGAATGCAACTAGTAGCGAAACTTTAGCCTCTCACCAGCATTTGTCGCGACCACTCTACCGTTTGAGTCAAAAACAATTGTATAGCCAATGTCACGCAGACCCCGATTAAACTTCACCTCAAACCGATTAGTGGCGGCAAGATTGACCGTGATAAATGCGTACTTGGTGGATCTTGGGGAAGGATCACCAAATGACGAGACTATGTTTGTTACATTGGCTACTAGCTCATCATCTGAAATAAAACTGCCATCAGCCAATTGCACTCGAACCCAAGTATGAAGCGCAACAGGATCACCACCGCGGCTGCCGGGAATCTGCCCCACAGATACAACCACAACCAAAGCGACCACAACCGTTGAAATCAACGCGACATTAATTTTCATATACACCTTCCAACCGATAAGGGACACGTCTGTAGGCTACCCTACTTCGCCGACGGACCCGGGACATCGGTTGGCGGCGAGCCTACGCAGCGGGCGGCCGAACAGGAAAGCGGCTAAAAGAGGGTCGTTCAGCGGTGCCACCAGTAGCCTGGACGGCGGTGGAGGTGCATGACGGCCTTGAGGTGGATGGCGTTGGGGCCGAAGCTGTAAACCAAGGCGAAGGGGAAGCGCCGGAGGTTGATCTTGCGGTTTTCGCCCCGGATCTAGGGCCAGCGTTCCGGTTCGGCCTCGATGCGGCGCAGGGCGTGCCCGAACTCGTCCAAGAAGTCGTCTCCCAGTCCCGGCTGGCGCTCGTCATGCCACAGGGCCGCGCCGACCAGTTCCTCGTCGGCCTCAGGATGGCTGACGATGGGCATGGAGCTGGGCGCGGGCTTCCCGGAGGGTTTCCAGGACGGGGCGGCAGCGGACCCGGCCCTCCTCGATTTCACGGGAGCGGCGGTCGATCACGTCGAGCCATTCCGCTTCGGTGTCGGTCTCCAAGGCGGGGTCGAGGCTGGCGATGAGCTGGTGGGCCAGATAGGCCCGGTCCACTTCCGGCAGCGCCAGCACTTCGGCGACCTTTTCAGCGGTCATGCTCATGCTGGTTCAGAGTGGCCGGTGTCGCCGGGCTGGCAAGCTCCGCTCCGGGGCTCGGGCAGCTTGGCGGGATTCGAGTGGGTAAGGGACACGTCTACAAATCCAGTAGGACCCTCGATGGGAGTCCGTGTCTTTCTCCAAAAGCGCGAGCGGACTCGCGCACTCCATGACGCTCACGCGCTACTTCGGCCGCTGGAACTGCCTTCCAACCTCGGGGTGAACTATCCGGGCTGGAATTCCCCGATCGGTGTGAAGTGTCCCCGATGGGACTGCCCGGAACGCTTGGAACAACGGATGCGGAGTCCGGATCGGAACGACAGCCCTATGCGGCGGCGTAGGCCCGTTCGAGCTCGGAGACGTCCAGCTTCACCATCGTCAGCATGGCCTTCATCACAGCCTTCACCTTCCGCGGGTCCTTGTCACCGATCAGCTCGGAGAACCGCCTCGGCACAATCTGCCACGAGAGCCCGAAGGGGTCCTTGATCCAGCCGCACTGAGTGGGCGAGCCACCCGCCCTCACGAAACGGTCCCAGTACAGGTCGACCTCGGCCTGGTCGGCGCAGTCCACGTGGAACGAGACCCCCTCCGAGAATCCGAAGTAGGGACCGCCGTTGTAGCCCATGAAGCGCTGGCCACCGACGACGAATTCGGCGGCGATGACCGGACCGTCTCCGCCGGTTCGCGCGACCTCACGTACCTCGGAATCCGGGAACGTCGCCGTATAGAACCGGATCGCCGCCTCGAGCTGGTCGTTGAACATCAGGAACGGGGTGACCTTGCTCATGGGGTTGTCGTGATGTGGATGATTCCGGATTTGTCCGCAGATCTCGCAGATCGACACGGGTTTCATCGATGGCCCCTTGGCCATCGGCGTCCTGCCCGAAGGAACTCCCTTTCCCCACGGGTCCGGGGCCGCGGGCTCAGTGCGCGGCGGCGTGCTGGGCGGCGGCGGTGGCGGACTTCGGCTGGACGGCCTGGTCGGCGATCTTCAGCAGGCTGCTGGGGGCGACGCCGAGGAAGACGATTCCACCGATGCAGGCGGCGAGGGCGACCTTGGTGCCCAGGGAGGTGGAGATCGGGGCGAGGCTCGAGGGATTGGCTCCCCAGTAGATCGAGCGGATCACGCCGAAGTAGTAGTAGAGCGACAGCACCACACCGACGACCGCCACCGCGATCAGCAGGTAGAAGGACGGATGGGCGGCGGCACCCTCGAAGACGGCGCGGAGCAGCAGGACCTTGCCGAAGAAGCCGACCATCGGCGGGATGCCCGCGAGGGAGACGAAGGCGATGGAGAGGGCTGCGGCCAGGAAGGGGGACCGTTGGCCGAGTCCGGCGAGGTTGGCGATGTCGTCGCCCTCGACGTGTTCCGCGATGGCGCAGATGACGGTGAACGCGGCGAGCACGGTGAAGAAGTATCCGCCCAAGTAGTAGAGCACCGCGGTGGAACCGGAGGTGGACATGGCGACGACGCCGAGGAGGAGGTAGCCGGCGTTGGCGATGGACGAGTAGCCCATCAGGCGCTTGAGGTTCCGCTGCGGCAGGGCGCAGAGGCTTCCGTAGGCGATGGTGCCGGCGGCCATCACCACCAGCAGGCGGTTCCATTCGGCGGCGATCTGCGGAACGGCCTGGGTGACGAGGCGGACGAGCAGGACGAAGCCGGCGGCCTTGGACCCGACGGCGAGGAAGGCGGTCGCGGGGGCCGGCGAGCCCTGGTACACGTCCGGCGCCCAGGCCTGGAAAGGAAAGGCGGCGATCTTGAAGCCGAGTCCGACCAGGACCAGGAGCAGGCCGGTGAGGAAGACCGTGGAATGGGCCAATTCAGCCTGGCGGGAGGCGATGACGCCGAAGTTGGTGGAGTTGGCCGAGCCGAACACGAGTGCGATGCCGAACACCATGAAGCCGGAGGCCACGGCGCCGAGGATGAGGTACTTGATGCCGGCCTCGAGCGAGGCGATGCGGCCCCGCTGGAAGCTGTTCAGGACGTAGAAGGTGACGGTGATCAGCTCGAGGCTGACGAAGAGCATCACGAGGTCGTTGGCGGAGGCGGCGAAGAGCATCCCGACGAGGGCGAAGCAGACGAGCGCGTAGAACTCCGAGAGGCCGGAGCCGATCTTCGGGGCGAAGTCGACCGTCATGAGCACCACCACGAAGGCGCCGAACAGGAAGAAGGTCTTGAAGTAGCGGGCGAGGTCGTCGACGACGAAGGTGTTGTGGAACCCGAGCCCGGCCTGGGGCGAGAGGGAACCGGCGGCGAACGCGAGAAGGCATCCGAGCGCGGCGGCGGTGCCGTAGCCGAGGGCGCGGCGGGCGGACGCGGGGATCCACAGGTCCACCATCAGGGCGCCGAGGCCGACGATGACGGCAAGGATTTCCAGCGTGATCAGCGAATAGTCGTTCATCTCTCCAGGTTCGTCTGCGGCGGGAAGGCCCGTCCGCGGGGTGCTTCCATCAGTGGGACAGTGCGGCGACGGGTTCGGCCGCCGTGGTGGCCGGGGGGCGGGTGGCGGACTTCACGATTTCCCGCGCCACGGGTTCGATGCGGGTGCTGAGGATGCCCGGGGCGACGCCGAACAGGAGCAGGGCGCCGACGAGGAGGGCGAGCGGCAGGCGTCGCCACCATCCGGTGTCCTCGACCTTGGCCAATTCCGGGCGTTCCTCGCCGTAGAGGACGGCGCGGAGGGCGCGGAGCATGTACACGCCGCCGAGGATGAGTCCGCTCCAGGCGGCCGCGAGGACCACCCACGGCAGGGACTTCCAGGAGCCGAAGAGGACGGTGGCCTCGCCGGCGAAGTTCGCGAAGCCCGGGAGGCCGCAGCCGGCCATGAAGGCCATCACCAGCATCGTGCCGAACACCGGCATGCGCTTGAGCAGGCCGCCGAGGCGGGTCATGTCGACGGTGCCGGTCTGGGATTCGAGATAGCCGCTGAGGGCGAAGCTCAGGGCGGCCAGCAACGCGTGGGCGACCATCACGATGACGGTGCCGGTGACGCCGATGACGGTGAGGCTGGCGATGCCGAGGAAGGCGAAGCCCATGTGGGCGAGGCTGGAGTTGCCGATGAGGAGGTTGAGGTCCTTTTGGCGGAGGGCGACGAAGCCGCAGTGGAGGAGGTTGCCGACGCAGAGCCAGGCGAGCACCGGGAGCCAAGTTGCGGCGCCCTCGGGCAGCAGCGGAAGGGCGACCCGGAGGATGGCATAGAGGCCGGCCTTCTTGAGGATGCCAGCGTGCATCATGGCGGTGGCGGTCGGGGCCGCGGCATAGCCACCCGGGGCCCAGGAATGGAACGGGAAGAGGCCGACCAACGTGCCAAAGCCGAAGAGCAGCAGGGCGAAGATCCAGATCTGGGAGGTCGGGCTGAGCGGGTTGGCGGCCAAGGCGGCCTTGAGCGCGAGGACGTCGAAGGTCTTCGCACCGGTCGCCACATGGAGGGCGATGAGTCCGGCGAGGGCGGCGAGCGCGCCGAGGGTCAGGTAGAGCGTGATGCGGAACGCCTGGTAGGTCTTGTCCTCACCGCGTCCCCAGACGCCGATCATGATGAACGTCGGCACCAGGGCGAGTTCGTTGAAGAAGTAGAAGAACAGCAGGTCGTGCGAAGCGAAGGCGCCGAGGGCGCCGGCGATGACGAGGAGCAGCAGGACGTAGAAGAGCTTCGGGTTGCGCTCGATGTTCCAGGAGGCGAGGACGGAGGCAAAACCGACGAGGCCGGTGACGAGCAGGAGGCCGATGTTCAGGCCGTCGGCGCCGACATGGTAGGCGAGCTCGAGGGTGCCGACATGGATCCAAGGCACGGTGGACTCGAACTGGAGGCCTTCCTGTCCCGGGTGGAATCCGAAGAAGGCGAGGACGGCGAGCCACGCGGTGAGGCCGGAGCCGACCACGGCGAGGGCGCGGACGACGACCCGGTAGTTGCCGGGCACCAGGAGGACCAGCAACGCCGTGAACAGCGGGGTCAGGATGAGCGGTGTGAGGGAGGCCATGTTACTTCCGGGCGAGGAGGACGACGAGGACGACGCCCACGGTGAAGAGGAAGGCGTAGGTCTGGATGCTGCCGGTCTGGGCGAGGCGGAGGGCGCGGCCGGTGAGGTCGACGGCGCCGGTCAGGCCGCGGACGAACAGTCCGGCGACCAGCCAGCGGTCGACCCAGTCGGCGACGTGCGAGGCGAGGTTGTGCAGCGGGATGAAGACCGACTCGTAGATCTCGTCGAAGTAGAAGCGGTTGCGCATCGCGCGGGACAGGAGTCCGAGGCGGGCCGGCAGGGGATCCTTCTCGGCCTTCCAGTAGAGGGAGAACGCGAGGGAGAAGCCGAACAACGCCGCCCCGAAGCCGAAGAACGCGGCGATGGGGTTGTGGTTGAACGGGCCGAAGAGGATGTCGCCGCCATGGCCATGGAATTCGGGACGGAACTGGCGGGTGAGGTACTCGCCGATCGGCAGCCAGGCGACCGCAACGCTCGGGATGGCGAGGGTGACCAGCGGCCACTTCATGCTGCCCGGGGACTCGTGCGCGTGGTCCGCAGACCCGCTGCGGGCGCCGCCGAAGAAGGTCACGAGCAGCAGCCGGCTCATGTAGAAGGTGGTCAGGACAGTGACCAGGACGCCGACGCCGAACAGGACCGGATTCGACTCCAGGGCGGTCGCGAGGATCTCGTCCTTGGAATAGAACCCGCTGAAGGGCGGGAGACCCGCGAGGGCGGCGGTCCCGATGAGGAAGGTCCAGAACGTGACCGGCATCTTCGCTCGGAGGCCACCCATCTTCCAGATGTCCTGCTCATGGTGGCAGGCGTGGATGACCGAGCCGGCGCCGAGGAAGAGCATGGCCTTGAAGAAGGCGTGGGTGACGAGGTGGTACATCGAGGCGGACGGATCGCCGTGCTTCGCGCCGAGACCGACGGCCATGACCATCAGACCGAGCTGGGAGAGGGTGGAGTAGGCGAGGATGCGCTTGATGTCGTTCTGCTGGACCGCGATGACGGCGGCGAGCAGGGCGGTGAAGGCGCCGATGAACGAGAGGATCGTCGCCGCGGAAAGTCCGCCGAGGAAGCCGAGGGCCGCGGGCCAGCCGGGGGCGGCGGTGTAGATGAAGAAGACGCGGCAGAGCATGTAGACGCCGGCCGCCACCATGGTGGCGGCGTGGATCAGCGCGGAGACCGGGGTCGGGCCTTCCATGGCGTCGGGCAACCAGACATGGAGCGGGAACTGGGCGCTCTTGCCCATGGCACCCATGAACACGAGGAGACCGGCGATGCCGGCCATGGTGCCCAGGGCGGCGGGGTTCTCGACCAGCTTGGCCTTGGCCGCGGCGAAGTCGACGGTGCCCAAGGCGGACCAGACGACGAGGATGCCGAGCATGAAGCCGAAGTCGCCGATGCGGTTCGTGAGGAACGCCTTCTTCGAGGCGTCCGCTGCGGCGGGCCGTCCGTACCAGAATCCGATGAGCAGGTAGGACGAGACGCCGACGAGTTCCCAGAAGAGGAACATCATCACGAAGTTGTCGGCGAGCACGATGCCGAGCATCGAGAACACGAAGAGGCTGAGGCTGGAGAAGAAGCGCGGATAGGAGGCGTCTTCATGCATGTAGCCGGTGGAGTAGATCATCACCAGCGAGGCCACGCCGGTGACCACGAGCAGCATCAGCAGCGAGAGGCCGTCGAGGTGCAGTCCGATGCGGACGTCGAGTCCCTCGACGGGCAGCCAGCGGAAAGGCGTGCAGTCCGCGGAGGAGCCGCCGAAGGCGAAGAGCAGGACGACGCTGAGAAGGAAGGAAAGGACGACTCCGCTGATGTTGAAGAGGGCGGAGAGCGTGCGGTCCTTGCGGATGAGCAGGGTGGTGCCCGCGGCCATGACCAGGGGGATGAGCAGGACCATCCAGGCGAGATCCTGGAGGGTGGACCCGGAGCCTGCGGCGTGTTGGGCGACGGCGTGTTCCATTCGAGCGGTCAGAGTTTGAGGGTGGTGAGGTCCTCGACATGCGCCGTCTGGCGCTTGCGGTACAGGGCCACGATGAGGGCGAGACCGACGGCGACCTCGGCGGCGGCGACGGTGATGATGAAGAAGACCATCACCTGGCCGTCGAGGTTCGCGTTGTAGCGCGAGAACGCCACGAGGGAGAGGTTGGCGGCGTTGAGCATCAGCTCGAGACCCATGAAGATCACGAGGAGGTTGCGACGCACGACCACGCCGAGCAGGCCGAGGCTGAAGAGCAGCCCGCTGACGATCAGGTAGTGTTGGAGGCCGACGTTCATGGAAGGTTGCTGGGTCCGGTCCGGACGGTCACTTGAGGTCCTTCTTGCTGAGCAGGATGACCCCGACCATGGCCACGAGGAGCAGGACGGAGAGGATCTCGAAGGGGAGGAGCCAGTGGTTGAAGAGCACCTTGCCGAGCTCGGCGGTGTCGCCGACGGCAAGCCGGGTCTGGCCGGCGGGGGAGCCGGGCTTGGCCGAGAGGGCGGACACGGTGAGGATGCCGAGCAGGGCGGCGACGGCGACCGACCCGACGCCGACCGTGAAGGTCTTCAGGCGGCGGCGTTCCTCCTCCTTGATGTCGAGGAGCATGATGACGAAGAGGAAGAGCACCATCACGGCGCCGGCGTAGACGAGCACCTGGACGGCGGCGAGGAAGAAGGCGTGCAGGAGCAGGTAGAGTCCGGCGAGCGAGATGATCGTCAGCACCAAAAACATGGCGCTGGTGACCGGGTTGCGGCTGACCGGGTTCGCGACAGTGAGGAAGCCGAACAGCAGTGCCATCCCGGCGAAGGCGAAGAAGAGGAGGTCGGTGAACTGGGGCATGTGGGTGTTCTCCTGGGCGTCACCGGGTCTGGACCGGGAAGGTCTCCTGCGCCTCGGCCTCCTCCAGCTTGTGCTTCCACTTCTGGATGCCGCCATGGGTGCCGCCGAGCTTCAGCAGCTTCTCCTTGTTGAAGACCATCTCGGTGCGGGACTCGCCGGTGAGCGAATAGTCCTTCTGGAGGAAGATCGCCTCCTCCGGGCAGACCTCCTGGCACATGCCACAGAAGATGCAGCGGAGCATGTTGATCTCGAATTCCTTCGGCATCTTCTCCGCGTTGCGGCGGTCGGCGGGCTGTCCCTCGGCGCCGGGAGGCGTGATGCGGATGGCCTTGGGCGGGCAGACGAACTCGCAGAGCTGGCAGCTGACGCACTTGGTCGCGCCGTCCTGGTCCTTCACCAGGTAAGGGGCGCCGCGGTAGCCCTCGGGGACGACCCAGCGTTCCTCGGGATACTGCATGGTGACGGACTTGCCCTTGAAGACGGTGTCCGCGAAGTGCTTCGCGGTGACCTTGAGTCCGCCGAGGATGGCCGGCAGGTAGGTGCGCTCGTAGAAGGTGAGCGGGGAGCGGTCGACGACTTTGGTGCTCATGGGCGGGAATAGGGGGTTCAGAGGGCCACGACCACGGCGGTGAGGAGGATGTTGGCGAGGGCGACCGGGATGAAGCGGCGCCAGCCGATGTCCATGAGCTGGTCGTAGCGGAAGCGCGGAAGCATCCAGCGCACCCAGATGAACACGATCATGAACACGGCCATCTTGGCGAGGAACACGCCGATGTGGAGAAGGCCGACGAGGATCGACGAGGAGGGCGTGCTGAGCAGCGTGCCGGGCAGGGTCCAGCCGCCGCAGAAGAGGGTCACCATCATCGCCGACGAGGCGATCATATTCGCGTACTCGCCGAGGAAGAAGAGGGCGAACTTCATCGAGCTGTACTCAGTGTGGTAGCCGCCCACGAGTTCGGTCTCGGACTCGGGAAGGTCGAAAGGCAGGCGGTTGGTCTCGGCGAAGGCCGCGATCAGGAAGATCACGAAGGCGACCGGCTGCTTGAGGATCATCCAGCCGTGGTCGGCCTGGTATTTAACGATGTCGCCGAGGTTGAGGCTCTCGGTGAGCAGGAAGATGGGGACCACGCTCAAGCCCATTGCGATCTCGTAGGAGATCATCTGGGCGCTGGACCGGATGCCGCCGAGGAACGGGTACTTCGAGTTCGAGGCGTAGCCGGCGAGGACGATGCCGTACACGCCGAGCGAGACGATTCCGAAGGTGTAGAGGATGCCGACGTTGAGGTCGGCGATGACCATCTTCTCGGAGCCGAGCGTCGAGCCGAACGGAATCACCGCCACGGTCATGAGCGCCGGGATCACGGTTATGGCCGGGGCGAGCCAGAAGTAGACCTTGCGGACGTAGTTCGGCGTGAAGTCCTCCTTGAGCATGAACTTCAGGCCGTCGGCCATCGGCTGGAAGATGCCGAGGCGGACCAGGAAGGGTCCGATGACCGGGATGTAGTCGACGAAGAAGGGCGAGGTGCGGTTCGGACCGACTCGGTCCTGGATCCACGCCGAGACCTTGCGCTCGACGAGCACCGCGTAGGCGACGCCGGTCATGACCACGCCGAAGACCACGAGGATCTTCAGCGCGCTGAAGAGGACGAACTGGGTCGTCGGGCTGAGGTACTGGAGGGATTCCATGGCGGGGCTAGATCTTCACGTCGACGCCGGTGTCGCCGATCTTCGCCCATTCGAGTCCGGCGAACGCCGGGACCTCGCGGGCCATCTGGTTGAAAAGGCCCTCGATGGTCGAGTAGCCGTTCTGTCCGGTCACGCCGTGCACGAGCTCGTGCAGGAACTCCCACTCGGGGCGGGCGTCGCCGGGGGCCTCGACGGCCTTCATGAACTTCTGCAGGCGCCCCTTCACGTTGACGAAGGTGCCCCGCTTCTCCGCGTGGGCGGCGCCCGGAAGGAGGTGGGTCGCCAGGGCGGTGGTCGCGTTGGGCAGGATGTCGCTGACGAACAGCGTCTCGAGCTTTGCGAGGGTCGCGGCCGGGATGCCGTGCTTCGTGACGTCCTCGCCGAAGACGACGAGCGTCTTCACGGTTCCGGCCTCGATGGCGGCGGCGATCTCCGGGATCCGGATGCCGGCCTCGGTGAACGAGATTCCGGTGAGGCGCGCGCCGTTGGAATTAGGGTTGCGGTCGGCGGCGACCAGCAGGCGGTCGGCCTCGCCTTCGCGGGCGACGGAATCGGTCGTGGCACCGGTCCTCGCGGCGAGCTTCTTCAGCAGGTACAGCTCCTCGGTGGTCTGCCGGGAGGAGGCGACGACCGCGACGCTGCCCGCCGGGGCCTTGGAGAGGCGGACGGTGAGGTCCTGCAGGGCGGCGGACCAGGTGGAACGGGTCCCGCGGACGAGCACCTCACGGAGCCGGTCGGCCCGGCCGATCCACTTGTAGTTCAGGCGGCCGGAATCGCACATCCACGGGCCGTTGACCGCGTCGTTCTCGCGCGGTTCGTAGCAGTGCACGACCCCCTCGCGGGAGCCGATGGTGATGTTGCAGCCGGTGCCGCAGGAGGTGCAGACGCTCTTGGATTCCTTGAGGAACCAGACGCGCATCTTGAAGCGGAAATCCTTCGACGTGAGCGCGCCTACCGGACAGAGGTCGACGGTGTTGAGCGTGTAGTTGTTGTCGAACTTCCCGGTCTCGAACGCGCTGATGGTGTTGTAGGAACCGCGGTTGACGATGCCGAGGGCGTCGTCGCCGGCGATGTCCTTGGAGAAGCGGATGCAGCGGGTGCAGAGCACGCAGCGCTCGTCGTCGAGCACGATGCGGGGTCCGAGGTCGACCGCCTTGGGCTTGTGGACCTTGGCCTCGACGAAGCGGCTTCCGGCCTGTCCGTGCTGGACCGAGTACTCTTGGAGCTTGCACTCGCCGGCCTGGTCGCAGATGGGGCAGTCCAGCGGGTGGTTGATGAGCAGCGATTCCAACACCGCCTCGCGCATCTGCAGGGTGGCCTTGGAATCGGCGTAGATCTCCATGCCCGGGGAGATCGGCGTGGCGCAGGCGATGGCGCCGCGGGGGGTGCCGGGTTCGTAGGGCAGGACCGACTTGGCGATCTTCGGGGAGCCGTCCTCGTTCAGGACGGGCTTCCGGGTCGCGGGATCCATCATCGGCGTGCCGAACTCGACGAGGCACATGCGGCAATTGCCGGCGACGGGCAGCTTGTCGTGGTAGCAGTAGTGCGGGATGTCCACGCCGGCGCAACGGGCGGCCTGGAGCATCGTCGCCGGCTGGGGCTTGCCCTGCCAGTCGGGGTGGGTCTTCGGCACCTGGACGGTCTTGCCGTTGACCTTGACGGTCATGGTCTCGACCGGAGGCGGGGCCTGTGGTGCGGGGGCCGGAGCGGGTTGGGCGGGGGCGGACATCGCGGAAATCAGTGATGGTTGGGGCTGGCGGCCATCTTGACGCCGTGCACGGGGCCGGCGCCTTGGGCGCGGGCGGCCTCGTCGGCGGCTCCCTTGGCCTCGAACTCGTCGCGGAACTTCTTCACGAAGCTGAGCACTGGCCAGGAGGCGGCCTCGCCGAAGGCGCAGATCGTCCGTCCCTGGATGTTCTGGGCGATGTGGGAGAGGTAGTCGGCGTCCGCCTTGCGTCCCTCGCCGTGGGCGAGACGGTGGGTCGCCTTGGCCAGCCACAGCGCGCCCTCACGGCACGGGGTGCATTGGCCGCAGCTCTCATGCGCGTAGAACTCGGACAGGTTGCCGAGCGTCTCGACCATGCTCCGGGAATCGTCGAGCACGATCACCGCGCTCGAACCGGACATCGTTCCGGCCTGCTGCAGGGAATCGAAGTCGTACGGGAGATCCAGCAGCGGGACGTCGACCTTGGCCATCTGGCCGTCGGCGCCCTTGCGGTTCAGTTTGAAGACTTCGCCGGCCTTCAGGACCTTGGAGGAGGAACCGCCGGGGATGATCGCCTTGAGCGTGCGTCCGGGGCGCAGGCCGCCGCCGAAGTTCGCGTCGTGGATCAGCTCGCCGAGGGTGACCTTGCCGACCTGGATCTCGTAGTAGCCGGGGCGCATCACGTCGCCGCTCAGGCTCACGATGCGGGTGCCGGTGTTGTTCGGCGTGCCCAGCTTCGCGTACTCGGCCGCACCCATGTTCACGATGTGGGTCACGTGGCAGAGCGTCTCCACGTTGTTCACGATCGTCGGGCACATGTAGAGCCCGAGGACGGCGGGGAAGTAGGGCGGCTTGATGCGGGGATAGGCCCGCTTGCCCTCGAGCGACTCGATGAGGCCGGTCTCCTCGCCGCAGATGTAGGCTCCGGCGCCGCGATGGACGTGGATCTCGAGGTCGAAGCCGGTGCCGAGGATGTTCTTGCCGAGGAAGCCGTTCTCGCGGGCCTCCTTGAGGGCCTGGTTCAACAGGCGCGCGCCTTCGGGCATCTCGCCGCGGATGTAGATGTAGGCCAGCTTCACGTCGTTGGCCCAGCACGAGATGATCATGCCCTCGACCAGCTGGTGCGGGTCCTTGTGGATGATCTGGCGGTCCTTGAACGTGCCCGGCTCGGACTCGTCGGCATTGCAGATCAGGTAGATCGGCTTGCCGCTGCGGCGGTCGACGAAGCTCCACTTGAGCCCGGCGGAGAAGCCGGCGCCGCCGCGGCCCCGGAGACCGGAGGCCTTGACGTCCTCGCGGACGACTTCCTGCGGAGAGAGCTTCTTGCCCTCGGCGAGTTCACGCACCGGCGTGGCGAGCGCTTTCTTCAGGCCCGCGTATCCGCCATGACGCAGGTAGCACGCGATGTCCGGGGTGTAGCCCAGCTCGTCGATGTGCTTCGTGATCAGTTTGAATTGTTCCGGCATGGCAGTGCTTGACTGTGTGACGATTCTACCTAGCTTCTCCCGCGCTTACCGGCCTGCCCGATGGTGTAATGGTAGCACAACAGTCTCTGAATCTGTTTGTCATGGTTCGAATCCATGTCGGGCAACCACCTCAAAAGGCCGGATTTCCAAGCGAAGCTCCCCTTCAGGCCGCCTTCCCCTTCTGAAGGATCGCGTCCGCATCCGCGGACGAGACCTTGTGGTGGAGCTCCTCGTTGACCAAGACGACCGGGGCCGTGCCGCAGCTCGCGAGGCATTCGACGAACTCGACCGTGAACTTTCCGTCCGGCGTCGTCTGCGGCGCGTGTGCGTGCGGATCAAGGCCGAGCTTCGAACAGAAACGCTCCCGGAGCTCGCCGCTGCCCTGCAGGGCGCAGCTCAGCGTGCGGCAGACCTTGACGTGCGTCTTACCGAGCGGCTCCTGACGGAACATCGGGTAGAACGTCACCAGCTCGTACACGTTGATCGGCTGCAGGCCCAACTTGCGGGCGGTCCACTCCACGGCGTCCTTGGAGACGTATCCGAAGTGCTCCTGCAGTGCGTGCAGGAACATGAGCGACGCGCTCCGCTTGACCGGGTAGTGCGTCGTGATCTCGTCGAGCTCGGACTCGAGATGGCTGGGAACGGTGAAACTCATCGTCGGAAATCCTTATCGGTCACACTCGCCCATCACGAAGTCGAACGAGCCGAGGATGGACACGATGTCGCTCATCATGTGGCCCGGCAGCACCTCGGGCAGGATGCCGAGGTTCACGAACGACGGGGCCCGGATCTTCAGCCGGTAGGGCGTGCCGCCACCGCGGCTGTGGATGTAGAAGCCGAGTTCCCCCTTCGGGTTTTCGGCGCCGAAATAGACCTCGCCCGGAGGCGCGTTGACCCCCTGGGTCACGATCATGAACTGGTGGATCAGTTCCTCCATGCCCATCAGCACCTTGGTCTTGGGAGGCAGGGTGACCTTGCCGTCCAAGATGCTGACCGGTTCCCGCGACACGTTGTCAGCCCCGCCGGGGATGCGGTCGAGGCACTGGCGCAGGATCCGAACGCTCTGGCGCATCTCCTCCATGCGGACGAGATAGCGGTCGTAGCAATCGCCCACGGAACCCACCGGGACGTCGAACTCGAGGTCCTTGTAGACGAGGTAGGGATTGGCCTTGCGGACGTCGTAGTCCACTCCGCTGCCCCGCAGGTTCGGACCCGTGAGGCCGTAGTCGATGGCCAACTGGCGTGAAATGACGCCGACGTCGCGGGTGCGGTCCACGAAGATGCGGTTGCGGGTCAGCAACGTCTCGGACTCGGCGATGTTGAGCACGACCTCGTCGAGGAACTTGCGGACCGCCTGGATCCATCCCGGCGGACAGTCGCGGGTCAGTCCGCCCACCCGCGTGTAGCTGGTGGTGAAACGGGCGCCGGTCAGCGACTCGCACAGATTGTAGATCTTCTCCCGCTCGGTGAAGGTGTGGAGGAAGACCGTCAACGCGCCGACGTCCATCGCGAACGCGCCCAGCCCGAGCAGGTGGGCGGAGATGCGGGCCAGCTCGCAGCAGATGACCCGCATGTACTGACCGCGCGGCGGGATCGCGTCATCGATGCCCATCAGCTTCTCGACGGCGAGGACGTAGGCGACGTTGTTCGCGAGCGGCGCGAGGTAGTCCAACCGGTCCGTGTAGGGCACGAACTGGTTGTAGGTCATGTTCTCGGCGATCTTCTCGTCGCCCCGATGGAGGTAGCCGACGTCGGGAATCGCCTTGGTGATGGTCTCACCGTCCATCTCCACCAGGATCCGCAACACGCCGTGAGTGGACGGATGCGACGGGCCCATGTTGAGCACGAGCTTGTCGCCCTTGAGATCCTGGATGTCGTCGTCGGAGGCGGCCGCCACCGCGGCGGAAGCACGGGCCGCGGGGTCCTTGAATTCGATGGTCTGCGTGGCCATGGCTTACTCTTCGGGATTCCGGACGCGGGGTTCGCGGGCGATGGCGTCCTTGCCGCCGGCCACGGTGACGAAAGGTCCGCCCTCGAGGGGCGCGGACCGGGTGAAGGCGACCTCGGGCAATTCGGTGGGCTTGCCCGCCAGCGGGAAGTCCTTGCGCAGCGGGAAGTACGGATAGCCGTCCCACATCAGGATGCGCCGCAGGTCCGGATGACCCGCGAACCGGATGCCCATCATGTCGTAGACCTCGCGCTCATGCCAATCGGCCGTGCGCCACACACCGCAAACGGTCGGAACCTCCGACAATTCCTCGCCGACCGAGGTCTTCAGGCGCAGATGGACATGATGCCCGGTGCCGTAGAGCTCATAGACCACGGTCCAGCGGGGATCCTCGCCGTAGTTGTCGATGCTGCTGAGGTCCAACAACATGTCGAAGCCGAGGGAGCTCTTGGCGAACTGGCAGACCTCGACGATCCGGCTCGGGTCGGAAACAGTGAGGGTCGCCTCGCCCCGGAACTCGACCGGAGCGGACAACAACTCGCCGAACTTCTCGCGAAGCTGGTTCGCGAATTCAATGGGTGTGGCCACGAAATCTGGGAGTTAACGTTGAAGTACCTCTCCCCGTTCTCCGAGCTCGATACCCAGAGAGCCATATTTCTCCGGGGCGGAATCGCGCTTCAGATCTCGGGTGATGGGTTCCTTGGAGACCTTGTTCTGCAGGCGGATCAAGGCGTCGAGCAGCGCTTCGGGACGTGGTGGGCATCCGGCCACGTAGACGTCGACGGGCAGGATGTTGTCGACCCCCTGGAGCACCGCGTAGCTGCGGTACATGCCACCGGTGGAGGCGCAGGCACCCATGGCGATCACCCACTTGGGCTCGGCCATCTGCTCGTAGATACGCCGGACCGCCAAGGCCATCTTGTAGGTCACCGTGCCGGCCACGATCATCACGTCCGACTGGCGGGGCGAGAAACGCATCACCTCGGAACCGAAGCGGGAGATGTCGAACCGGCTGGCGCCGACCGCCATCAGCTCGATGCCACAGCAGGCGAGTCCCATCGGCATCGGCCACAGCGAATTCTTGCGGAACCAGTTCAAGGCCGCGTCCACCGTGGTATGGACGACTTCACCCTCGATCTTCGAGTTGTATCCGAATTCCGCGGTGGACGGACCACGACCGGAGGCTGGGGAGGAGACATCCATAAAAGACAAGGGACGGGGAGGAATCCCCGGAACGGGCGAAACTATGTTTGCGTCTCCCGGAGCGGCAAGAGGGTTTTGTGAAGTTTTTCACAAAGTCCCGCAATCCACCGACAACGGGTGGCAATCAGCCGAAACGGCACGGGGTCTCCACCGCCACGGCCAGGCGCTTCAGGTATTCCGTCCGTGGGATCTCGTGAGCACCCAACTGACGCGTGGTCGGGGTGAGCATCTGGGTGTCGAACAACCGATAGCCCCGCTCGGCCAACCGACGCTCCAGATGCACCAATGCCACCTTCGAGGCGTCGTCGGCCCGATGGAACATCGATTCCCCGGCGAAGAAGGCCCCGATTGATACACCATAGATGCCTCCGACCAGGACGCCGTCCTTCCAGCACTCCACGCTGTGGGCGTGTCCTGCCCGGGCGAGGGCGTTGTAGGCGTGGATGAAGGCGTCGGAGATCCAGCAGGCCGATTCCCGCCGGGGAACCATGGCGCAGCATCGGATCACCGAGTCGAACGCCTTGTCGTAGGTGACCTCGTACGGCGCCTTCTTCAGCGTGCGAGCGAGCGAGCGTCCGATGTGGAGGCCTCCGATCTCGAAGACGGCGCGGGGATCGGGACTCCACCAGGTGATGGGTTCCGCCGACCACGGGAAGAGCCCGCTCCGGTAGGCGAGCAACATCCGGGTAACCGTAAGGTCTCCGCCCACCGCAACCAGTCCGTCAACCCGGGACTTGCGGGGATCCGGAAACCAGAGCCGTTCGTCGAGGAAGGTCACCATGCGGATTCACTCCGGATCCAATCCCCGCAGGACGACGTTCAGGAAGCGGCTCGAGAGCTCGAGGATCCAACGGTCGAGGAACTCCACCGTCCCGGGGACCACCTCGACACGGTCCTCCTCGCCGACAGGGCAACCGAGACGTTCCCAGGCACCGATCCGGATCTCGTTCAGCGACTGGAGCAGCATCTCGGTCTGGTCGGGATCGAGGGTCCAGCGATGGCCTTCGTCGGCGGCGAGGCATTGGACGGGATCCCTCAGCGAGCCGGTGAGCACGCGGTGGTTGCCGGCCCGGCTTTCCTCAAGCCGTTCGGCGAGGTCGGCGCGGTAACGGGCGTCGAGTCCGGGGGATTGCCGGCTGAGCCCCGGCGTGCGTCCCGGCCGCGTGATCGCCGCCTCGAAGAGCAACAGAAGCAGATCCCTCTGGCCTGAACGCAGGTGCCAGACCGTCATGCCGTCTTCCTTGGAAAGCAGTCTCACGCGTCCTGTTCCACCGTGGCGTTCAACGAATAGCCCTGCAAGGCGTGGACGTGGAACTCCGCCATCTCGAAGTCCTCGCGCACCAGCACGCTCTTCCCCTTCTCGTGCACCTCCATCATGTGGCGCTCGGCCTTCGCGCGGTCCCAGCCGAAGACCTTCTGGAAGACATGGGTCACGAAGTTCATCAGGTTCACCGGGTCGTCCCAGCAGACGACCAGGTAACCCGGTTCCTTCGCGGTCTTGGCCTCCGGATCGGTGTCGATCGCGGGTGCCGGATTCTGGGTGGTTCCCGCCATGGCGGAGACACTAGTGGGATGACTCCGGCCGACAAGGGTGCGGAAACCGAAGCGCGAGGACTCGGTTTCTGCGTGTTCCGGCCTGCGCCATCCAGCAGGATCCCGGCACGTGATCCGTCACCCCGCATCGACGGCGCCCACCGGCCCGCGATGCCGGTGGGAATGTCCGTTCGGGATCGGCGTCCTGCGCTGGTGGTGTCTTCTGCTGCTGTTCGCGGGCGCACCGCAGTCGCTTTCGGAATCCAACGAGCCGGAACCTACTCTTCCCTCCCCGCCACCCGCACTGCCCGTCCTCCGATCTCTGTTCCGCGCCGGCGACGATCCCGCCTGGGGCCAGCCGACGATCTCCGAGTCTGCCTGGAAAACGGTCCGGCTCGACCGTGGATGGCATTCCCAGGAGTTGGGCATGCCTTGGAAGGTCGGTGACCGCGGTTGGTACCGCATCTGGATCGACGCTCCGTCGAATGCGGCCGGGGAAACCTGGGCGGTTTCCGCCGGATTCGTCGGCAACATCTCGGAGCTGTGGGTGAATGGCCACGCGGTCGGAACCAACGGTTCCTTCACCGCCCACGAGGTGACCGCGCAACGGCTCGTCCATGCGGCCCTCGTTCCACCAGGTCTTATGCAGCCGGGTTCGAACCTGTTCGCGGTCCGGGTGCTGAACATCGGAGGCGAAGGCGGGATCCTCGGTGGCCCGGTCGGCGTGTTCCCGGCCCGGCGGTTCATCCCCCTCTGGACCCATACAGAACTCCAACGCGAGGTCATCCGCATCGGCCTGGCGGCGCTCTGCTTCGGCTGGGCCGCCATTCCCCTGCTCTTCCGCCTCGTGGGCGACCGCACACGGATCCTGCGGGGTTCCGCCGTCCCCGCGATGCTGCTCGGCCTGCTCACGCTCATCCACACCCAGTGGTGGAACTCGATCGACCTCGGGCCCATGCGACCGTTGCTGCCGCTGGTCGGCTGGTTGGCGGCGGGCATCAACGCCGCGGCGATCTACGGCTTCGCCCACAACCTCGGGAGCCCGTCGCGTCTGTGGGACACCTGGGCCACGGTGGGGCTCGTCGCGTTCTTCCCGGTTTCGCTCCAGTACGTCTCCGAAATGGAGGCGTTCATGGAGGTGTACGCCGGCTATTCGGCCTTCATGCAGGTGGCCATCGCCTCCCAATGCCTCCGCGCCCCGCCCGAACGGCGGGCGACCGCCCGCGCCACCCTCGTCGGCACCCTCGCCCTGACCGCCAGCAGCCTCTCCGTCGCCGCGCTCGGCATCTGGCCGTTCCTCCCCTTCGCCGCCTTGAGATGGTCGCCCACGGACGTCTCCATCCTTGCATTCCTCGCCCTTCTCGCCGGTTCCCTCCTCCGCGAGCACGTGCGCGCCCGCAACGCCCAGGTCGAACTCGGAAGACGTCTGGTCGCCGCCCACTCCGAGGAACGGCGCCAGATCGGCCGCCAACTCCACGACGGCGTGCTGCAGGACATCCAGTATTGGAGGCTCCAGTCCGACCGCTCGATGGAAGACCTCGACAGCGATGCCGCGGCGGAGCGGCTCGACAGGGTCTCCTCCGGCCTGCTCAACACCGCCCGCGATCTCCGCCGGGTGGCCGAGGATCTCCAGCCCCTGACCACCCGTGAGGTCGGCCTGGGCGAGGCCCTCGCGGCACTTGGCCGACGCCTCTCGGAGCGCCACGACGTCCAGGTCCGCACCACCACACGACTGCGCGACGACGTTCCGGATTGGGTGCGGGAAACACTCTACCGCATCGCGCAGGAGTCATGCGGCAATGCCTGCCGCCATTCCGGCGCCCCCGAGGTCTCCATCGCCGTGACCGACGACGGCCGGTCGGTCCGGCTCGAAGTGGTCGACGCCGGCTGCGGCTTCGATCCCGCGAAGGTTCCCGAGGGCCACCTCGGCGTCCGGTTCCTCCGGGACCATGCCGAATGGATCGGCGGACGACTTTCCGTGGATTCTTCGCCAGGAACCGGCACTCGCGTACGGATGGAGATCGGCCGACCCTTCACCCAGAGATGAGCCCCGACGCCATCACCGTCCTGATCGCGGACGACCATCCCCTCTTCCGGGAGGGAGTCCGTTCGCTGCTGACCCGCGACGGAAGGTTCCTGGTCGTGGCCGAGGCGGCGCGGGGCGACGAGGCGTTGCGGAAGCTGAAGGAATCGCCGCCACGCATCGCACTGCTGGACCACCAGATGCCGGGACTCAGCGGGCTCGAGGTGATCCGCGAGGTCCGGAAGCTGGGATCGTCCACGCGATGCGGCCTGTTGACCTCCTTCGGCAAGGCCGCGTTGGTGGCCGAGGCGGTTCGAAGCGGTGCGGACGGCTATCTGCTGAAGGAGGACCCGGCGCGGGTGCTCGTGGACACCGCGGCCCGGATGGCGGCGGGGGAATGCGCGCTGAGCCCGGGTCTGGACGCCGCCGCGGTGAAGGAGGCGATCAACACCTTGGGCATCAGCGGACGCGAGTCGGATGTGCTGCGGCTCATGGTGACCGGGACCCCGGCGCCGGAGATCGCGGCGAAACTGGGCATCAGTCCCCGCACCGTGGAGACCTACCGGAACCAACTCGTGGCCAAGTTCGGCGCGCGCAACGCCATGGACCTGATCCGGCGTGCGGTGGAATCCGGATTCGTCATCGGCTCCTGAGGCCGGCCACGACCCGCTTCGGAGTCCGGGAATCGGGCGCGTGCGCCGCGAAGTGCGCGAGTCCGCACGCACTGGAGAGAAAGGGATTCGCTGTGCCTTCCCGCTGGGGGTTGGGTCGCGCCTCGGCCGCGGGCCTGAAGATGCGTTCACAACCCGGGAGAGCCCAGCATCGGCGGACGGAAATGAAAAAGGCCGGACCCATCCTTGTGGAAGGTCCGGCCTGGAAAAGCGGTCGTGGGCTCAGCGGCGCTGGCGGCGCTTCACGTTCAACTGCGTGAGCGAGTGCATGAGGGCGGCCTGGACAGACGCCATCTCCTCTTCGCCGATCTTCTCGCCCAGGCGGGCTTCGGCGCGCTTGCGGGCCTCCTCGGCCCGGGCTTCGTCGATGTCGTCGGCGCGGATGGCCATGTCCGTGAGGATGGCCACGCGTTCACCGGTGATCTCCACGAATCCCTCGCCGACGGCCAGGCACTGTTCCTGGCCGCCCTTGCGGGCGATGATCTCGCCGTGGACGACCTGGGTCATGAGCGGGATGTGCATCGGGAAGATGCCCATCTCGCCCTCGACGCCGGGCAGCGTGACCATGTCCACGTCCTCGGAATAGATCCGGGCCTCGGGGGTGACGATCTCGAGCTTCAGGGTGTTGGCCATGTTGACTTGAGTTGGGAAGTGGTTCCGGAAGGTCCGGCGCTCACTCCTTGATCTCGTCGATGCCGCCCTTCATGTAGAAGTTCGCCTCGCCGACGTCGTCGTACTTGCCCTCGAGGATCTCCTTGAAGGAACGGACGGTCTCGGCGACCGGAACCTGCTTGCCCGGGCGACCCGTGAACTGCTCGGCCACCGTGAACGGCTGGCTGAGGAACTTCTGGATCTTGCGGGCGCGGAAGACGGTCAGCTTGTCGTCGGCCGAAAGCTCGTCCATGCCGAGGATCGCGATGATGTCCTGCAGGTCCTTGTAGCGCTGGAGCACCTTCTGGACGCCGCGGGCGACGTTGTAGTGTTCCTCGCCGACGAACTCGGGCGCGAGGGCGCGGGAGTTCGAGGCCAGGGGATCGACGGCGGGGAAGATGCCCAACTCGGCGATCGAACGCTCGAGGACGATCGTCGCGTCGAGGTGCGCGAAGGTCGTGGCCGGAGCGGGATCGGTGAGGTCGTCCGCGGGCACGTACACGGCCTGGAACGAGGTGATCGAGCCCTTCTTGGTCGAGGTGATGCGTTCCTGGAGGTTGCCCATCTCGGCGGCCAGCGTGGGCTGGTAACCGACGGCGCTCGGCGTGCGGCCGAGGAGCGCGGACACCTCGGAACCCGCCTGCGAGAAGCGGAAGATGTTGTCGACGAACAGGAGCACGTCCTGGTTCTTCTCGTCGCGGAAGTACTCGGTCACCGCGAGGGCCGAGAGGGCGACGCGGAGACGGGCACCCGGGGGCTCGTTCATCTGGCCGTAGACCAGGCCGATGCGGGAGCCGGGTTCGAGCACGGGCATGCCGTTCTCGCCGATCTCGGGATGGCCCTTCGAGTCCTTCTTCGTCTTGATGACGTTGGCCTCGATCATCTCGTTGTAGAGGTCGTTGCCCTCGCGGGTACGCTCACCGACGCCGGCGAACATCGAGATGCCGCCGTGCAGCTTCGCGATGTTGTTGATGAGCTCCATGATGACGACCGTCTTGCCGACGCCGGCGCCGCCGAACGCGCCGACCTTGCCACCCTTGAGGAAGGGGCAGATCAGGTCGATGACCTTGATGCCGGTGGTGAGGATCTGGGGGCTGGTGGACTGGTCGACCAGCGGCGGGGCGGTGCGATGGATCGGATAGTACTTGTCCGCCTTGACGGGGCCCTGTTCGTCCACGGCCTCGCCGGTGACGTTGAACACGCGTCCCATGACCGCCTCGCCGACGGGCATGGAGATGGGGTTGCCCTGGTCGACGACCGCCTGGCCGCGCTTGAGACCTTCGGTGGTGCTCATGGCGACGGCGCGGACCCAGTTGCCGCCGAGGTGCTGTTGCACCTCGAGAGTCAGCTTGGTCGGCGAGCCACCCGGCGGGGTGAACTCGACGGTGAGCGCGTTGTAGATCGCGGGTAGGGTTCCGGAGAACTCCACGTCCACGACGGGACCGATGATCTGGACGATCTTTCCTGTGTTCATTTCCGAGAGCGGGTCAGTTGCCCATCGCCATGGCGGCGCTGGTGATTTCGAGAAGTTCCTTGGTGATGTTCGCCTGGCGGAGCTTGTTGTACTCCAGCGTCAGGTCCTTGATGAGCTGCTTGGCGTTGTCGGTCGCGCTCTTCATGGCGACCATCCGCGCGGAGTGTTCCGAGGCCTTGGCCTCCTGGAGGAACTGGAACACCTGGTAGTTGACGTAGTGCGGCAGGAGGTTTCCGAGGACAGCGGTGGCGCCGGGCTCGAACTGGTACTCGCGATCCGGCGCCACGGGGGCCTCGGAGCCGCCGCCGGCCCCGTTCACACCGGCCTCCAGCTTCTGGAGGCGTCCGATGGGCAGGAGTTGGCGGACCTCCGCCTTCTGGGTGAGCGTGTTGATGAAGTTCGTGTAGACGACGTCCACGGCGTCCACCTTGCCGCTCAGGAAGAGTTCCTGGGCGAACTTGGAGATGGCCCGCGCCTCGGCGAACTGCGGGGTGTCCTTGTAGGTGAACTCGGCGACCAGGTCGCGCTTCAGCCGCGCGACCCACTGGGAGCCCTTGCGTCCGGCCGTGATGAACGACGTGGAGGCGGCGGGCAGCTTCGTGGCCTCGCGGAGGAGGTTGGTGTTGAGGGCGCCGCAGAGGCCCTTGTCGGTGCTGATGATGATCAGGGCACGACGCTTGACCTCACGACGCTCCATCAGCGGGTGGGTGAACTCGCCCGCGCCGGCGGTGGCGGCGCCGAGCACGTCGTTCATCAGGGAAGCGTAGGGGCGGCCGGCCAGCGCGGCCTGCTGCGCCTTGCGCATCTTGGCCGAGGCGACCATCTGCATCGCCTTGGTGATCTGCGCCGTGTTCTTGACCGACTTGATGCGGCGCCGGATGTCGCGTGTGCTGGGCATGGTCTGTGGGGCTCGGTGAGCAGGCCCGGATCAACGGTAGCTCTGCTTGAACTCGGTGACGGCGGCCTTGAGCTCCGCGGCCAGGCTGTCGTTGATCGCCTTCTCGACGCGGATGCGCTCGAGCAGGGCCGGTTTACGGGTGACGAGGAAGTCCGTCAGCTTGGACTGGAAGTCCTTCACCTTCTCGACCGGAACGTCGTCGAGCAGGGCGTTCTGCATGGTCCAGAGGATGGACACCTGGATCTCGACGGCGATCGGGTTGTACTGGCTCTGCTTGAAGAGCTCGACGATGCGCTTGCCGCGCTCGAGGGTGGCCTGGGTCTTGGCGTCGAGGTCCGAGCCGAACTGGGCGAAGGCCGCCAGCTCACGGAACTGGGCGAGGTCCAGCTTGATCTTGCCGGCCACCTGCTTCATCGCCTTGATCTGCGCGGCGGAACCGACGCGGGACACCGACAGACCGACGGAGATCGCGGGACGGACACCCTGGTAGAAGAGGTCGGTCTCGAGGTAGATCTGGCCGTCGGTGATCGAGATGACGTTGGTCGGGATGTACGCGGAGACGTCGCCGGCCTGGGTCTCGATGATCGGGAGCGCGGTGAGGGAACCGTTGCCGCTCTTCTCGTTCACGCGCGCGGAACGCTCGAGCAGACGGGAGTGCAGGTAGAAGACGTCGCCGGGATACGCCTCGCGGCCGGACGGACGCTTCAGCACCAGCGAGACCTGGCGGTAGGCCGTGGCCTGCTTGGAAAGGTCATCAAAGATGATCAACGCATCCATGCCGTTGTCCATGAACCACTCGCCGATGGCCGCTCCGGAGAACGGGGCGAGGTACTGGTCGGCGGCGGAATCGGAGGCGGCGGCGGCGACGACGATCGTGTACTCCATCGCGCCGGCCTTCTCGAGCTCGGCGATGACGCGGGCGATGTTCGACTGCTTCTGTCCGACGGCGACGTAGATGTTGTAGACCGGGCGGAAGTCCTTCGCGCCGGCGTTCTGCCGGTTGATGCGCGCTTGGTTGATCATCGTGTCCACGCCGATCGTGGTCTTGCCGGTGGAGCGGTCACCGATGATCAGCTCGCGCTGTCCGCGGCCGACAGGGATCATCGCGTCGATCGCCATGATGCCGGTCTGGAGCGGCTGGCTGACGGACTTACGCTTCACGATGCCCGGGGCGATCTTCTCGACCGGGTAGTAGGTCGTGGCCTCGATGGCGCCCTTGCCGTCCAGCGGGCGGCCGAGAACGTCGACGACGCGGCCCAGCAGGCCCTTGCCGACGGGGACGGACAGAAGCTTGCCGGTGGTCTTCACCTCGGACCCCTCGCGGAGGCTGGTGTACTCACCCATGATGATCGCGCCGACCTCGGTTTCCTCGAGGTTCAGCGCGAGGCCGATGATGCCGTTGCCGAAGTCGAGCATCTCGTTGGCCATGCAGCCCGAGAGGCCTTCGATCTTGCAGACACCGTCGGAGATCTCGCGGATGTGTCCGACGTTTTGCTGGGTCACGGAAGCCTTCGCGCCGGCGATCTGGGCTTCAATCTCTTGGAGCAGGGAACTCATGTCGTCAGTGGGAGTTGGAAACGGTGTTCAGAAGCTGTTCTCGAGGGCGGCGAGCCGTGATTTCACGGTGCCGTCGTACACATCGCTGCCGACCTGGATTCGCAGGCCGCCGATGAGCTCGGGTTTGATGAAGAACTGGAAGTCGAGGCCGGGGCCGTGGAGACGGGTCAGGCTCGACCGGATTTCGGCCATGAGGGCGTCGGAGGTGGGCACGGCGTTCTCCACGCGCACGGTGCGACGCTGGATGTCCAGCTGCACAAGGCGTTGGAAGTGGGCCAGCGTGCCCAGGTAGTTGCGGGGCTTGGCCGCGAGGACCTGGCTGACCGTCTGCCGGACACGTCCCTCGTCGAGGACGCCTTCACGGCGGCAGGCCAGGTAGAGGTCCTTCGCGTCGCGGCGGGCTTGTTTTCCGATCTTCATCCTCGGGTTCCGGTGGCGACGTTCAGGCGGCGAACTGCTGCTGCGTCTCCTGGGCGAGGCGCTGGCGGTCGGCGTCGGTCAGGATCTTGCCGGTGACCTGCACGGAGGCGGCGACCACGAGGCGGCCGACTTCCTTGCGCAGCTCGAGCCGCATGCGGTTGAACTCGGCCTCGTTGGCCAGCTTGGCCTTGGCGATGATCTCGGCGGCGGCGGCGATGGCGCGCTGCGTCTCGGCCTCGGCGATCTTCGCGGCGGCGGCGCGGGCCTCCTCGACGATGCGGGTCGCCTGGGCTCCGGCCTCGGCGAGCACGCGCTTGCGGTCCTCGTCGGCCTTGGCCAGGTCGGCCTTCATCTTCTCCGCGGCGGCGAGGCTGTCGGAGATCTTCTTCTCACGGTCGTCCAGCAGGGCCAGCAGCGGCTTGTACGCAAACCGGTGCAGCAGGAAGGCGACGATGAAGAAGCCGATGAGCTGGGAGACGAAGAGCTGGGTGTTGAACCCGAACT
This sequence comes from Akkermansia muciniphila, assembly GCA_945860685.1. Lineage (GTDB taxonomy): Bacteria > Verrucomicrobiota > Verrucomicrobiia > Limisphaerales > UBA9464 > SXXZ01. Next base: position 36,900 of record CAMASJ010000006.1, read on the forward strand.
TCTCACCCACCTCGGCGGCGGTGTGCTTGAGACCGTCTACGACTCCGCCTTCGGTGGCGGCCAGGAGGAAACCCGATTGCATACTCAGTGGAAAGGGAGACACGGAGCCGTTTTCACGGCCCCGTGAGGGTTACTTGCCCATCAGGATGGTGATGATCAGGGCGCCTTCCGCGAGCGCGGCGCTGAGGAGCGCCTGCACGAGGATCTTGCCCGAAGCACCCGGATTGCGGCCGACGGCTTCAGCGGCCTTGTAGCCGATGAGTCCGAGGGCGATCGTGCCGCCCAGGGCGGCGCCGGCGATGGCGATGTTTCCTTGCATGTGTTCTTTCTTTGGTGTTTCACGGCCGCCCCCGCAGAACTTGCCACGGTCCGACGGCCGAAATCCTGTCAATCAGTGGTGTCCGCCCTCCTCCGCGTGCGCGTGCTCCTCGGAGTGCGTGCACATGAGCGAAGTGAAGACCGCGGTGAGAAGCGTGAAGACGAGCGCCTGGATCAGGCCGACCATGAGCTCCAGGCCGTAGAAGGGAAGCGCCACGAGCCAACCGAAGATCGGCCCGCCGAGGTTGAGCATGGTCTCCAGCAGGGATTCGCCGGCGTAGATGTTGCCGAAGAGACGGAAGGTCAACGAGATGGGACGGATCATGATCGAGATGACCTCCAGGAATCCGACCAGGAAGAACATGACCAGCAACAGCACCTTGAGAATGCCCTTGTCCTCGCCGTGGTAGACGAAGATGTGGGAGAGGAAGCCTCCGACGCCGTTGGCCTTGATGGACCAGACCAGCCAGCACGCGAAGAAACCCACGGCCAAGGCCAAGGTCATGTTCAGGTCGGCGTCGGCGCCCCGGAGGATCGGGCGGGAGATGTGGTGGAGGGCGCCGTTGGCATCGGGATGACCGAAACCGATCGAGCCGACACCGGGCAGAAGGCCGAACCAGTTGGCCGAGGCGATGAAGAGGAAGACGGTGGCGAAGAACCAGAAGGTGTCCTTGGCCAGCTTCGGGCCGAGGATGCCGCCGAGGAAATCGCGGAGGGATTCCACG
>CAMASJ010000007.1 GCA_945860685.1 Akkermansia muciniphila
ACCTCCCGGATCGGCTTCCCGCCGTCCGCTTCCCTCAATGCTCGGATCTTCTCCTCCGTCGTGTGTCGCTTTCCCTTCATCGTCTGCTCCCTTTCTTGGTTGCCCAGACTCTCAATTCCCTTGGCTCAGTTTGGCGAGGTCAGGTCACCACGGCGGCGTTGGGATTGGGGAACGACGAGTCGATTCCCTCGGACCAGCTGCGACCGCCGTCGCGGGATTCGGTGCGGACCATCCAGCCGTCGGGCCGTCCGTTGTAGTCGCCACCACGACGGCAGAAGGCCACGAGATGGTCGCCTTCGACGACCGCCGCGGCAGGCTGGATGTTGCCGAGGCGCGAACGCACCCGGTTGCTCTCGGACCACACGCCCTTCTTCGGGTCGAAGCGCAGGAAGAGGGACGTGTTCGTTCCGTCGTCGAACTCGGGGTCACGCCCGATCTCGCTGTAGGCGGGCAGGATCCAGGAACCGTCTCCGAGCACGACCGGACGGCTGCGCACCATGGTGCCGGCCTCGAAGGTGACCTGGAACGGCTCGGACCAGGTGCGGGCGCCGTCGCGGGAGATCTTCGCGGTGATGCGGGAATCGGCCCAGACCTCGCCGTAGCGGGTGACGTAGAACAGCCAGACCGTGCGGTCGGGCGCCTCCCAGACCACGGCGTTGCCGAGCGAGTGGAAGGGATTGGTGGCGATGGCGACGGGCTTGGAGGGCTTCGCGCCATCCTTGCGCAACCGAGTGCCGTACACGGCCGCGGCGTTGTCGTGGTACTCGCCCTTGCCGCTGAAGAAGACGACGTAGAGCGATCCGTCGGACAGCTCGGTGAACGACGCCGGGTGCTTGTAGTTCCCGGTCGGCACCTCGGGGCCGAGAAGCCGGTCGATGCGGAGGGACGGTTCCGCGCCGGCAGCGGTCACCGCGAGCCCGCAGAGTGTGGTGAGGAGACCGATGGACCGGCGCAGCGGGTGGGGAAGCCGGTCGAGGAAAGCGCGTGAAATCCGCCGGGTCATCATGCCGCCGAGGCTGGCGGGGAGAGGGGACGGAAGGAATGGGAATGTCAGGGAGCGTCCGGGACCGGTGGCCCGTCTTGGCATCGGAAACAGGCAGGACCTCGCCAAGCGTTGGACAACGGAATCAGGACCCCACAATGGGACGCGGGCGGGCACCTTCCCCATGAGAACGATTTGTTCCAGATGCGTGGTCCCTTGGGTTCCAGAGGTTATCCGTGCCAATCCGTGTCTCACCCCACAGCGCGAGCGGACTCGCGCGCTCCGGGACGCTGGAGCGCCTTCCGGAGATCGCTCCAGCCCTGAGCCGCGACGGCACCAGTTCCTCAACTCATTCCGAATTGCGATCCGGCCTTGGAGGGTGGCTTCATGGGATGCCGGGCCCTCGTCGGGCTTTCAGTCGATCGGATTGATGACCTTCGGAATGCCGCAGTCGGCGAAGTCCTTCTCGTTGCGGGTGTAGAAGACCTTCACTCCCTCGCGGCATAGGGTCGCTCCGAGAATGGCATCATGGGTCCGCTGGTACGGAAACCGTGGATTCTCCAACTGGGCAAGGACCTCCGTGAACAGGGATGTCCCATAGGAGCAGCAGAGGACGCCGCTCTGCTCCCGGAGAATGCGGACATGTGCCGCAGCCTGGGCTGCGGACCGCGGACGTTGCAGGATCCTCGGGTGCCGCAACGCCTTGTAGAACTCGAAGAGGACCTGGTCGGCGAGGATCCATTCCGTCGGATGCGCCAGCATCGCGTTCACGATCTCCAACGCCTTGGCGTGCTCGGGCGCCGCATTGTTCGCCGCGTAGACCAGCAGGTTGGTGTCGAGGCTGTTCATTTCGATTCGTCGCCGTAGAGGACCGACCTCATCCGGGAAGCCGAGACCAGCACTCGTCCACCGTCGAACGTCGGGAATCCAGGGGTTGCGGATCGGGTTCGGCGGAGGATCGCGGACCGCTGTTCGAGGTCGCGGTCCACGGCTCGGCGGATGATCTCGCTGACGGGTCGATCCTCGATGCGGGCAAGCCGCCGCAGGGCCTCCATCTGTGGATCTGGGAAGAGAATCTGAAGCTTCTGCATGGATACCTGTTTTGCATGGATGTCGAGGGCACGCAAGCGGCCCTCGTCCACAGCACCCGGGAAGATGCGGGACCTGCAGCTTCGGGATCGAATCCCGTTGGGATTCCGTGACAGGTCCTTCGGCGGACATGTGCACTCGATGCCGTGGAATCCTTGAGTTGGGACCTGGCCCCAAGGGAGTCATGCCTCCAAGGGAAGGGGCAGGAATTTGAGTCCAAGGTCCGAAGACCGGTCCGGTCCGAAGGGCTATCCGCGCTGTCAGACGGTGGTTGGCAAGGCGGCGGAGGGCCGCCGCACTCCAAGACGCTGACGCGTGTTCCCGGAGGCGGTGGCGTCTTGGATGGAGAAACCAAAAGCCCTCGGTGGTTGACCGCGGGCCTGGCGAAGGAGGGAAGGAGGAGGGAAGGAATTCCGCGCCGTGGGCTCAGCCCTTGGCGAGGATCACCTGGCGGAACTCGTCGAAGAGCGGGGTCGAGTCATGGGGACCCGGGGCGGCCTCGGGATGGTACTGCACGCAGAAGATGGGCTTCGTCTTGTGGCGCAGGCCTTCGACGGTCTGGTCGTTCAGGTTGATGCGGTTCACCGCCACGTCCGACGGCAGCGAGGCGGCGTCCACGGCGAATCCGTGGTTCTGCGACGTGATTTCCACCTTGCCGGTCTCGAAGTCCTTCACCGGCTGGTTGCCGCCGCGATGGCCGAACTTCAGCTTGAAAGTCTTACCGCCGAACGCCTGGCCGAGGATCTGGTGTCCGAGGCAGATGCCGAAGATGGGGATGCCGGAATCCACCAGGGTCTTCACCTCGCGGACGATGCCGCCGAGGGTCGCCGGATCGCCGGGTCCGTTGCTGAGGAACACGCCCGCCGGCTTGTGCTTCATCACGTCGGCGGCGGAGGTCTCCGCGGGGACGACCGTGACCTTGAAGCCCTTCTGACGCAGGCGCCGGAGGATGTTGTACTTCATCCCGAAGTCGTAGGCGACGATGGGGATGTCCGCCGGCGGAAGCGGGTTGCGGATGTTGCGGGCGTTCGTCTCGCCGTTGCGCTGGGTGAGGGCGAAGGCGGCGGACTGGGAATCGTCCGGATCCCAGGCGAAGGCCTCCTTGTGGGTGACCTCGACGACGTAGTTCCTGCCGGCCATGCCCCCCCAACCGCGGGCGCGTTCGACGGCCTCGGCGTCGCCGATCTCTTCCGTGGTCAGGAAGCCGGCCAAGGCTCCACGGACGCGGAGCTTCTTGGTCAACGCGCGGGTGTCGATGCCCTGGATGCCGGGAATGCCGTACTTCTCGAGGTACTGGGAAAGCGTGTGGTCCGCCCGCCAGTTGCTCACGATCGGGCTCAGCTCGCGGATGACGAATCCGGCGCAATGGGCGCGCCAGGACTCGACGTCCTGGTCGTTGACGCCGTAGTTGCCGATGAGCGGGTAGGTCATCGTCACGATCTGTCCCTTGTAGGACGGGTCGGTGAGGATTTCCTGGTAGCCGGTCATCGAGGTGTTGAAGCACACCTCACCGGCGGCGGAAGCACGGGCACCGAAGCCGCGTCCGCGGAACACCGAGCCGTCTTCGAGGGCAAGAATCGCGTTCATCTTTCAGCAACCAACCGCCGTCCGAGAACGGCGCGCGCGGAGTGTGGTCAAGCGCCCGGTCGACGCAAGCGGAGACACGACCGTGGCCCCGACGGCGATCCGAGCCAATCCCGCACAATGAACCGGCACGAAAGGCCGCAAAGCCGCAAACGGGTCGGGAGGAAACCGCGGGTTTCCAGTGGCATGACCGGACACCGACCTGCAGTCGAGCCATCGCCGCTTCGGAGCCTGCGTCCTGTTGGCGCCTAGGCGCATTTGCGTGAGATCCGTTTCCGGGTCCGGGACCGCAGCTTGGCGGCTGCGGCGACCAGCGGGAGATCGGGAATCCGCGGAATCCGTGTCTCCCCTTCCGCAATTTATGTCCGGAAAGGATCCGAATCGGCGTCGAATCCCGGCTGTTCCGGCGACGTCGGCGGGATATTGTCCGTCCCGTCCCCATGAAGGTTCCGTCCACGAATCCGACTTCCGTCCGACTCCGCTGGCCCGTGGCCTTGGCCGTGGCGCTCGCCCTGGGCTCCGCACCGTCGGGCCGCGGCGAGGCGGTGCGGTTCAACCGCGACATCCGTCCGATCCTTTCTGACGCCTGCTTCCACTGCCATGGGCCGGATCCCGGCACGCGCAAGGCCGGGCTGCGGCTGGACACCAAGGAAGGCTTCTTCGCGGCGACGGCCAAGCGAGGCCCGGCGGTGGTGGCCGGCGACCCTGAGAAGAGCCCGTTGTGGCAGCGGCTGATCACGAACGATGCGGACGACCTCATGCCGCCGCCCGAATCGCACAAGGAGCTGAAGCCGGCGCAGAAGGAACTGGTCCAGCGCTGGATCCAGGAGGGGGCTCCGTGGCAGCCGCACTGGTCGTTCCTGAAACCGGAGAAGGCGCCGCTGCCGGCGGTCGGGGACGCGACGTGGGTGCGGACGCCCTTGGACGCCTTCGTGCTCGCGGGCTTGGAGTCGAAGGGATTGAAACCGGCACCGGAAGCCGACCGGAGGACGTTGGCGCGCCGGGTGGCGTTCGACCTCACCGGGCTTCCGCCGGAGCCGTCGCTGGTGGAGTCGTTCGTCTCGGATTCGCGGGCCGACGCCTATGAGCGTCTTGTGGACCGGCTGTTGGATTCGCCGGCGTGGGGCGAGCATCGGGGGCGGTATTGGCTGGATGCGGCGCGGTACGCCGACACGCACGGGCTGCATTTCGACAACTACCGGGAGATGTGGCCCTACCGGGACTGGGTGGTGGACGCCTTCAACCGCAACCAGCCGTTCGACCGGTTCACGGTCGACCAGATCGCGGGCGACCTGCTGCCCGGGGCGACCGAGGAACAGAAGATCGCGACCGGCTTCCACCGGTGCAACATGACCACCAACGAAGGTGGAACCATCGAGGAGGAGAACCTCGCCAACTACGCGAACGACCGGGTCACGACGACCTCGTGGGTGTGGCTGGGACTGACCGCGAACTGTTCCGCCTGCCACGACCACAAGTTCGACCCGATCTCGCAGCGCGACTTCTATTCGATGGCGGCGTTCTTCCGGAACACCCGCCAGCCGGGCCTCGACGGGAACGTGAAGGATTCCAACCCCAGCGTGGTGGTGGTGAAGGATCCGAAGGAGAAGGCCCGTTGGGAGGCGCTTCCCCAGCGGATCGAGGCCGCGAAGACGGCGGTGGATCGACGTCGCACCGAGGCCGAGCCCGCGTTCCAGTCCTGGGTCGCGGAATTGGATCCGGCCGCCATCGATGCGGGGCTCAGGGAAGGATTGCAAACCCGGCTTCCGCTGGAAGAAGGGCAAGGAACCCAGGTCTCCGGCACCGTGGCGGGCCGGGAGAGACGCTGGAACCTCGCCGGGAAGGTCGCATGGAACGCCGCGGGCCGGACCCGGGTGGGTCCGACCTTCGACGACGGCGCGTCGGTGGAGATCGCCGAGGCGGGCGACTTCGACCTGGGACGGCCGTTCTCCTTCGGCGGATGGGTCTTTGTCCCGAAGGACTACAAGGATACCGGCTCGCTGATGGCCCGGATGGACACCTCGAGGGCCTTCCGTGGCTGGGATCTCTGGTACGAGAACGGCGCCTTCGGCGCGCACTTCGTGAACGAGTGGCCAGGCAACGCGATGAAAGTCCGGACGAAGCAGCGTCCGGCGAAGAAGGGCGCTTGGCAGCACGTGCTGGTGACCTGCGACGGGACGGGGCGGGCGGACGGCGTCCGCGTGTACGTGGACGGCACGTCGATGGAACTGGAGGCGGGACCGGACCGGGTCCGCGGGACGATCCGGACGACCGTTCCGTTCACTTTGGCGCGGAGGAGCCAGTCCGACCACTTCCGCGGCGGCGGGCTCCAGGAGGTGCGGCTCTACGACCGGGCGTTGTCCGGGCAGGAAGCCCGGGCTCTGGCCGCGCTGGAGAACCTGCGGACGATCCTGGCGACGCCGTTGGCCTCGTGGAAACCCGAGGAACGGAAGGCCCTGTTCGACGACTTCCTCGGCGGGTTCGTGCCGTTCCAGGAGGCGCGGACGGCGCTGGTGCTGCTGGAGCGGGAGCGGGACGAGATCCGTTCGCGGAACCCGGTCAGCCACGTGCAGGTCGAGAAAACCGACTCGGAGCCCATGGCGCAGGTGTTGTTCCGGGGGCAGTACGACCAGAAGCGGGACCAGGTGAAGGCGGCCGTCTTCACCGCGTTGAACCCGCTGCCCGCCGGCGCTCCGGGCAACCGGCTCGGCCTTGCCCGCTGGCTGGTCTCCCCGGAGAACCCGCTGACCGCTCGGGTGACCGTGAACCGTTTCTGGTCCGAGGTGTTCGGGGTGGGAATCGTCCGCACCGCGGAGGACTTCGGCATCATGGGCGAGGCCCCCTCGAATCCGGAGCTGCTGGACTGGCTCGCCGTGGACTTCATGGAGCACGGCTGGGACGTGAAGCGGCTGTTCAAGCAGCTGGTCATGTCCTCGGCGTACCGGCAGTCGGCCGTGTCGACGCCGGAGAAGCTCGAGAAGGATCCGGGTAACCGGCTGTTGAGCCGTGGACCGCGGTTCCGGATGGACGCCGAGATGGTGCGCGACCAGGCGTTGGCGGCGGCGGGGCTGCTGGTGCGGCGGGTCGGGGGACCGAGCGTGAAGCCCTACCAGCCCGACGGGGTGTGGGAGGCGGTGGCCATGCCGGAGAGCAACACCAAGCGCTACCAGCGGGAGACGGGCGAAGCGCTGTACCGGAGATCGATGTACACGTTCTGGAAGCGGGCTTCGCCTCCGGCCTCGATGGAGGTCTTCAACGCCCCGAGCCGCGAGACCTGCACGGTCCGGCGCGAGCGCACGAACACCCCGCTCCAGGCCTTGGCCACGCTGAACGACCCGCAGTTGGTCGAGGCCGCGCGCCACCTGGCCGCGCTCGGCCTGCGCCTCGGCGGATCCGATGCCGACCGGGTGCTCGACGCGCTCTCCGCGCGGGTGCTTGCCCGGCCGTTGCGCCCGGAGGAACGCCAGGTGGTCACCGCAGGATTCGGCGAACTCGAGGCGTATTACACGGCCAACCCGGAGGAGGCCCGGAAGCTCCTGTCCGTCGGCGAATCCCGGCCGGATCCGGCCCTTCCCGCGGCGCGTTGGGCGGCTCTGACGTTGGTTGCCAACCAGATGCTCAACCTCGACGAGGCCCTGAACAAGTGACCGGACGACGACCTGGACCTCCGACGAACCGAACATGAACCTGCTTCCCGACTTCAAGCTGCTCGAGAGCCGCCGGCAGTTCTTCGCCCGCGGCCGCAACGTGGTGGGCCATGCGGCGCTGGCGCACCTGCTGGGCGGAACCGCAGGTCGTCTTCTGGGCGAGGGCGCCGAGGCCACGGCACGGCACGCCTCCCACTTCCCGGCCAAGGCCAAGCACATCATCTACCTCCATATGGTGGGCGGGCCTTCCCAGATGGACCTCTGGGACCACAAGCCGAAGATGGCGGATTGGTACGACAAGGACCTGCCGGAGTCCGTGCGCAACGGCCAGCGGTTGACCACGATGACCTCGGGCCAGTCGCGGTTCCCGATCGCGCCGTCCAAGTTCCGGTTCTCCCAGGTCGGTTCGAACGGGCTGTGGATGAACACGGAGCTCCTGCCGTGGACGTCGAAGGTGGTGGACGACATCTGCCTGATCCGTTCGATGCACACGGAGGCGATCAACCACGAGCCGGCGATCTCGGCGATGCAGACCGGCAACCAGGTGACCGGGCGGCCCTGCATGGGATCGTGGGTCAGCTACGGACTGGGCTCGCTGAACGAGAACCTGCCGGCGTTCGTGGTGCTGGTGGCGGAACCGAGCAACAAGGAGCAGATCCAGGCGATCTCGGCGCGGCTCTGGTCCAGCGGCTACCTTCCCGGCGAGCATGCCGGCGTCTCCTTCCGCAGCGGCGGCGACCCGATCCTGTTCATCAACAACCCGCCCGGCGTGCCGGAATCCCTGCGTCGGGCACAACTCGACGGGTTGAACCGGCTTAACGAGATCACCCACCGCGAGATCGGGGATCCCGAGACCCACACCCGGATCCAGCAGTTCGAGATGGCCTTCCGAATGCAGGCGAGCGTGCCGGAACTGACCGCCGTCTCCGGCGAACCCGACTCGACCTACGAACTCTATGGCGAACAGGCCCGCAAGCCGGGCTCCTTCGCCCACACCGCGCTGCTTGCCCGGCGGTTGGTCGAACGCGGCGTCCGTTTCGTGCAGGTCTACCACAACAACTGGGACCACCACGGCAACGTCGCCGGACGCATGCCGTCCCAGTGCAAGGACGTCGACCAGGCCTGCTACGGCCTGATCCAGGACCTGAAGCGGCGGGGGCTCTTCGACGAGACCCTGATCATCTGGGGCGGCGAGTTCGGACGCACCATCTACAGCCAGGGCGGACTTTCGCGGGAGAACTACGGACGCGACCACCATCCGCGCTGCTTCTCCATGTGGATGGCGGGCGGCGGCTCCAAGGGCGGCGCGGTCTACGGCGCCACCGACGAGTTCGCCTACAACATCGTCGAGAACCCGGTCCACATCCGGGATTTCCACGCCACCGTGCTGCATCTGCTGGGCCGCGACCACCGGCGCTTCACCTACCGCTACCAGGGTCTGGACCAGCGCCTCACCGGCGTGGAGGAAACCCGGGTGGTGCGGGAACTCGTCAGCTGACCGCGGCCAAGCAACCAGGGCCCCTTGGGTCGCTGGACACCGAAGGGCCAGGGTCTTCGAGCCGGGCCTGCCACGGCGGCCGGACGCCACACACGTCCAGAATGCGCTAGGGCGATTCTGCGTGCGGAATGGTATCTGTATACCAGCAGGTGTATGATTCGCGTCACAATCCGGTGCCGCCGGCAGACCAGCGCTGGACTCGGACCTCGCACAGGGATAGAAGTTATGTTCAGTCAGAGTCCCTCCTATGAATCTCCAACGAACATTCGTTCCGTTGGCCGGCCTGCTTGCCTTCTCGGTAGCTGAAGCCGCCATCACCACCAACACAATCCCGACCACGGCATCCTTGCCGGCCACGGGATCCACCACGCGCGGATTCGTCCTCCGCAGCCTCCAGGGACCGGCCGAGCCGCTCCTGGCGAACAACTCCGTCCGCGCGCTGCGCCAGATCAACGGCACGCTCACCGACACCAACGGCATCCTGGTCCCGAACGAGGCGATCGCCGGTTCCCTGACCCGGCCCGTCGGCGCCTACTCGGTCGACACCATCAACTTCGTCAACGACCCCGATGGCACCGGCAACACGGTCGACGTGACCGACATCGACGGCAACCTGCTGACCTCGTTCCCGCCGGCTCCCTTCCCCGGCATCCCGGGAACCGCGGGCGGCTACAACAACTTCGCGGTCGAGGTCGTCGGCTTCCTCAAGCTCCCCGCCGGCGTGACGGTCTTCGGCACCAGCGTGTCCGCGGACCGCACCGACACTAACGACGACGACTCCTACTCCGTTTACGTCGGCGCGAACCCGCGCGACTTCTTCGCGACGAAGGTCGGCGAGTACGAGCGCAACTCGCGTCCGTTCCAGTCCAACCAGCGCAACGAAAACCAGTGGGCCGTGAACGCCCCGGTCGCCGGCATCTACCCGTTCCGCCTCGTCTATTGGCAGACCGCCCGTGGCGCCAACCTCCAGTGGTACACAGTCACCGCCGGTGGCGAGCGCATCCTCGTCAACGACCCGGCCGACTCCCGCGCCATCGAATCCTACGTCGACTCGGCCAGCACCGCGCCCTTCTCCCCGTACGTGGGTGAGGTCACGCCGTCCCCGGGCTCCGAGGGCGTCTCCGCCTCGACCCCGATCACCGCGGTGATCATCGACGGCACCTCCACCGTCGCGACCTCGGGCGTGGGCCTTTCGCTCAACGGCACCACCGTCACCCCGCAGTCGCTGGTCAAGACCGGCGACAAGGTCAGCCTGACCTACAATCCGAACTCCACCCGCACCACGGTGGACAACGCGGTGCAGCTGACCTACGCGGATTCCGCCTCGGTCCGGCGCAGCAACAGCTGGGGCTTCAAGATCATCACCACGGGCGGCTCCTCCACCACGGTGGCCGGCCAGTGGGACTTCGACTCCGGCAACCTGGCCGCGACGGTTGGCACCGCCCTGAGTTACTTCGATCCCACCTTCGACGGACCCTCCGGGACCGCCGAGGACAAGACCGCGTTCGGCTCGGCCAGCTCGTTCGGCCTGCCGGCCCTTCTGGGCGGCGACGCCCTCGTGATGCGCGTCCCGGGCACCCTGGACCGCCGCATCGGCTACGTCATGACCCACGGCATCGCCCCGAACGGCGGCGGCACCCGGGTCAACCAGTACACGCTCATCATGGACGTGTTCGTCGCGACCAGCGGCGCCGGCGCGGCCTCGCTGCTGCAGACCAGCTCGCTGTCCAACTCCGACGACGGCGACCTGTTCTGGCAGGGCAGCAACTTCGGCCAGGGCGGCGGCGGCTACAACGGCCGCGGCACCTTCACCGCCGGTTCCTGGCACCGAGTCGTGGCGGCCTATGACATGGCGGCGAACCCGCCGGTGGTCACCAAGTACGTCGACGGCGTGAAGCAGGACGATTGGACGGCCAACCAGGGTCTCGACGCTCCGCGTCGCGCTCTGCAGGCCTCGGCGATCCTGTTCGGCGACGGCGACCAGGACGAGCGTCGTGAGATGTTCGTGAACTCGGTCCAGATCCGTTCCGGCAAGCTGAGCGACGCCGAGTGCTTCGCCCTTGGAACCCCGACGGCCGCCGGCATCCCGGCCTCCATCCCGCAGAGCACGGTCACCGGCCAGTGGGACTTCGAGTTCGCCGACCTCGGCGCCTCCATCGGCGCCCCTCTCGCCTACTTCGACGCGACGTTCGACGGTCCGGCGGGCGCCGCCGAGGACAAGACCGCGTTCGGCACCGCCAGCTCCTTCACCCTGCCCGCGCTGCCGGGCGGCGACGCCAACGTGATGCGCGTCCCGGGCACCCTGGACCGCCGCATCGCCTACGTCATGGACCACCGCATCGCCCCCAACGGCGGTGGCAGCCGCGTGAACCAGTACACGATCATCATGGACGTGTTCGTCGCGAGCACCGGCGCCGGCGCGGCCTCGCTGCTGCAGACCAGCTCGCTGTCCAACTCCGACGACGGCGACCTGTTCTGGCAGGGCAGCAACTTCGGCCAGGGCGGCGGCGGCTACAACGGCCGCGGCACCTTCACCGCGGGCGAATGGCACCGCGTCGCCGCGGCCTACGACATGGCGGCGAACCCGCCCGTGGTCGTGAAGTACGTCGACGGCATCAAGCAGGACGACTGGACCGCCAACCAGGGTCTCGACGCCCCGCGTCGTGCGATGCAGGCGACCGCGCTGCTCTTCGGCGACGGCGACCAGGACGAGCGTCGTGAGATGTTCGTCAGCTCCATCCAGGTCCGGGCCGGACGTCTCACCGACGCCCAGCTGTACCTGCTTGGCAAGCCCACCGCCGCGGGCATCCCCGTGGTGCTCCCGACCAGCACGGTCACCGGCCAGTGGGACTTCGAGTTCACCGACCTCGGCGCCTCGATCGGCAGTCCGCTCGCCTACCTCGATCCGACCTTCGACGGTCCCACCGGCACCGCCGAGGACAAGACCGCGTTCGGCACGGCCAGCTCCTTCAACCTCCCGGCGCTGGGCACCAACGACGTCAAGGTCCTCCGCGTCCCGGGCACCTTGGACCGCCGCATCGGCTACGTCATGACCCACGGCATCGCCCCCAACGGCGGCGGTCAGCGCGTCAACCAGTACACCCTGGTGTTCGACATCCTCGTGGCCAGCTCCGGACCCGGCGCGGCCTCGCTGCTGCAGACCAGCTCCACGGCCAACACCGACGACGGCGACCTGTTCTGGCAGGGCAACAACTTCGGCCAGGGCGGCAACGGCTACAACGGCACCGGCGCCTTCACCGCGGGTGAATGGCACCGTGTCGTGGCGGCCTACGACATGGCCGCGGCGACCCCGGTGGTCACCAAGTTCGTCGACGGCATCAAGCAGGACGATTGGACGGCCAACCAGGGCCTCGACAACCCGCGTCGTGCACTCCAGACGACGGCGATCCTGTTCGGCGACGGCGACCAGGACGAACGTCGTGAGATGTTCGTCAAGGGCGTGCAGATCCGCGCCGGCAAGCTGAGCGACGCCCAGATGGTCGAGCTCGGTGTGCCGACCGGCGCCTCGATCCCGGTGGTCCTGACCACTCCGGCGCCGCCCTCCAGCCCGCGCCTGAGCGTGGTCCGCAACCTCAACGGTTCGATCACCATCTCGTGGAGCTCCATGGCGACGTTCGTGCTCGAGTCCAAGACCGCGCTCTCCGACGCCTCCTGGGCGCCGGTGACCGGCGTGGCCAACAACTCGGTCACCCTCCCGGCCCCGACCGCCGCCGCGTTCTACCGCCTCCGCTTCTGAGCGGGCGCTGATTCCCAAAAGGGCGGGTCCTTCACGGGACCCGCCCTTTTTTCGTCCCTGCGGAGAGCCTTCGCGAACGGACACGAAAAATCCCGTCGGACGGGGATTCCGTCGGACGGGAGGATCGCTGTGGTGGCCACGATGTGGGCCGCCACGAATGGAAGGCTCAGTGCACCAGAACGCCGCCCTGCGAGGCGGCCAGGTCGGCCTTGCGCTGGCCCAGGCTGCGGAAGAACTCGTAACCCTCGCGGCAGCGGCGCACCAGGATGCTCTTGTCCTCGAGCATCGTCTTCACGATCCGCAGGATCGGGCCTGAGCGCAGGTAGTAGCGACGATAGAAGCGGTCGACGGACTCGAAGATCTCCTCCTTCGACAGGCCCGGATACTCCAGCGTGGACTGCTGGAAGCCGTCGCCGTGGATGATGTCGGTCTTGTCCTTCTTGGCGAACCAGCCGTTCTGCCGGGCCATCTCGTACAGTTCGGTGCCGGGATAGGGCGCCGCGAGGGAGACCTGGAGCGAGAACACGTCGAGCTCCTGGGCGAACTGGATGGTCTGCTCGATGGTCTCGCGGGTCTCGACGGGCAGGCCGAGGATGAACGTGCCGTGGATCACCACGCCGGCCTTGTGGCACGCCTTGGTGAAGCGGCGCATCTCGTCGGTGGTGACGCCCTTCTTGATCCTCTTGAGGGTGTCCTCGTTGCCCGACTCGTAGCCGACGAGGAACAGGCGCAGGCCGCAGTCCTTGAAGAACGAGATGGTGTCGTAGTCGAGGTTCGCGCGGCTGTTGCAGCTCCAGTGGATTCCGAGAGGGGCCAGCTTCTTGGCGATCTCGCGGGCGCGGGGCAGGTTGGCGGTGAAGGTGTCGTCGTCGAAGAAGAACTCCCGGACCTGCGGAAACAGCTTCTTCATGTAGGCCATCTCGGCCGCGACGTTGTCCGCGGAACGGACCCGGTACTTGTGTCCGCCGATGGTCTGGGGCCAGAGGCAGAAGGTGCACTGGGCCGGGCAGCCGCGTCCGGTGTACATCGAGATGTACGGATGCAGCAGGTAGCCGATGAAGTACTTCTCGATCTCCAGGTCGCGCTTGTAGACGTCGGCCACCCAAGGCAGGGCGTCCATGTTGTGGATCAGCTCCCGTTCCGGGTTGTGGATGATCTTCCCGTCCTTCTTGAAGCTGAGCCCGGAGATCGTCTCGAGAGGCCGGTCTTCGCAGACCTCCTTGCAGGTGAAGTCGAACTCCTTGCGTCCGACCCAGTCGATGGCGGGCGAAGCCTTGAGGGTCTCGGTGGGCAGCACGGCGGTGTGGGCGCCCACGAATCCGATCTTCGTCTCCGGCCGCTGGGCCTTGATGGCCTCGGCGATCCTGCTGTCGTTCTTCAGCGACGGCGTGGAGGTGTTGATGATGACGTGGTCGTGGTCCTTCGCGATGCGGAGGGTCTCCTCGACGCCGACGCCATGCGGCGGGCAGTCGAGCAGGCGGGAATCCGGAACCAGCGCGGCGGGCTGCGCGAGCCAGGTCGGATACCAGTAGGAGGTGACTTCGCGGCGGGCCTGGTAGCGGGCTCCGGCGCCGCCGTCGAAACCGTCGAAGGACGGAGGGGACAGGAACAGTGCGGACATGGAAATCGGTGCGGTACTGGATGGAAGTTGGGATCCGGCGAGGAGGTCAGTCGGTCTTGACCTCGATCTTCTTCGCGGCGGCGATCTTCGCCTTGAGGTCCGCCAGCTGGTCGTTGGCGGGTCCGGTGGAGCAGCCGCCGCCAGAGCCGCCGTGGTCGTGGTTGTGGTCGTGCCCATGCCCGGCACCGGCATCGTGGGGAAGGTCGTTTCCGCCGCGGGCGTAGGCCGACTTGGCCCCGGAGAACTCGCGGTTCACGGCGGCCTTGGCCTCGGCGAGGTGGCCCTTGCCGATGGTCGCGCCGTTGTAGGCGGTCTTGGTCAGCTCGGGACTGGAAGGATAGGGGGCCGGCCGGGAACCGAAGTTGTACTTGAAGTTGATCCAGCTGTCCCGGGGACTGCTGCTGAGCGCCGCCGTCGGCTCGAAGCCGGAATGCATCATGCAGTTCTCGCAACGTGCGTCGCGCCCACAGCCCTTGGCATCCACACCGAACTTGTCCCAGTTCACCTTCGCCAGCATCTCCTGGTAGGTCGGATAGTGGGTCTCGGTCATCACGTAGCACGGCGCCTTCCAGCCCCGCACGTTGTAGGTGGGCACCGCCCAGGCGCTGCAGGCTAACTCGCGCTTGCCGGCAAGGAACTCCAGGTAGCCCGGGGTCCCGAAGATGGTGAACATCTCGCCCCAGCGCTCGATGTTCTTGAACTTCTCGCGGGTGAGCTGGCGGGTCAGGAAGAAGTCCGTCGGATCCTTCCCCAGACGCTTGACCATGTCCTTCTTCGCCGCGTCGTAGTCGTAGCCGGGCGAAATGGTGTGGCCGTCCACGCCGAGCGAGCTGAGGAACTTGAACATCTCCTCCAGCTCCGCCGCGTCGGTCTCCCGGTACACGGTGGTGTTGGTGGCGACCTGATAGCCGAGGATCTTGGCCATCTGGATGGCCAGAACGCACTCCTTGAAGACGCCCTCGCGCTCCACGATCAGGTCGTGGGTGAACTCCAGGCCGTCGACATGGACATTCCAGTAATGCCACTTGCTGGGCTTGATCACGACCTTCTGGCGGGCGGCCGGGTCGGACTTGCGGATGGTCTCGGCCTCCTTCTCGGTGACCAGGCCTTCCGTGACGAGCTGCTGGAGGTTCTTCTCGATGGCCGGCGAGTAGTTGGCGGCCATGTACTCGCGCATCTTCTTCCGCATGAAGACGCCGTTGGTGCAGATGTAGATCATCCGTCCCTGCGCATGGAGTCCGGCAACCAGCTCCTCGATCTTTGGATAGATCAGCGGCTCACCGCCGCAGATCGAGATCATCGGGGCCTCGCATTCCGCGGCGGCGGCGAGGCACTGCTCGAGGGGAACGAGGTCCTTGAGGGAGGTGGAGTACTCGCGGATCCGCCCGCAGCCGGTGCAGGTCAGGTTGCAGGTGTGCAAGGGCTCCAGCTGGAGCACCATGGCAAACTTGCGGTTGCCCTTGAGTTTGTTGACGACGATGTGCCGCGCGATCTTGGCGGTCGGCGCGAGAGGAAAACGCATGGTTCGAAATCAGTTCCGGAGGGAGGGGGCCGGGGCGCCGACAGCGGCGACCCAGTTGGTCTGGGCACCGGGAATCGGCCGGGGCGGCTCGGCCTTCAGAAGGCCGGGCAAGAGGAAGGTGGCCGGGGACACGCTGTGTGAGCCGGAAATGCCGCCACAGCCGGTCGCCAACGAGCCGGCTGCAAGCAGGAATCCGGCGACCTGCGCCCTGGTTGCCCTCTTCATTAGATCAGGATAGGGGCGGCCCCCGATGCGGCAACCTCAGAGTTGCCGCCAGGATGAGCGTCTTCTGGCATCCAAAAACGAACACGGGTACCGGAGGGCTCCGGCACCCGTGTCGCTAAAGCGTCGTCTCCTGGGTGGACGGCTCAGGCGCCCATGCCGTCCTCGAAGCTCCCAGCGGCCTGCGGAAAGCAGAGGTTCTTGGCCACGTAGGCGATGCCGTCCGCGGAGCAGTAGTCGAGGGCCTTGTGGGCGCTCTCGGCCTCCACGACCAGCGGCGCCGAGGCGCACTTGTGGAGCTTGCAGTAGCGATCCTGGTAGCCGACCGCGAGCAGCAGCTCCACGTAGCGCTGCATGTTGAGGTCGCCGCTGCCGAGATCCGTGAACTGCATGGCGCGACGGGTCCAGTTCGGCTCCATCGTACGGAGCGGGAAGCCGGGCCGGATCACGAAGTTCTTCACATGGGCCGCGTAGATGTGCTTCCCGACCTTCAGGAAACGGCTCTCCCAGCTCTCGCCTTCCCAGCAGTGGGAGGGATCCGCGTTCACGGCCAAACAGGGATCGTTGTCGCAGATGTCGACGAGCATCAGGAAATCGTCGGCGGTCATCGCACCGGTGCCGGGATGGATCTCATGGCACAGCTTGATGCCCAGCTCGTTGGCGTGCTTGCGGAGCTTGGCGGTCTTCTTGACGAAGCGCTCCTGGCCTTCCTTGAGCAGATCGAAGCCGGATCCGCTCCAGAAGCCCCATGGATAGCCGCTGGCCAGCTCCCAGCCGAAGGCCACTCCCCAGAACATGGGCAGCGACTTCACGCCCAGCTCGCCGGCCAGGTCCATGAGCTTCAGCAGGTACTTCTCATGCCACGCCTCGATCTTCTCGGGCGAAAGCTTGGCGACGTCCGGCGCGATGAACGGATTGCCGGACTTGGTGCCGGTCCACGCGCTGGTGTGCACCCAGAAGGGACAATGGGCCGAGATGCCGTCGAGACGCATGCCGCGGTCGCCGAAGATGGCCGCGATGTCCTTGGCCTTGCGCAGCCCTCCCTTGCCGTCGCCGAGCATGTAGTTGCTCGGCTGGGCGCCGGCGGCACCGGCGGCCTTGGCGTAGTCGAGAAACTGTTCCAGCGACTTGGCGCCGTGTTGCGCACCTTCGATCGAGGCATGATAGGCGTTGGGCATAAATCGTCCGTGTCGGGTGTATCCGCGTGTTGGACGGGGTCGGAAGTAGCGGCATCCGGGCGGGCAGGCAAACTGAAACCGGAGTGGTTGATAAAAATGATCGCCCCGCCACATCCCCCACGGCGGATTGCCGACACCGATCACGACCCCTATCGTGGTGCCATGATTCCGGAAATCGGACTGTCCGAAACCGAGCGTTCCCAGGCGCTCCAGCGACTCCATCCATTGCTCGCCGATGAACTGGTGCTCGTGCAGAAGCTGCGCGACGCCCACTGGAATGTCACCGGCCTGCACTTCCACGCACTCCACGGTCTCTTCGAAGAGGAATACACCGCCCTGGCCACGGTGATCGACGACATCGCCGAACGGATCCGCCAACTCGGCGGCCGGCCCGACGCCAGCCTCGGAAGTGCGCTCTCCTTGAAGCGGTTGCAGGAGTTTCCGAATGCCGGAAGGAATGCCGAGGAGTATCTCCGGACCCTGTTGGCCGACCTCGAAACGCTGGTCCGGCAACTCCGGTGCGACATCCCCGCGGTCGCCGACTCCGGCACCCAGGACTTCCTCACGGGCCTGATCCAGCAGCACGAGAAGTCGGCGTGGAAGCTCCGGGCTTCGCTGACGGCGTAGCCGTCGCCCCCGGAAGCCGGCGGCAGGTCAGTCGGGAACGGTCGCGAACCCACAGCAGGCCCTCCGAAACCGCCGGAATCATCCGTGTCCCAGTTCCACAGGCCTGGAACCGGGTTCGTTCGACCGGTCGTTCTGCACTGGCCATCAGCACCCGCATCTCGCCGCTCTCGGAGAGCACAAGAAGTTGGCTCCCAACCCGGATCACCGAGCCGGATCCGACGTCTTCCACGGTCCAGCGGACCTTGCCCGTGGCGCGCTCGACGCAACGGAACACCGGGTTGGATTCGTGTCGTCCGTGGAATCCATACAGGAATCCCCCCGATTCGACCGGGGTCGCGAAATGCGCGGAAAGGATGTCGTCGCCGGACCAGACCACATCGCCGGACGCCCCTTCGGGCCGAATCCATGTGGCACCGGTGCCGTAGCTGGCGGTGAGGAAGAGCCCACCGGAATCGACCCTGGGGGCCGCGGCGTTGACGCTGGCATGCATCCGGGACCGCCACGGGAAGCGGAAGACCTCCCGGCCATCCTCGATGTCGTGCGCCACGGCACCGGACCGGTTGAAGGCGAGTGCCCGCGGACGGCCGTCCACCACCCAGGGAACGGGGGACCCGTAGCCGGCCTCATCGGAACCGCTTTTCCAGAGGACCTTCCCGTCGGCCACGCCGAAGGCGACCGTCGAGGCGCCGGTTCCGCCGACTTGGACCACCACACGATCTCCCATCACCAACGGCGAGGTGGCGAATCCGAAGAAGCCACGGCTGCCCTCGAATCGGCGTACGAGGTCGACCTCCCAGAGAAGGGCGCCATCCCGGATCGAGACCGCGCGCAAGATTCCCGACGGGCTCAAGGCGAACAGTCGACCGTTGGCCACGGCGGGTGTGGACTTCGGTCCGTCACCGCTGCCTTGGTCGTCGGAATAGTCGGTGGGAAACGAGGCCGTCCACCGCTCGGCTCCCGTTCCGGCGACCCAGGCGCTGATCACTTCCCGGTCGCTGCGCCGATGGAACAGAAAGGCCGTTCCTTCGGCAATGATCGGGCTGGAGAAGCCTTCCCCGACACGGGCTTCCCAAACGGTGGGAGCCCCGTTTGAGGGCCAGGAATCCCCGATCGGGTCCGCGGTGGAACCATCACGTGCGGGACCGAGGAACTGGGGCCAATCCGCCGCCTGGAGCGTGAAGGCGAGCCTGAATGAGAGCAGGGCAACGCGCGAACGGGAGAACCGAAAGCGGCGAAGCCGCAGACCTGTACCGGAGAGCGGCCACATGGATCACTTGCCGGAGCCGGAATCGGAGACGTCGATGGACATCGAGATCTTGCTGCCGCCGGCGGCCTTGATCGTGTCCAGGACCCGCAGGACGTTCCCATGGGCGGTCTGGTTGTCGGGCTTGAGGTAGAACGGATAGTTCGTGTTGGCCTCCACCTTGGCCTTGACCCGGCCTTCCAGTTCGCTGAACGGCAACAGCTTGCCACCGACCTTCAGATCGCCGTCCCGGTTGATCAGGATCTCCATCAGGTCCGGCTTCTCCGTGGACTTGGGGGCGACAGCCGAGGGCAGGTCCATCTGGAGCGTCCGGAGCCGGTGCATGGTCAGGGTGACCATCATGAACGCGGCCAGGAGGAAGAACATGACGTCGATCAACGGGATGATCTCGACGCGGGCCTTCTTGACGGGAATGGGGGAACCCAGGTGCATGGAGGGGGGATCAGTTCTTCGACTTCTCGGCCTCGCGGGTCACGAAGGCCACGTGGGTGAAGCGGGCCATGCGGACCTGCTGGAGCACACCGCCGATCGCCTTGTAGGGAGCCGCCTTGTCGCCGGTGATGAACACCGGCGTCTTCGGGTTCTGCTTGTAGCGGTTGTTGAGTTCGTTGATGAGGCCGGTGGTGTCGACGACATTCGTCCCGACGGCGACGGTGCCGTCCTTCTCGATGCCGATGTTGAGCACGTCCGGCTTGAAGTCGTTCTCCGCCTTGCGGGCGTCGACGAGTTCCATGGGACGGGTCTTGGCCTGCTGTAGGCTGAGGGACACCAGCATGAACGCGGCGAGCAGGAAGAACATGACGTCGATCAGGGGCACGATCTCGATGCGTGCCTTCTTGATCGGGACGGGGGAACTGAACTTCCCCTTGCGGCCGATGGATGCTGATACGGCGCGACCGCCGCCTCCTCCTCCTGCCATAGGTCAGGCGAGTTCGGCTGCGGCTTCGCGGCGGAACACCATGGTGTCGAAGCCTTCCTGCTTCGCCTTGGTGACCATGACCTCGACGTTCGTGGCCGCCGTCTCGAGGTCGAACTTCAGCTTCTCCATCATCTCGTTGTAGAGGTTGAGGAAGAAGACGCCGAAGATGGCGATGCCCAAGCCGGCGGCGGTGGCGATGAGCGCCTCGCCGATGCCGCCCTGGATCTCGTTCATCGCGCCGGAGATGCTGGATTCACCCATCTTCTTGAAGGAACCCATGATGCCGGTGACGGTGCCGAGCAGACCGAGCAGCGGGGCGAGGGTGATGCAGGTGTCGATGAGCACCATGAACCGTCCGGCCCGCTTGATCTCGAGTCCGGCCGCGACCTGGAGCGCGCCCTGGAGCGAGCCGTGGACGTGGGTGAGGCCGTGGTAGATCATGCGCACCACGGGATCGTCCGCGCCCTTGGCCACGGTGACGGCGCTCTTGAAGTCGTGGCTTTCCATCGCGCCGAGCGTCTTCTCGAGCTTCGCCGCGTCGCGGCGCCGGCTGAGCATCAGCCAGAAGATGCCGCGTTCCACGATGACGGCGACCATGATGATGGCGACGGCCGCGATCGGGTACATGATCGGTCCGCCGTCCTTGAAGTACTCGGCTACAATGTTGGCTAGCATAGGTTCTTGGGAAAGGGGTGGTTGGGCTTCGGATCAGCGGATGCGGTATTCGAACGGGGCGAGCACCTGTTTGCCGAAGTATTCCGGTCCGAACCGGTAGTACTTTCGGATCCACTGACGGAAGGCGTTGTCGAGCGTAGGGCTGCCCGAGGATGCGTTGACCTTGGTCTCCACGATCTCGCCCGCGGCGCCCACAGTGATGAGGTATTCGCCGCTGCCCTGCTCGCGGCGGATCAGAGCTTCGCGCGGGTAGTCAGTGGGACCGGGTTTTGGAAAGAAGCTGCCGCTGCCATCGCCGGTCCCGGTGATGCGGATCGGTCCCGTTTGGGCAGGACCGGAGCTGCGCTGGGTGATGCGAGGAGGCGGTACCGAGAAGTTGGGATCCTTCGAGATGATGACCGGACCATTGACTTCGATGGCGAATGCCACATCGGCATTGGCTGCGGCGACCACCACGGGCTGGACGGCCACGGGTTGCTGCTGTGGTTCGTCGGTCGGCTCGGATTCCTGGTTGGAAACCTCAGGAGGCGGTTGGTCCTGCTGCTTGATCTGGACGATCTCGACCGGGGGCGCCTCCTGTTCCTGGGAGAACTGCTGGAGGACCAGTCCCGGCGGATGAGCGATGCCCAGGATTCCGCAGGTCAGGAACACCAGGCAAAGGGTGTTCATCCAGATCAGCTTGCGTCCCGGGTCCTTGGAGCTTTGCGGCAGACAGGCCCGATACAGCTCCGACTTCAGGAGCTGCGCGGGCGCGCTGGCCGACGAAAGGGTGCTCGAACTCATGGGTCGCTTCAGAAAGGTCGCCGCACGACGGAACCCGGCAGCGTACCGCCGGTCCGCCTGGGCGCAAACCCCACATCGTCACGGAGCCGTGGCCTGAACTTTTCGGAAACAACCATGTGGTCGGCTTGTGATAGCGGGATCGTCAACGGTTGGAAGTGGAAATTAGCGAGCCCTCCCAGGTGCTCGGAGAGCACAAGGTGCAAAAAATCAGCCAGAGTTCCCGTCGTCATCCCGTTCAAATCCCCTGCAAGCCGCCAGTGTGCCACGTTTCCGTCCCATCGTCGGCCAGCTCATGAGGATAATTCACGCATCGGGCGATTTCCCATCGGATCCTGAATCCGGATGGGGTTCCACGACCCCTCCCGCTGCGGCGCGGGCCGCTTCCAAGGCCGGCTTCCTCGACTTCGGCAATCGCCCGAACTGCCGGGTCCAAAATGACGCCAAGCCGCGGTCCAAGGCGCGGATCTCGGCACTTCCAGCAGTGATCGCTCCCAATTCCTCCCAACCCGTTTCCAGAAGCGCCGCGTGCAGGGTGCCGCCCGTCTGCCTGAATCCGGGACCGACCAGCAGCTCCCCAGGGTCCAATCCCTGGGTGGCCAGGAACCGCAGTTCCCAGGCGTAGACCGCCCGCGGCCGCGGTCCGGAAACCTCCAGATGGTGGACCAGTCCGAGGAACTGCTCGAACACCTCCGGCTGGGGCGTCCCGGGTTCAGTCACCTGCTCCAAGGTCTCCACCGCATGGGCCAAGATCGCCAGGGAGGCGAAATCCCGACGCAGCGCCACGTGGTGGTCGGTCACCTGCACTTCCCCCAGGGAATGGACTTCCGAACCCTCACGGATCCTCAGGATGAGGTCGGCCTGCAGGAACAGGTCGAGTCGCCCCTGCAGGCGCGACTTCGGTCCACGGGCCCCACGCACGGCCGTGGCGATCCGGCCCGACTCGGCCGTTAGCCAATGGACCATGACGCTGGTCTCGCGGTAGGGCCGGACCCGGAGGATGATCCCATGGTCGGCCACGGTGCTCATGGCTTCCTGCCGCCCCTTCTTCCCGGCGCACGGGGACGCCGATGCAGCTTCCCGAGGTCGAACCTGCGGTTCGCCCAGGCGACCAGCCGGTTCTCGTGCCGCTTCATCACGCGGCGGGTCTCCGGGGCCAGGTCGTCGAACCCTTCCAGGTGCAGGACGCCATGGATGACATACCGCGCCAATTCCTCGGTCCAAGGGCGACCGAATTCCGCGGCCTGTCCGACCGCGTCCGGCACCGAGATGAAGCACTCCCCGTGGAGCCGGCCCTTCCCGTAACCGTGGTCGAAGGTGATGACGTCGGTGGAACCTTCATGCCGGAGGAAGTCCCAGTTCACCCGCGCCATCTCCCGGGCGGACACGAAATGGAAACCGAGTTCCCCGACCTGCCGGCGGTGCCGCAGCAGTTCGAGCACGAATTCCGCAAGGCGATCGCGGTCGAGCGGATGGGTCCGCTGACGGACGTCGATCAAGACGTGGCTGGCCTCTTCCCCGTCGGCTCCCTTCCCGCCCGGTTCGGGGTTTCGCACCGCACCCGGAGAGGAAGCCTTACCCATGCAGGATTCGGGAGTTCGGAATCCGGGACGGCGGCTCAGAAGCCTTGCTTCACCAACTCCTGTTCGAGAGCGCCCTGGAATTCGGCGAGATCCGCCGGGGACGGCCGGTAGCCCTTTTCGTCGGCGATCAGGCCGGGGCGGCCGTACTGGTCGAGCAGCCACGCCGCGCCCTTGCCATCCGAAAACACCACCCGACCACTGATCATCGCGCCGGGACGGGTCACCACGTCGACCGTCACTTGGACCCGGGCCGTGCCGGGCGCGGGTGTGACCTCATCTGGATCCACCGCCGCGGCGTCGGCCGTGGCCGCGGCCGACGGGGTTGCCGGCTTCGCTGCGGCGGGAGGCGGCTCGGGCGCCTTGGGAGGCTCGGGGTCCTTCGGCACCACCTTGAGGTCGTCCACCAGGAAGCGGACTTCCATGTAGGTGAGTCGGATCCCGAAGTCGGCTTCGATCCGACGCTGGAAGTCGGACAGCTTCATTCCGTCGGCGATCCATTGGCGGGCCTGCGATTGCTGCTCGGGGCTGAGGGGGGTCATTTTTCGGTTCGGAAAGGTTGGAGGAAATGGTGCCGGTGGCCGGTTCAGTCGCGGAAGTTGACGAAGGAGAGGGCGACCGGGAAGTCCTCGGTCCGGCAGGCGGCGATGACCCCCTGGAGGTCGTCGCGGTTCTTGCCGGTGACGCGCAGTTCGTCGCCCTGGATGGCGGCGGTGACCCTGATCCCGAGGGAACGGATATGCGTGCTGATCTCCTTGGCGGCCGCGCCGTCGATGCCCTGCTTGATCTTGATCACCTGCCGCGCATGGCCGAGCGGGGAGAGCTCGGCTTCGCCCTGGTCGATGCTCTTCATCGAGATGTTCCGTTTCGCGAGGCGCAACACGACCATCTCGACCAGGGCCTTCATCTTGAAGGCGTCGGGGGCGCGGAGCTTGATCTCCTGCTTGTCCAAGACGATCTCGGCGCCCGATCCCTTGAAGTCGAAACGGGTGAGCAGCTCCTTCTGGGCTTGGCTCACGGCGTTCTCGATCTCCATGGAGTTCACCTTGGAGACGATGTCGAAACTCGGCATGGGGGAAAACATAGCCCAGCCCGGCGGCAGCGGGAAGTGGAACGCGGAGTCGGGCCGCGAGGAAGTCGGCCGCGGCCGGTCCGCTTGCACGTTGCCTTGGAGGCTGGTGGTTTGGCATAACCTCGCCCGATGCATTCGTTCCGCTACGTCGGCCAGGAGTTGTACTGCGAGGATGTCCCGGTGTCCGCGCTCGCGAAGAAGCACGGCACCCCGCTCTTCGTCTACTCCCAGACCACCCTCGCCGACCATTTCCAGCGGCTGGACTCCTCCCTGGCCCCGCTCGACCACCTGATCTGCTTCGCCATGAAGTCGAACTCGAACCTGGCCGTGATCCGCACCTTCGCGGATCTCGGGGGCGGGTTCGACACGGTGAGCGCCGGTGAGATCCAACGCGTAGTCGCGGCCGGAGGTGACCCGTCGAAGTGCGTCTTCGCCGGCGTCGGCAAGACGGAGGAGGAGATCGCCTTCGCCCTGAAGCAGGGGATCTATAGCTTCAACGTCGAATCCGAGGCCGAGCTCGCGCGGATCAGCCGGGTGGCGGTGCGCCTGAAGAAGATCGCCCCGGTGGCGGTCCGGGTGAATCCGAACGTCGACGCCCACACCCACGCGAAGATCACCACGGGCACCTACGAGAACAAGTTCGGCATCCAGTTCGAACACATCGAGGCCGTCTACGCCCGCGCCGCGAAGCTCCCGAACCTGCGCCTCCGCGGACTCCAGATGCACATCGGTTCCCAGCTCACCGACGTCGAACCGTTCCGCCAGGCGGTGGAGAAGGTGGCCCCACTGGTGTCCCGACTGAACGCGCGGCACGGCTTCGACTTCTTCAGCATCGGCGGCGGCCTCGGCATCGTGTACCGCGATGGCCTCGCCTCGGGTTCACCGGCTTGGTGGAAGACGCCGGAAGGCCGGAAGATCCTCACGCCGCAGTCCTACGCGGACACGCTGGTGCCGTTGCTGAAGCCTCTCGGCCTGAAGATCCTCCTGGAACCGGGACGCTTCCTCTCCGGCAACGCCGGGGTGCTCGTAACCCGTGTGGAATACATCAAGAAGACCGGGAAGAAGAACTTCGTGATCGTCGACGCGGCCATGAACGACCTGATCCGCCCCGCCTTCTACGACAGCTTCCACGAGATCGTCCCGGTCCTGAAGAAGGGCGGGAAGCCGGTGTCTTCCGACGTCGTCGGACCGGTGTGCGAGAGCGGCGACTACTTCGCGAAGGACCGGCCGCTGCCGAAGGTCGCCGAAGGAGACCACCTCGCCCTGCTGAGCGCAGGCGCCTACGGATCCGTGATGGGATCGAACTACAACAGCCGCGCGCTGGCGGCGGAGGTGATGGTGAAGGGCCGGAAGTCGGCCGTGGTGCGCCGGCGCCAGGAGATCCCGGCCATCTGGGGCAACGAGTCCGTCGCGTCCTGGCAGGGTCGCTGAACCCGGGGCCGCGACGGCGGCCTGTCAGGGGGAGTAGTGCGGCGGCTTCTGGTTGTGGGGGAGCATGCGGTCCGGCTCCTGGGCCTGGAAGGCCTGGCCCAGCTCCTCCAAACGCTTCAGCAGCCTCGCCAGCTGCTTTCCCTGGTCGATCACCACGGCGTTGAGGCCGTCGTAGTTGCGTTCGAGGTGGGCCAAGGCCGCCTCGGTGCGGGCCAGCCGTGCCGAAAGATTCTCGTCGTTCAAAGTTCGTCCTCCCTTTCCTCGAAGAAGAGCCGCTGCGCCCGTTCGAATTCCGCGGCCGCCACCAGCACGCGCATCGGACGCGAGAGATCCCCGTCGTCGTCGGCCTCCGGGTCGACCGGTTCCTCGACCGCGGGGATGCCATGCTTCTCCAGCCACACCACCAGCAGCTCGGTCTTTATCGCCTCGCCGGTGAAGAAGAGGCGCATGTCGGGGTCGGTGTTCACAGGACCCGGATCAACACGACAGTGAAGTCGTCGGTTTGGGGTTCGGGTTCCGTGAAGGCCCGCGCCTCGCGGCAGATGAGTTCGACCAGTTCCGCCGCGGGCAGTTCCGGGTGGTTCCGCACGAGGTCAAGGGCGCGGTCGATGCCGAAGAGCGAGCCGTCGGCCCGCATCGCCTCGTCGATGCCGTCGGTGAGGAGAACGACCACGTCGCCCGATTCGAGCCGGATCGCCGGGTTCTCCGTGTACGGTCCCCGGGCCGGGGTCTGGCGTCCCAGGGGGAGACCCGTGCGTTGCAGGCGGGACTTCACCGCTCCGGACCGGTCCAGCACCCAGGTCGCGGGATGGCCGGCGCTCGCGTGCCGCAGCTCCCGGGTCTCCGGATCCAGCCGCACGAAGGAGACGGTGACATAGCGGTTACCGCCGAGGTCTTCGGCCAAAAGCCGGTTCGCGTGGGTCAGGATCTCGGCCGGACCCGAGTGGTCGCGCGCGTTCATCCGCAGGCAGAACCGCGTCTCGGCCATCAGCAATGCCGGACCGATGCCGTGTCCGGACACGTCGGCCACCAGCACGCCGGTCGAGCCGTCGGCGAGGGAGAGGAAGTCGAACAGGTCCCCGCCGGTGGCGTCGGCGGCGTGGGAGACCCCGGCGATGTCGAAGCCCGCTAGGACCGGTGAGGCCTTCGGGAAGAGGCGGGACTGGATCTCCCTGGCGGCCGCGAACTCGGCGCGGCTCTTCCGGATCTCGGCCTCCTGGCGACGACGCTCGGTGATGTCGCGGACGAACGCCACGATCCAGAGCTGGGCACCCATGGTCATCCGCGTGAAAGCGATCTCGACCTCGACCTCCGAACCGTCGGTCCGCACCGCCCGCGTTTCGAACACCTTCCGGTTCCCGTCGCCTGCGGCGGACCACCAGGTGCCAGCCGGGATCGCCGGAACATGCAGGACATCCATCGATTTGCCCGTCAGGGCGTCGGGCTCCCAGCCGAACAGGCGGGTCACGGCGGGATTGGCGAAACGGATGGCCCCCTCCAGGTCCATGAGCAGGACGGCATCGGTCGAGTTTTCCCAGACCGATCGATAGCGCAGCTCGCTCCGCCGCAGGGAATCTTCCGCGGTGCGGCGCGCCGCCCGAACCTGCGCCTCGCGGAGCTCACGTTGGATCGCCGGCACCAGACGTCCCGGCGCGCCCTTGGTCATGAAGTCATGGGCCCCGGACTTCATCGCCTCCACGGCCACGCCTTCCTCGATGCCCCCGGACACGATGATGAACGGCATGTCCTGCCCAGACTTCTGGTAGAGTCTCAGGGCTTCCGGGGCGCTGAATCCCGGCATGAAGTGGTCGCAAAGGACGATGTCCCAGCGTCCCTCGGCGAGTTCCTGGACAAACGAGCCGGCGTCGGCCACCCGCTTGTGCTCCACCTTCCACCCGCCCTGTCGGAGATGGTTGACCAGCACCAGCGCGTCGAACTCGGAGTCTTCGACGATCAGGGCCCGCAGACGCGGGCGTTCCAACGGGGAGGCGGGAGACACGACGGATGCGATTTCCCGCCCGCCGCGGATCGGGGTCAAGTCTTCCGTGACCCGGGAAGGATCACCGACGAGGCGAGAACGCTCAGGCCTTGCGGCCGCGGCGGAACACCCAGAGGAGGACACCGAAGCCCAAGGTCCCCAGGACGAGGGGAGTGGGTTCAGGAACCGCGCTGACCCGGACCCAGAAATTGCCCTGGGGACCGATGTCCGGATTCGCACTGAAGATATTCAACGCCCAGGAATTGTTGTCGTTGGGATCCATCTGCACCCAGAAGTCGGCGTAGCTGCCGATCGTTGTTCCGCCACCCCTCAGTGCCAGTTCGGCTCCCAAGGTCGGGTAGTTCGCGATGATCAGGCCGGCACCAAACTCCCTGGTCTGGGGAATGTTGCTGAACTCGATCGTCCAGGTGAACCGGTCGGGCACCTGCACCAGCGGCAGGGAAAGGGTGTTGGTGACGAATCCAGACAACACCGGGAACGAGGCGCTTTCCCACAGCAACGAGCTGGGCCGCTGCGAAGTGACGACGTCCGGGTACTGCCGGGTACCGTCGTTGGCGTAGATCCGAAGACGCCACTGCGCCGGCGTCGTGACTCCCGCCGGCAGGATGGCGTTGTACAGGAAGCTGAACTCGGACAGATGCCGGCTCGTGCCCGCCAAGACGATGTCGTCGCCGTACTCCCGGGTGAAGAGGGAGTAGTTTGTCGAGCCCAAGGTGTTCTCGTAGACGAGTTCCGCCCGGGCCCGGGTCGGGTGGATCGCCGCCAGAAGGGTTCCCAACACGACGCCCACAAACAGAAGGCGACGGAAAGGCCGGAGCAGCGAGGACAAGGTCTGCATGTTCAAAGAGGATGGAAGGTAGCGGGCGTGGAGGCCATCGGCAAATCGAAGCCTGGGTCGGAAACCACTGGGAATCCGACTGCGAAGAGGGCCGAGAGCGATGGAGTTCGGGTCGGGCTCGCTCCGGGACCGGCGCAACCAGAGCCGAATCGGAGAGGACAACGGAAGGAAGTGGTGCCCCGGCTAGGACTTGAACCTAGAACCAACTGATTAAGAGTCAGCTGCTCTGCCATTGAGCTACCGAGGCGCCAAAATCGGCGGGTTGTATGGAGGAGGCCGGACGCCTTGTCAATACGTCGGTCGCCGGCGGATCGGGAAAATCGGATACCCGCACTTACAGCGGATCCGATGGATCCATGCTCCGATCCAGGTCCGTCCGGGCGGTCCGCTCCGGGGAATCGTTGGGATCTGCAGACGGCCATTCCGGATTCCATGGCCACAGGTCCACCGCTTCGGACACGGATCGATACGGACTGACTCGCCTCCGCCCTCCGGACCCGCGGCTCGGCGATTGACGCCCTCGCCGGCCATGAGAGGATACCGATTGAGGAGAACGACTGTGAAGACCCTTCATCGATGCCTTTTGGTGACCGCCTGCGGAATGGCGCTGTCGCGCGCCGCGGGGCAGTCCTTTTCGGCACAGGTGACGGCCGACAACCATTATCAGTAGTTCATCGGCGACACCGCCGGGACGCAGCTGACCCTCATCGGGCAGAACGAATCCGGCTCGACTGGCAATCCGGCTCGACTGGCAATCCGGGCGCCTACAACTGGAGCGAGCCGGAGTCCTGGAACTTCCAGCTTTCCCTCGGACAGCGGATCTATGTCGTGGCCTGGGACGCCGGGGGCCAAGGCGGTTGGCTGGGGCAGTTCGGTTCCTTGGCCGGGACCTTGTTCTCCAACCCTTCGAGCTGGCGCTACACCACGTCCTCGGCGGCCAATCCCGGCGATTCGCAGCCGAACCTGCTGCCCACGCTGCTCCTCGACATCGCCTCGGCTTCCTCCGGCGGTTCGTGGATGGCGAATCCCTCGTCTTCCGGAGCCAACGGCACCGGACCCTGGGGAACCATCCCCGGCATCGGATCCTCCGCGGAGTGGTTGAACGTCCCCTCGAATTTCGGACCGGTGACCCTTTTCAGGTCGGAGTTCGTCGGGGTTCCGGAAGCGCCCGGCGTCTCCGCCGCGATCGCCGCGGTCGTCGTTGGTGCCGCGGTGGCCTTCCGCCACCACCGTCGTCGGGGCTGAAGCCGGCCCGCGGCCGGGCCCACGCCGGTTCCGGGGTCCACGCCCCCGAACTTCCCCCTTTGAAATCCGCGGGACGACGGACAACCTCCCGCCCCTGTTTCGCATGAAGCGCACGCACCATTGCAACGAACTGCGCCCGTCGGACGCGGGTCGCACCGTCACCCTGACCGGGTGGGTCCACTCCCGTCGCGATCTCGGCGGCGTCCTGTTCATCGACCTCCGCGACCGCGAGGGCCGCACCCAGACGGTGTTCGATCCCTCGGACCTCGACCCCGCCGTCTTCGAGGCCGCGGCCCATCTCCACGCCGAATCCGTGATCGAGGTCTCCGGCGTGGTCCGGGTCCGCCCGGACGGCACCCGGAACGCCAAGATCGCCTCCGGCGACGTCGAGGTGCTCGCGAAGTCCCTCGTCATCCTCAACCACGCGCGGATCCTGCCGTTCCAGGTCGACGACCCCGAGGTCGCCAACAAGGTGAACGAGGAACTGCGCCTGCAGTTCCGCTACCTGGACCTGCGTCGGCCCGAGATGATGCGGAACCTGCGGCTGCGTTCGAAGGTGGCCATCGCCACGCGCAGCTACATGGATGAGCAGGGCTTCCTCGAGGTCGAGACGCCCACCCTCTTCAAGTCCACGCCCGAGGGCGCCCGCGAGTTCCTGGTGCCCAACCGCCGCGATCCGGGAACCTTCTACGCCCTTCCCCAGTCCCCGCAGCAGTTCAAGCAGATCCTCATGGTCAGCGGCGTGGAACGCTACTTCCAGCTCGCCCGCTGCTACCGCGACGAGGACCTCCGAGCCGACCGCCAGCCCGAGTTCACCCAGGTGGACATCGAGATGTCGTTCATCGACCGCGAGGACATCTACGGGCTGATCGAAGGCCTGCTGAAGAAGGTATGGAAGACCGCGCTGAACGTGGACATCCCCACGCCGTTCAAGCGGATCAGCTTCGACGAGGCGCTCAACCGCTGGGGCATCGACAAGCCCGACACCCGCTTCGGCATGGAGCTGGTGGACTTCTCCGAGGAGTTCAAGGGCTCGAAGTTCGGCGTCTTCGGCAACGCGGTCGCCAACGGCGGCGTGGTCAAGGCGATCAACGCCAAGGGCCTCGCCGGCGCGACCCAGGGCCAGATCGAGACGATGACCGACTACGCCAAGAGCTTCGGCGCGAAGGGACTCGCCTTCATCAAGGTCGAGAAGAACGCCGCCGGCGCGGTCGAGTGGAAGTCGCCGATCGTGAAGTTCTTCAACGACACCGAGAAGGCCGCGCTCACCGCGAAGCTCGGCATCGAGGAAGGCGACCTGATCCTCTTCGCCGCCGACCAGTGGCTCAACGCGTGCGAGATCCTCGGAAAGATCCGCCTCTACTGCGCCGAGGTGCTCAAGGGCCAGGGCAAGCTGACCATCGACCCGACGCGCTTCGACTTCATGTGGGTGGTCGAATTCCCGCTGCTCGGCTTCGACCGCGAGATGAACCGCTGGTACTCCAGCCACCATCCGTTCACGGCCCCCGTCGCCGAGGACATCCCGCTGCTCAAGACCGACCCGAAGAAGGTCCGCGGCCAGCATTACGACATCGTGGTCAACGGCGTGGAGCTCGGCGGCGGCTCGATCCGGATCCACCAGCCGGACGTGCAGAAGACGATCTTCGAGGAACTGCTCCAGATCCCGCCCGACGAGACCCGGAGCCGCTTCGGCTACATGCTTGACGCGTTCCAGTACGGGGCTCCCCCGCACGGCGGCATCGCCCTCGGCTTCGACCGCCTCTGCGCGATCCTGTGCGGCACGACGAGCATCCGTGACGTGATCGCCTTCCCCAAGACGGCGAAGGGCGTCTGCCTCATGACCGAGAGCCCGAGCCACGTCACCCCGCGCCAGCTGCGCGACCTGCACATCGAGGTGAAGGCGGCCGTGAA
This sequence comes from Akkermansia muciniphila, assembly GCA_945860685.1. GTDB lineage: Bacteria > Verrucomicrobiota > Verrucomicrobiia > Limisphaerales > UBA9464 > SXXZ01. Next base: position 31,442 of record CAMASJ010000007.1, read on the forward strand.
GCCGCCCGTGGCACCCACTGTCTCTTGACCGGTTCCGGTCCGTAACCAAGGCCCGGGCACGCATCGCTGCGTTCCCGGGCCTTCCGTTTCCCGGATGCCTCGACCTGCGGGTTCAGAACCGGCCGGTCAACGCCACCCGGAAGGAAACCGGTTCGACCGGATGGAAATGGCGGTCGTTGTAGCCGCCGTCGTCGGGCCCCGCCACCTCGCCCGGCAGGCGCGACGGATAGAAGTACGTGATGTCGTCGTCGCGGCGGTCCAGCAGGTTGAAGACGTCCGCGCTCAACGTCCAACGGCTGCCGAAGCGGTATCCGACCTGGGCGTTCAGCAGGATCGTCGCCCGCGAACGTTCGGAGCCGTCCTCCACCAGCGCCCTGGGCCCGAACTGGCGGAGGCGCAGACTCGCGAAGAAGCCCGGCAACATCTCGAGTTCCTGCACCGCGACCCCCGCCGCGAACACGGTCCCCACGCTGCCCGGGATGCGGTCGCCGGCCGGATCCTCGTCCCGGAACCGCGCTTGGGACACGCTGAGGTCCGCGTCCAGGGTCAACCACTTCAACGGCGTCCAGTAGTTCGCGAACTCCAGCCCGAACCTCCGGCTCGGCCGGCTGGCCTCGGTCGCCCCGGCGTCCCCCACGAACAGCAGCTCCGAATCGATGTCCAACCACCACAGGGACACCGTGGATTGCAGCTGCGGCACCGCGACCGTCCGGAGGCCGACCTCCGCTCCCGTGGTGCGCACGAGCAGGTCGGCGGGCTTGACCGCCGTCCCCGAGGCGGGATCCACCCGCGTGGTGGCCCCACGGCCGTCGTTGCTGTGGAATCCGAGTCCTCCGCCGAGATACAGCTCGGTATCCGCCCATGGCCCGAAGACCACGCTGCCGCGCGGACTCGCGATCGTCGCCTCGTGGTTGCCGCTGTTGACCACCTGATCCGATGTGTTGTCCACGCCATACACGTCCGCGCGGATGCCGGCGGTCGTGCGCAGCCAGTCGTTCCATCGCGTCCGGTTTTCCATCCATGGCGCCACCGAGGACTCGGTCAGCCGATCCTCGCGGGTGGTCGACGGGATCGGATTCCCGGCATGGTCCCGCTTGGTCACCCGTTGGCGGCCGACGGTCGAGAAGAGCCCGTTCTCGATGAAGTCGCTGCGCACCTGCAGGCCGAAGGTGGTCTCGGAATCCCGCTCTCCCAGGCCGTGCATCCAGGTGTGGGCCGCCTTCCCCCCGATGATGGCACGGCGGTCGCGCTGTTCGAACTGGTCGCCGTCGGGACTCGCCAGCCGATAGGTGAAGTTCGAGTAGAGGTCGAGCTCGTAGCCCACCGCATAGGCGAGCAGGTGGGTCCGATGCCTCTCGGACTCGCCATGCCAGTCCGCCTGGAGACTGAACCGCCGCGAGTCCCCGCCGTTGGTCGGATCGATCGAGTCGAAGATCCCGATGCCGGCCCGTGACGGGATCTGGTCCGTGGCGGTCCATTTGCCGGCGTAGGCCATGGCCGTGACGTTCCAGCCGCGCTCGTGGGTCCCACGGTCGTAGCCCACCACCGCGTTCACCTTCCGGTAGTCCGAGGGCACGGTCCACGGACCGTCCTCATGCAGCCCCTCCACCGCGTAGAGCAGGTCGCCTTCCCCGACCTTGCGGCTGTCCGCGGCCACCAGACGCGCATAGCCGAAACTTCCCCCGACAACTGTCGCGAAGCCGCGGTCCAACCGCCGCAGATGGCCCAGGTCCGCCGCGCCGGCCGAACCGAAATCCCCCACCTCCGCCGCGGAGGGGCCCTTCCTGAAATGGACCGTTCCCACCAGCTCCGGGATCAG